>CAZZWO010000282.1:0-2076 GCA_964657885.1 uncultured Acetobacteraceae bacterium | reverse complement strand
GTTCCCGCTGGTTTGTGCCGGTGGCGGCGCGCTGCTGCTGACCCACAACCACACCATCGCCAACGTGAAGGACGCGTTGCTGATCGAGTTCACGCACACGCCGCTGGCGTTGACGTCGATCCTCGCCGGCTGGTCGCGGTGGCTGGAACTGCGGATGCCGCGCGGCCGTGTCGCGGTAATGGCCGGCTGGCTGTGGCCAACCTGTTTCGTGCTGATAGGCTTGATGCTGATCTTCTATCGCGAGGCTTGAGATTCGATGCACAAATCATTGCTCGCAACGTTGCTTCTGGTGAGTTGCGCCGTCGTCCCGCCGCTCGCTTGCGCCCAGACGCTGCAGAGCGAGACGCCGAAAACCTTCAAGCCGGTGACGTCGAGCTTCGATTATGAGCGGCGCGACGTGATGGTGCCGATGCGCGACGGGGTGAAGCTGCACACCGTCATTCTGGTGCCGCGCGGCGCCCACCGTGCGCCGATGCTGATGACGCGTACACCCTATAACGCAACCGATACGACCAGCTACAATCATAGCGGCCACCTGATCGCCAGCCTCGATGGCTACGACAATGCGGACGACATGATCGTGGACGCGGGCTACATCCGCGTCGTGCAGGATATCCGCGGCAAGTACAAATCCGAGGGCGATTACGTGATGAACCGGCCGCTCGCCGGGACCGCGCTGAACGACACCAAGGTCGATGACGCAACGGACACCTACGACACCATCGAATGGCTGGTGCACAACGTACCCGAGAGCAACGGCCGTGTCGGGACCATCGGTATTTCGTACGACGGCTACGAGGCGCTGATCAGCCTGGTGCATCCGCATCCGGCGCTGAAGGTTGCGGTGCCGATGAACCCGATGGTCGATGGCTGGATGGGTGACGACTGGTTCCATCGCGGCGCGTTCCGCCAGCTCAACCTGAACTACATCTACGAACAGGAAGCCACGCGCGCGAACGATGAGAAATGGTGGACCGACCATTACGACGATTACGACGCGTTCCTGGAACTCGGCTCGGCCGGTGCGATGGCCGACAGCCACGGCGAGAACCAGGTCGGCTTCTACCGCAAGCTGACGCAGCACCCGGCCTATGATTCGTGGTGGCAGGCGCAGGCGATGGACCGTATTTTGGGCACCGCTCCGCTGACCGTGCCGACGATGCTGGTGCATAGCCTTTGGGACCAGGAGGACAGCTACGGCGCCCCGGCAGTATGGAAGGCGCTGCATGCGAAAGATGGCGACGGCAGCAAGCTGTTTCTGGTGTTGGGTCCTTGGCACCACGGCCAGGAGATCGACGCCGACACCACGCTCGGCGAGATCGGTTTCGGCGGCGACACCGGCCTGTATTTCCGCCAGCACATCCTGCGTCCGTTCCTCGACCATTACCTTCGTGACGGCGTGTCCGATGCCGAAGTGGCACAGGTGAACGCGTTCGAAAGCGGCACGAACCACTGGTTGCGGCTGAAGGATTGGCCGCAGGGTTGCGAGGCGGGTTGCACGATCAAGCCGCGGGCGATGCACCTGCTGCCCGGCGGAGTGCTGGATGCCAGCCAGGGTGCCGCGGACGGGTTCTCGGCCTATGTGTCGGATCCCGCAAAGCCGGTGCCGTTCATCCAGCGCCCGATCCACCTGCTGGCCGACGGCGAGGCCGATGCGTGGCGGAACTGGCTGGCGAGCGACCAGCGCGAGGCGTCCACCCGGCCCGACGTGCTGAGCTTCACCACGCCGCGCCTGACCGCGCCGGTGAAGATCGCCGGCGAGCCGCTGGCCAAGCTGGTCGCCAGCACCAGCGGCACCGATGTCGATTTCGTGGTGAAGGTGATCGACGTCTATCCGGACCAAGTGGCGCAGACTCCGCGCCTCGGCGGCTACCAATTGATGGTCTCGGCCGACATCCTGCGTGGCCGCTACCGGCACGCTTTCGATCACCCGGAGGCGGTGCCGGCCGACCAGAAGCAGGCCTACGATTTCGCCCTGCCGAACGCTAACCACGTGTTCCTGCCAGGGCATCGCATCATGGTGCAGGTGCAGTCGAGCTGGTTTCCGCTTTACGACCGCAACCCGCAGACCTTCGT
>CAZZWO010000281.1:0-2303 GCA_964657885.1 uncultured Acetobacteraceae bacterium | reverse complement strand
GGTTGAGCGGGAACAGGATCACCTCGCGGATGTTCGGCTCGTCGGCCAGCAGCATCACCATGCGGTCGATCCCGGGCGCCGAGCCGCCATGCGGTGGCGCGCCGTAGCGGAACGCGTTCAGCATGCCGCCGAACCGCGCTTCCACGTCGGCCTGCGTGTAGCCGGCGATCTCGAACGCGCGGATCATGATGTCGGGCCGGTGGTTGCGGATGGCGCCCGACGACAGCTCGATGCCGTTGCACACGATGTCGTATTGGAACGCCTTGATGGTCAGCGGGTCCTGGTTCTGCAACGCATCCATGCCGCCCTGCGGCATGCTGAACGGGTTGTGGCTGAAGTCGATCTGCCCGGTCTCCTCGTTCAGCTCGTACATCGGGAAATCCACCACCCAGCAGAACCGGAACGCATCTTTCTCGATCAACTCGAGTTCCTGGCCGATGCGGGTGCGCACCGATCCGGCGAATTTCGCCGCCGTCTCGTGCGCGCCGGCGGCGAAGAACACGGCGTCGCCGGCCTGCAGCCCGCAGGCGGTGCGTATGGCTTCGAGCCTGTCCGCTTCAAGGTTCTTGGCGATCGGACCCGTCGCGCCGTCGGCTTCGAAAATGATGTAGCCGAGGCCGCCGGCGCCCTCGGCGCGCGCCCATTCGTTCAGCTTGTCGAAGAACCCGCGCGGCCGCGGACCGGCGCCGGGGGCGGGTATCGCCCTAACGATGCCGCCCGAGGCGGCGATCTTGGCGAACAGACCGAACCCGCTGCCGTCGAAATGCCCGGTGACATCGGTGATGCGCAGCGGGTTTCGCAGGTCGGGCTTGTCCGAGCCGAATTCCAGCAGCGCCTGGTCGTAGGGAATGCGCATGAAAGGTGCTGCATCAACCGTGCGGCCGCGCGAGAACTCCTGGAACAGGCCGCCGATCACCGGCTCGATCGTTGCGAACACGTCCTCCTGCGTCACGTAGCTCATTTCGAAATCGAGCTGGTAGAATTCGCCTGGCGAGCGGTCGGCGCGGCTCGCCTCGTCGCGGAAGCACGGTGCGATCTGGAAGTAACGATCGAAGCCCGCCACCATCAACAATTGCTTGAACTGCTGTGGCGCCTGCGGAAGTGCATAGAATTTGCCGGGATGGTTGCGCGCCGGCACCAGGAAGTCGCGCGCGCCTTCGGGCGAGCTGGCGGTCAGGATCGGCGTCTGGAACTCGGTGAAACCCTGGTCCTGCATGCGGCGGCGCAACGACGCGATCACCTGCGCGCGCAGCATCATGTTGGCATGCACCCGCTCGCGCCGCAGGTCGATGTAGCGGTGCGCCAGCCGTGTCTCGTCGGAATAGGTCTCGGCGCCCGCCACCTGCATCGGCAGCACCTCGGCGGCGGATTGCACGGTGATCTCGCGGGCGATCAGCTCCACCTCGCCGGTCGGCAAGCGCGGGTTCACCGTGCCAGGCGCGCGCGCGACCACGTCGCCGGTTACCGTGATGCAGCTTTCCACACGCAGCGCGTCGGCGGTGGCCAGCGCCGGCGAGCCGTTGGGGAACACGATCTGCGTCAGGCCGTAATGGTCGCGCAGGTCGATGAACAGCAGCCCGCCGTGGTCCCGCTTGCTGTGGACCCAGCCGGAGAGGCGGGCGGGCGAGCCCGCATCGGCTGCCCGGAGGGCGCCGCAGGTATGGGTCCGGTAGGTGTGCATGGAGGGTCCTCGAACGGCATGAACGACTTGGGCGGAGGGGTGCGCATGCGGCTGCGTGCAGTGCAGCGAGCCCCGGCTGTTCCCATAAGACCTTTGCGCGTTGTATGAAACCAGATGCCCCGTCCCTCGCGCGAGATCTTCGCGCCTCCCGTCCTGATCACCCAGACCCAAGATCTGGCCAGCCTGTGCGAGCGCCTCGCCGCCGAGCCCTATGTCACGGTCGATACCGAGTTCATGCGCGAGCGCACCTACTGGCCCGAGCTGTGCGTCGTGCAGCTGGGCGGGGTGGCCGACGTGGCGGTGGTCGATGCGCTGGCGCCCGGGCTGGATCTGGCGCCGCTGGGCCGTCTGCTGGCCGACCCGAACGTGGTCAAAGTATTCCACGCGGCACGGCAGGATGTGGAAATCTTTCTGCAGATGTTCGGCGCGGTGCCGGTGCCGCTGTTCGACACCCAGGTGGCCGCAATGGTTGCCGGTTTCGGCGACCAGGTCGGCTATGACAGCCTCGTGGCGGGGCTGGCCGGCGGCCAGATCGACAAGGCGCACCGTTTTTCCGACTGGTCGGCGCGGCCGCTGAGCCCCGCCCAGGTGGCCTATGCGGCGGCCGACGTGACGCATCTGC
>CAZZWO010000280.1:0-2484 GCA_964657885.1 uncultured Acetobacteraceae bacterium | reverse complement strand
TGCCACGCGGTCCAGACCGTCACTTCGGGGGCGAGCAGGCCCGAGAGCGCGAGGGCGGACACGCCGCCCGGCGGCGAGTTGGCGTGCATGCCCGCGAGATGGATGTCGAGCAGGGCGCGCGTAGCCTCGCCGGACAGGTCATCGCGACGGATGTCGAAGCTGTCGTTGTTCATCGAGGTCCAGGAAGATGGGCTCGCGATTGCGGCGAACGATCCATTGCCTGCCACGCTACAGCCTTCACGTCACGAGACAGGAGATGCGCATGGACGATGAACGGATCTGGGGTTCCGAGGAAGGCCTCTGGACCGGCCCGCCCGAAAACTACCGTGCCACCATCGACGAGGAGTGCCTGATGGTGCTGCCGGCCAAACCCTTCATCGTGACCGGGCGGCAGGCGGCGGAGGAGGTGTCCAAAACGCCGCGCTGGACGAGCGTGACGCTGTCGGACCGGCAGGTGTCGCGGCCGCAGGAGGGCCTGATCGTCATCGCCTACAGCGCACGCGCGGAGCGGGACCAGACCACGTACGAGGCGCATTGCACGACGGTTTACCGGCGCCTGGAGCACGACAAATGGCGGGTGGTCCAGCACCAGCAGACGCCGCCGCTGGCCGGCCCAAGCCAGTAGCCCCACGCAAGCCGCGCCTTCACATCATCAAGCTGCGTCATGGAAGATCACGCCCAGCGTATGCCGCTGGCCGCTTCGCAGCCGGCTGACGCCATGACGCAGCCTGACCAAGTAGTCGCCGCGCGTGCCCTGCACCGGACGGCTGTTCACGGCGAACACCACGGCATCGCCCTTCCCGAGCGGGACGACTGACGCCCGGGTCTGCATGCGCGGCCGTTGCTCGGTCAGCACGAACTCGCCGCCCGTGAAGTCCCGCCCAGGTTCCGACAGCAGTATCGCCACCTGCAACGGGAACACGTGCTCGCCGTAAAGGTCCTGGTGCAGGCAGTTGTAGTCGCCGGGACCGTATTGCAGCAGCAGCGGCGTGGGGCGGTGTTGCCCGGCGTCGTGGCACCGCGTCAGGAACGCCGCATGGACGGGCGGGAAGCGGACCGGCTTTCCCATCCGCTCGTGCCATCGGTTCGCGACCGGCGCCAGATGCGGGTAGATCGACGTGCGCAGTTGTTGGATCACAGGCGGCAACGGATAGCTGAAATACTGGTATTCGCCGCGGCCGAACCCATGGCGCGCCATGATGACGTGGCTGCGGAAGCCTTCGCCGCAGCCATACAGTTCCGACACCGATGCACATTCTGTGTCGTCCAGCAGTGCCGGAAGCACCGCCCACCCTTCGGCATCGAGACTCGATGCGGCACCGGCCCAGTCGATCCCGCCGATGCGCGCGGCTATATCTTCGGCGCTCACGGCGGAGCCGTCCTTTCGGTCGGCCGGCACTCGCGCGATCCACTATCCAACGGGTTCATCATTATCGTTCTCGCCTGAGCAGCCATGATCGTTTGCAGCGAGCGTGAAGACACTCCGTCTCTTGCCATCCAATCCAAAACACAAGGGCCACGGTCGTGTGGCGCCTTCTTCCTGGTTTTTTCGATTGGATCGCAAGACGCGGAGTGTCGCCTGCATCGCCGCGCATCCAGGATGGCGCCAAGCTTTCAACGAGACCAACATGAACATGACACTGACTCTCAGCCCCGCTTCAAAGGCTGCCCCTGACATGACGAACGCCGACCCTCGCTGGCCGCTTGTGGTTGCCCGCGACCCTGCGGCAGACGGGCAATTCTGGTATTCGGTGGCGACCACCGGCGTATACTGCCGCCCATCCTGCCCTTCCCGTGCCGCCAACCCGCGCAACGTCGCCTTTCATGCCACACCCGCCGAAGCAAGGTCGGCAGGGTTCCGGCCGTGCAAACGCTGTCATCCCGACGGGCTTTCCGCCGGCGCCGGGAACGCCGCGCTCGTTGCACAGGCGTGCCGGCGGATCGAGGAGAGCGAAAACGAGCTTTCGCTGCATGAGCTTGCGAAATCTGCCGGCCGCAGCCCAGGCTATTTTCATCGCGTGTTCAAGGCGGCCACCGGGCTGACGCCGAAGGAATATGCCTCGGCACGACGCGCCACCCGGGTTCGCGAGCGCCTCGGCCGCGGCCAACCGGTGACCGAAGCGATGTACGACGCCGGCTTCAATTCCAGCGGCCGGTTCTACGAACAGAGCAACGGCATGCTGGGCATGACACCGACGCAATACCGGGCCGGTGCGGCCCACGAGGAAATCCGCTTCGCCATCGGTGCATCGTCGCTCGGCGCAATCCTGGTCGCTTCGAGCGGCAAGGGCGTCGCGTCGATCCTGCTCGGCGACGATCCCGATGTTCTGTTGCGCAACCTGCAGGATCGCTTTCCCAAAGCCCGCCTGGTCGGCGCCGACCGTGATTACGAGGCGCTCGTGGCAATGGTGGTGGGCTTTGTGGAAGCGCCCTCCACCGGCCTCGATTTGCCGCTCGATGTCCGCGGAACGGCCTTCCAGCAAC
>CAZZWO010000279.1:0-2700 GCA_964657885.1 uncultured Acetobacteraceae bacterium | reverse complement strand
GACATCGCCGGCGCGCTGGAAAGCGAGCGCGACCTGGCGATGGTGGTGATCGACAGCATCCAGACGATGTGGCTCGACACCGTCGAGAGCGCACCCGGCACGGTGACGCAGGTGCGCTCGGCCGGGTTCGAGCTGATCCGGCTGGCCAAGCAGCGCGGCTTCTCGCTGATCCTGGTCGGGCACGTGACCAAGGAGGGCACGCTGGCCGGCCCCCGCGTGCTGGAACACATGGTCGATGCGGTGCTGCATTTCGAAGGCGACCGCGGCCACCAGTTCCGCATCCTGCGCGGCACCAAGAACCGCTTCGGCGCCACCGACGAGATCGGCGTGTTCGAGATGACCGATCGCGGGCTGGCCGAAGTCGCCAACCCATCGGCGCTGTTCCTCGCCGAGCGGCGCGGCCACATCGCCGGCAGCGCGGTGTTCGCCGGGCTGGAGGGCACGCGGCCGGTACTGCTGGAGGTGCAGGCGCTGCTGGCGCCCAACGCCGGCGGATCGCCACGCCGCAGCGTGATCGGCTGGGATGGCGGCCGGCTGTCGATGCTGCTCGCCGTGCTGGAAACCCGCTGCGGCATCCGGCTGTCCGGCTCCGACGTGTTCCTCAACGTGGCGGGTGGCCTGCGCATCACCGAACCCGCAGCCGACCTTGCGGTGGCCGCGGCGCTGGTCTCCGCCGCCACCAACGCGCCGACCAACGCGGGCAGCGTGTATTTCGGCGAGGTCGGGCTGTCCGGCGAGGTGCGGCAGGTGGCGCAGGCCGATGCCCGCCTGAAGGAGGCGCAGAAGCTCGGGTTCGAACGCGCAATGCTGCCCCGCCGCGTTGCCCGGGGTGGCCGTGCGCCGGCCGGCGAAGGCATGCGCCTCGACGAAATCGGCCACCTCGCCGACCTCGTCGAACAGTTCGGCAGCTAGACCGGGTAGTCGATGTCACACCGTATCGGAGTTGATTTCGGCGGCACCAAGATCGAGATCGTGGTGCTGGCTCCCGATGGTGGCGTGGTGTTCCGGCGGCGCGTGGCGAACCCGCGGGTGTATCAACCGTCGCTGCAGGCCGTCGCGGGCCTGGTGGCCGAAGCCGAGGCGGCGGTGGGGCGAACTTGCACGATCGGGGTCGGCATCCCCGGGGCGATCAGCCCGGCCACCAGCCTGGTGCGCAACGCCAACTCGGTGTGGATGAACGGAATGGCGTTCGACCGCGACCTGTCCGCCGTGCTCGGCCGGCCGGTGCGGGTGGAAAACGACGCCAATTGTTTCGCCTTGTCCGAAGCCGCCGACGGCGCGGGTGCCGGCTACGGCACGGTGTTCGGCGTCATCCTGGGCACCGGTTGCGGCGGCGCGATCGTCGCTGGCGGCAAGCTCCTGCCCGGCCGGCACCGAATCGCCGGCGAGTGGGGGCACACGCCGTTGCCCTGGCCCGAACCGGATGACCTGCCGCCGAGGCCTTGCTTCTGCGGCCATGCAGGCTGCCTCGAGCGCTACATTGCCGGACCCTCGCTGGCCGAGGATTGCGATGGCCCGGGCAACGCCGACGCCAGCAGCATTCCGGCACGCGCGGCCGCAGGCGAGGCGCGTGCGCAGGCGGCCCTGGCGCGGCATGCCGGCCGGGTGGCGCGCGGTCTCGCCGTGGTCGTCAACATCCTCGACCCGGACGCGATCGTCATCGGCGGTGGCCTGTCCGCCATGCAGCATCTGTACGACGCCGTGCCCGGACTGATGCGCCGCTACGTCCTGGCCGACGGTGCGAACACTCTCGTGCTGCGCAACCTGCATGGCGACAGTTCGGGCGTGCGCGGCGCCGCCTGGCTTTGGCCGCTCAAATGACGCTCCGCTTCAGTGCGCCGCGTCCGGCTTTCCGTCGGTAGCCTGCTCCGCTTTCCAGCGCATCGCGGTCATGATTCGGGTGCGGCCGCTCGGGTGATCGTAGAAAACCAGTTCCTCCAGCGGCGAGGGGTCGAGTTTCCGGTAGGTGGACAGCTTCAGTGCGACGGTTGCGAACGCGTCCGGCCGCCGCGCCAGGTTCAGCCCGAAGATGTCGGCCTGCATCTCCTGCATGCGGACCAGCGAATTCAGCACCGGCGTCAGCACGAACAGGTAGACCGTGAATAGTGCAACCAGCAACGGCAGCCCGGCCGGATCGGCGACGCCCTGGACGCGCCAGCCTGCACCGAACCTGCTGATCACCACGCGGAACAACCAGTTTGCGAGCGCGAAGCCGATTGCCACGACGAGGCTCATGCTCAGCAGGAACACGAAGACATGGTTCATCACGTAATGGCCCATCTCGTGCCCGAGCACCGCCAGCACCTCGTCGGGCGTGCATTGCTTCAGCAGATTGTCGTTGAGCGAAATCTGCGTCGTGCCGAAAAGGCCGGACACGTGCGCGCTGATCCGGTTGGTCTGCCGCGAATTGTCGAACTCGAGCACATCATGCGCCGGCACGCCGTCCGCCCGCGCCATCGACAGGATCTGCTCGCGCACCGGCCCTTCAGCCAATGGCTGGAAATGGTTCAGCAGCGGCTCGAGGAACACCGGCGAGAGCAGGGTGAACACGCACAGGAACCCGATCACCACGCAGGTGCCCCAGAACCACCAGAGGCGCGGTGCGGCGCGGATAACGGCATAGATGATCGGCAGGACGATGGCCGCCGATACGACGCTGACCGCCAGCCCGGTCAGCGTGTCGCCAAACCAGGCCGCGAT
>CAZZWO010000278.1:0-2710 GCA_964657885.1 uncultured Acetobacteraceae bacterium | reverse complement strand
AAGGGCGGCATCGGCGCCTGCTGTGATTGATCCTGGTCCGCCATCGGCTCGGGCTGCGGCAGCGGGGCGGCGGCCACCGGAACCGGACGCGCGGTGCGCGGACGCGGCGCCGGCTGGGCACGCGGGGCTGACGGCTGCGGCGGGATGAAATACCCCGGGTTCGATTGCGCCCGGACCGGTTGCGGCCCTGACACGAGGGTGGCGAGCAACGCCAGAATGGCGGCGCTGAGCAGGCGTGTACGCATTTACTGGAACCTCGTTCCGAAGCCGAATTTGAAGAATTGGGTCTGGTCGTAGGGCTTCTTCAGCACCGGGATGCCGAAATCGATGTTGATCAGCCCGAACGGGCTCTTCCACGAGACGCCCAGCCCCACCGACATGCGCGCGCTGCTGTCGTCATAGTAGCACTTGCTGATCGGGGTGCCGTGCTCGTCGACGAGATGGCCCTTGTACACGGGCAGAGTCGCCAGACAACTGCTGATCGCGTTGGGTGGCACGTTGAGGCCGGACAGCGCGCCGGTATCGACGAACGCCCGGCCGGTGATGCCGAAATCCGCGGGGACCGGCAGCGGGAAGTGCAGCTCGGTCGATTGCGTCCAGATGAAGTTGCCGCCGATGCTGTCGCTGCCGTGGTAATTGAGTCCGCCGCCGGTGAGCGCCGCCGAGTTGTTGCCGAGGCAACCGCCGGGCGGGCCGTACGGGGGCGACGTGAAACATGTCGAGTAGGCCACCGAGTGCGGCCCCACGCCCTGATCGAGGAAGCCCCGCAGATTGTCGCCGCCGAGGAAAAAGCGGTCGATGATCCGCTCCTTGCTCTGCAGGTTGTACAGGTAGCCGGCGCCCTGGGCGAACGAGATGCCCCAATCGGAATTGCCGGTGAAGTAATCGAGCGGCAGGAAGTAGGTCGTGTCGATCTTGGACCGCAGGTATTTCTCATCGCCGCCCAGGCCCGCAAGGTCGTTGCCCATGCGGATGATGAAGCCGGAATGCGGGTCCACCCGGCTGTCGCGATAGTCGAACGACAGGGTCTGGCCGACCTGCGACAACAGCGAATAGCCGGCCTCGTCCTGCACGTAGATGCTGGCATAGGGGCTGATGTTGTTCACGTCGCGGTCACTCACCGTGTAGGTGAAAGCCTGGCTGACATGGTCGTTATAGGCGAAGCCCATGCGCAACGCCGCGCCGTAACGGGTTTCGCTGTAATCCGAGACGTACTGGTTGTTGTTGGTCAGGTAGAACAGGTCGCCGCCGGCCACCAGGTTGCGGTCCAGGAAGTATGGATCGGTCGCGGACAGGTCGATCTGGCTCTGCCGGGCGGCGATGGTGCCGTTGATGCCCGCATCGATGCCGGTGCCGATCAGGTTGTGCTGGCGCAGGCCGGCCTGGCCCAGGATGCCCGAAGTCGTCGAATAGCCGCCACCCAGTGACAGCTCGCCCGTCGCCTTTTCGGTCAGCTCGGTGTTCACCACGACGCGGTCCGCAGCGCTGCCCGGCGTCGGCGTCACCTTCACGTCGCCGAAATAGCCGAGGTCGTTCAACCGCTGCTTGGTCTGGCGGATCAGCACCGGATCGTTCGGATCGCCTTCGGCAAAGCGGAACTCGCGCCGGATCACCCGGTCGCGGGTGACGGTGTTGCCGGTGATGTCGATGCGCTCGACATAGGTGCGCGGACCCTGTGCCAAGTCGAACTCGAGATCGACGGTGTGCTTGCCGCGGTTGCGCGCGATGCGCGGGTTGACGACCAGGAACGGATTTGCGGCATCGCGCCGCGCCGCCGCCTGGATGGCGTCGCTGCTCTTTTCCACCAGGTTGCCGTTGTAGAACGCGCCTTCGGTCTCGCGGACCAGGGCCTGGTAAGGCGCCGCCGAAACCTTCGGCACGCTGCTCTTCACCGTCACATGGCCGACCCGGTAGCGGTCGCCTTCGACGATCTGGAACGTCAGGAAGAACGCCTTCCGCTCGGGCGACAGCTCGGCGACCGTGTTGGTGACCGATACGTCGGCATAACCGTGCTCCAGGTAGAACCGGCGCAGCAGCTCGCGGTCGAAGTTCACCCGTTCGGGGTTGAACTGATCGCTGCTGGAGAAGAAGCGCCAGATGCGCTCCTCGCGGGTGTCGATCACCGCTTTCAGGTCGTTTTCGCTGAACGCATGGTTGCCGACGAAGACGATGCGGCTGATCTTGGTCTCCGGGCCTTCGACGATGTTGAAGACCACGTTCACCCGGTTCTGCGGCAGGCGCACCAGGAACGGCTCGACGGTCGCGGCGAAACGCCCCTTGCCCGCATAGACGCCGAGCAGTTTCTGGCGGTCCTGCTGCGCCATGCGCGTGGTGAACACCGCGCGTGGCCGCAACTGCAGCGCCTTGCGCAGGTCGTCTTCCTTGACGTTGTGGTTGCCCTCGAAGCTGATCGCGTTGACCAGCGGGTTCTCGCGCACATGCACGACCAGCGACGAACCCTCGCGCTGCAGGCTGACGTCGGCGAACAGGCCGGTGGCGTAAAGCGTGCGCAGCGAGCGGTCCACGCGGTCGCTGCCGAACGCATCGCCCGGCTGCACCAGCATGTAGGAGAGGATGGTGCCCTCCTCGATGCGCTGGTTGCCGACGATACGGATGGCCTGGATGGTGTCGCCGGATTCGGCCCGGGTCAGCGGTGTCACGGCACGGGCGCGGACCGCCCGGTGACGCGGACGTACCGGCGCCGGTGCGG
>CAZZWO010000277.1:0-2836 GCA_964657885.1 uncultured Acetobacteraceae bacterium | reverse complement strand
GACCGCCTTGCGGCATCTTACGCAAGCCGTGATGTGCAGAATGACCCTGCGCGGCTTCATCTCGTCCGATTACGTGCATCGGAAGAACGAATTCGAAGCGTACGTTGGGGATTTGATCGCGACCGGAGAGATCAGTTCGCGGTCGACTGTATTCGAAGGGTTGAACTCTGCGCCGGACGCGTTCTTGGGTCTTTTTACCGGTAAGAATATGGGAAAGATGCTGATCAGGCTTTGAAATGGCGGATGGCGCTTCGCTTATCCGCCCTACGTAGCCAGTACTTTGCGGAGCGAGGCTTCTATCTGGCCGCCGCAATACGCGTCGCCGTAGTCATGCCTGGCTTTTTCGGCGAGCCTTGCCAGTGGAGGAAGCTTGGCGATCCGCCGCGTCAGGGCTGCGATTTTCGGCGCTTCATCCAGCAGGATTTCTTCGATCCTGGGGAAGCGATCGGCCATGGTGGACCACAGGACTGCCGTCACGATGTCGGCGACTGCCGGTGTTTCGCCGCCGAGCAGAAAACCCGAGTTTGGCTTGAGGCCATGGCGGCGGCCCGTCTCCTCCCAGAACGACATCCATTTCCGGAGGCGCGGCTCGAATTCGTCCCAGCGCGCGGGGGTCCACATCTGGCGACCGCCATCCTGGGTAATCTCGTCGATCACGTCGTTGGCGTCGTTGACGATTTTGATGGTCATTGCGCGCAATTCGGCGCCGGCCGGCAGCAGGTGCAGTGTCTCGCCCAGGTAAAGGATGATTGCCGGCATCTGGGCGATGGCGAAATCCGCTTTTGTGTCGATCAGCAAAGGCGGCCCCATGAACGGTGCCGGCATGTGCCTGACCGGCCCCTCCATCAGGTCGGAGATCGCGGCGGCATCGCCCTCGGTCCAGGTCTTCCCGGCATAGGCCAGGACAGCGCGCACGAACTGGCCGCGGAACGGCACCGGCCAATAGTAAAGGTCATAGTCGGACATCTCCGGACGCTCCTGGTCATGGCGGCCAGGTGGCCGCGAAAGCCGGCTTCCCCCCATAGCGGCGGTTTGGACACCCGGCGGATTAACATGCGGCAACCCAGGGTGGAGACGCTTCCTTTCGCCGTGTGGGCGGGGTAACGCCATCGCGATTGCCTGGACGGCAAGGGCGGGGGGTGTTTGCTCGGCGATTTCTTCGATTGGTGGGGTCAGCAGCTGCTGGAGCTTGTGCCGGCGCGGCTGCGGAGCCGTGCCGCCGGCACCGACGCGCTGATCGCCGATGCCAGCCAGCCCGGTTTGCTGGTGCTGACGCGCCGGCGCCGCGGAGCCGAGCAGCGCGTCACCCAGGTGCGGCTCGATGAGCCCGGTGCCTTGGCTTTACGGGCCGCGCTGAACGGCCGGCCACGGGGAGAGCCGGTCCTGCTTCGCCCGCCGCCCGCTCAGGTGCTGGAGCGCACGGTCATGTTGCCGCTGGCCGCCGAACGCGAGCTCGAGCGCGTGCTGGGCTACGAGATGGAGCGGCTCACCCCGTTCAGCGCCGACGAGGTCTACTGGGGCTACACCGTGCAGGAGCGAGACCGCGCCCGCTCGCGCCTGCTGTTGCGGCTGACGATGGTGCCGCGGGCGGCGCTTCTGCCGCTGGTGGACATGATGGCGGCCGCGGGCGGACGGCCAGGCCTGCTGGAAAGCCCGGGCGCGGATGGCGTGCGCGTGATGCGGCTGGCGCATGCGGGTCCGGCTGCGCGGCGTGCCGGCCTGTCGCAACGCAGCCTGGTCGCGGCGGCCGGTGCCCTCGCGCTGTTCGTGGTGGCGTCGCCGTTCCTGCGCCAGTCGCTGGCGATCGGCGAGATGCAGGACCGGCTCGGCATGATGGCGCCGCGCATCAACCAGGTGAACGAACTCCGCCGCCGCATCTCGGGCGCCGGGGCAGGAGGCGATGCGGTCGCGGCGGAAACGCGCCGGCTGGGCGACACGCTGGAAGCGCTGGCGGCGGTCACCGAAATCCTGCCGGACGACAGCTACCTGACCGAGTTCACCATGCGCGAGCGCAAGATGACGCTGTCGGGGCTGGGCGCGTCGGCGCCACGGCTGATCAGCCTGCTGTCGGGCGATCCGCGCATCCACGGGCCGGCCTTCACCGCGCCGGTCACCCGCAGCGAGACCAACCACCTCGATGTGTTCTCCATCCGTGCGGAGCTGGCGCAGTGACCGTCTCGTCCGCCATGCCGCCCATGGGGGGAAGCTGATGGCGAGCAGCTTGCCGACCGGGCAGCGCGGCCAGGTGCTGGCGGGCGGGCTGGCGGTGCTGGCCGTCGCCGCGGTCTGGCTCGGCGTGGTGTCGCCGCTGGCCGATTTCTACAGCTCGCGATCGGAGCAATTGGGCGAGATGCAGGCGCGCGCCGCTCGCGAAGCCGCCCTGATCGAGGCGCTTCCGGCCCTGAAGGCCGAGGCGCAGCAGGCCGCCCGCACGCCCGCCCGCGCGGTGCTGGCCGGCGATACCGACGCAATCGCGGGTGCCAGCCTGCAGGAACAGGTGCAGGCGATGGCGGTGTCGGCCAGCGCTCAGCTTACCAGCATCGAGACGCTGCCGGCCGAGCAGGTCGGCGCGTATCGCCGGATCGGCGTGCGGGTGGAGCTGAGCGCGCAGTTGACGGTGGCCATCGCGCTGCTGCGGGCGATCGAGGAAGCACAGCCGAGCATGCTGGTGGACGACATCCACCTCACCGCGACGCCGGTCGGGCCGCAGAACGCGCAATTGCCGCTGGATGCCGCCTTCACGGTGTACGCATTCCGTATCGGCACCGCCAAGGACGACCAGCAGTGATACCGTCGCCCGCGCGGCTGCTGACCGGCCTGCTGGCGGTCCTGGCCC
>CAZZWO010000276.1:0-2942 GCA_964657885.1 uncultured Acetobacteraceae bacterium | reverse complement strand
CGGGGCACCGCGAGTAGCCTGATCGGAATAATCTGGCCGATTATCCACCGACCAATGGCCAACCCTGGTAACACCCTGGCCATGGAGGATCTCAACGATCTCTACTATTTCGCGGAGGTCGTGGCCCATGGCGGGTTCGCGGCGGCGAGCCGGGCGATCGGCGAGCCCAAGTCGAAGCTGAGCCGCAAGGTCGCCGACCTCGAAGCGCAGCTCGGCGTGCGCTTGATCGAACGCTCGACCCGCCGGTTCCGCGTCACCGAGATCGGCGAGCAGTTCTACGACCGTTGCCGCAAGATGATGGACGAGGCCCATGCTGCGCACGCGACTGCCGCCGGCTTCCGGGACGAGGCCAGCGGCACGGTCCGCTTCAGTTGCCCGCCCGGGATGCTGCAGGCGATCGCGCCGGTCCTGCCCGGCTTCCTCGCGCAGCTCCCGAAGGTGAACCTGCACATCACCTCGACCAACGCGCCGGTGGACCTGATCGAGCAGCAGATCGACGTCGCATTGCGCGTCCGGACCAGCCCCGACGGCGACATGAGTCTCACGACCCGCACGCTGGCCACCAATCTGCGGATCATGGTCGCTGCGCCGGCCATCGCGCGGACGATCGGCCGCGATGCCGGTCCATCGGTGCTCCCAGGCCTGCCGACGCTGAGCTTCAGCGACCAGGCCGAGACCTGGACGATGAGCGGACCTGCGAACAGCCCGGTGAGCATCCGCCTGAAGCCGCGGATCGTCTGTAGCGACATCTTCACCCTTCGCAGCGCCGCAATTGGGGGCGCCGGCATCGCCTTCATTCCCGACCATAGCTGCCGCCGCGAGCTGGCGGACGGTTCGCTGGAGCGGGTGCTTCCCGAATGGGTTGGGCAACTTGGCTCCATCTACCTGGTCTTCACCGGCACCCGCGGACAGCCGCCCGCGGTCCGGGCCTTCATCGACCATTTGGCGTCCGCCTTCGGCGACGACCTGCTGTTGGGGGATCTGCAATCGAGTTCCCCGAACGGCTGACGGCGCGATCATCCCACCCATAGAACTGTGAGGGCTGGTTCCCCTCGCTACTGGGCCGCCAGCGCGGGGCCTATCTCGTGTCCAGCCAGCGACGCTCCGGTTGCCGGCTTGGAGTACACACCATGGACCAGACCCTCACCGGCAAGGTCGCCCTCGTCACCGGCGGCGCGCGCGGCATCGGCGCGGCAATCGCCCGCGAGCTGTCCGACCAGGGCGCCGACGTCGCCATCAGCTATGCGTCGAGCGCCGAGAAGGCAAATGCCCTCGTGCACGAGATCGAGGCGAAGGGCCTCAAGAGCGCTGCCTTCAAGGCTGATTCCGCCGACACGGCACAGGTGAAAAAGCTGATCGCCGACGTCGTCTCGACCTTCGGCCATCTCGACATCCTCATCAACAACGCCGGCGTGTTCCACTACGGGCTCGTGACCACCGACGACCACGAGGACAACCTCGACGACCTGTATGCCGTCAACACCGATGCGGTGCTGACAGGCATCCGCGAGGCGGGCCGGGTCATGGGCGATGGCGGCCGGATTATCTCGATCTCGTCCGGTCTCTCGACGCGCACCGGGGCCATGGGTCTCGCCGACTACTCGGCCAGCAAGGCCGCGGTCGACGGCTTTACCCGGGGGGCCGCGCGCGATCTGGGCAAGAAGGGGATCACCGTGAACGTGATCGGCACGGGTCCGGTCAACACCGACATGAACCCGGAGGACGGCCCGATCTCGGACTGGCTGAAAAACGAGACCGCGCTGGGGCGCTACGCGCGTGTGGACGAGATTTCGGCGGCCGTCGCGTTCCTCGCATCGCCGCGGGCCAGCTACATCACTGGCAGCGTCATGGCCGTCGATGGCGGCTGCGCCGCCTGACGCGGCCAAACCCACGCGTTTTCGCCACGAAACCCCTTCAAGGAGTACCGCCATGCTCGACGAGAACGGACCCAGCTATTTCGTCGCCTTCCACAGCCCCGGGCCGAACTGGGTGCAGGGGACGCCCTACAACGAACAGCCCCGCTTCATGGATCACGCGAACTACATCAGCCTCTGCCACGACCAGGGCAAGGTCGTGCTGAGCGGCCCCTTCATGCAGACGCCCGGCGGCATGGCCGGCACCATGGCCTCAGGCGGCATGGCGATCTTCAAGGCTGCCGACCTCGAGGAAGCTACCAGGCTCGGAACGGACGATCCCACCGTTCGGTCCGGAATGCTCAACGTCGAGGTCAAGACCTGGTGGGTTCCATTCCACGGCTGATCGGGTCAACGACGCTGGCGCCGTCTTCAGACCAGATCTGGCCGTAAGCTTACGGCTTGCGTGCTGCCATGACCGTGCGGATGTCGGTCTTGCCGAAATCCTCGCCTTTGAACAGAAGGACCGTCCGATAAGTTTTCGCGACGGCATAGGCAAAGCAGTCGCCAAGGTTGAGTTGAGCTGGGTGTCCTCGGCGCTTGCCGTAACGGGAAAAGGCATCCAGAGCAGTTTCCGCCTCTTTGGCGGAGATCGAGACGGTGCGGACGCCGGCTGTTCCGAGGAACTCGAGCACGTCCTCCTGAGCCTCCGCCACGCTGGCGTGCCGCTTGCGGCAGACGCCCAGGATCGCTTCGAATACGGCGACCGGTGAGGTGATCGGCGACCGGGCGCCATCCAGCGCATCAGCCAGTTCGTCGGCATCGGACTCGCGCGTGAGGATGGCGACGACGGCAGGCGCGTCGACGAACATTACCGCTCCCCGCTCAGGTCGTCATAGAAGGCTTTGTCTGCCTCAAGACCGGTTGCTGGCCGGGCTGATACCCGGTCCTGCAGCGGACGAAGCCGCTCGCGAACGACAAACCCATGCACCTGCTTGTGACAGCACCGGCCTGCAGCTCTGCGGTCCGGGCGAAGCCGGTCAAGGTTCCGCGTGCGCAGCACGTGGAATGCCGGCGGAGGGTGCGCTC
>CAZZWO010000275.1:0-2960 GCA_964657885.1 uncultured Acetobacteraceae bacterium | reverse complement strand
GTCGGCTTGCGGCCCCTGCGCGTAACCGGCCGCCATACCGTGCGCGATCAGGTAAGCGTCCACCAGCGCACGCGGCTGCTCTGAGACAGCTACCGGGTCGGACAGCGCACAGCCGGCGAGAAGGAGACACATGACGAAACCGCGCATGACGGGACGTTAGCGTGACGGGGCGGGCAGGCAAAGGAAGATGTTCTTTTTTGAAAAAAAGAACCAAAAAACTTTTATCTATTTAGGCGAGTCAATTTGACAAAAGTCTTTTGCTTTTTTCTTCAGAAAAGAAGCGCTTTCTTCTACCCAACCCCACGCACCACAGCAATATCTAAATCCTTGATCTTCTTCCGCAGCGTATTCCTGTTCAGCCCGAGCATTTCCGCCGCCTTGATCTGGTTGCCGCGCGTGGCCGCCAGCGTCATGCGGATCAGCGGCCGCTCCACCTCGGCGATCACCTGGTCGTAGATGTCGCGCGTGGGCGTCGGGTCGCTGCTGCCGGCCAGCATGTGCCGGATATGGCGCTCGACCGCCTGGCCCAGGTCGCGCGTGCCGCCGCCGGATGGTTCGATGGGGTCGCCTTCCGGCTCGGCCAGTTCGGCGGCAACGACTTCGGCGCTGATCACCTCCTGCGGCGTCAGCGCGGCCAGGCGGCGCATGAGGTTTTCCAGCTCGCGCACATTGCCCGGCCAGCGGTGCCGGCGCAGCGCGTCGATCGCACCCTGGTCCAGTATTTTGCCCGGCAGCCCAGCTTCGCGCGCGCGGTCCAGGAAGTGGCGAGCCAGCACGCCGACGTCTTCCGCGCGCTCGCGAAGTGGGGGCAAGCGGATGGGCACCACGTTCAGGCGGTAGAACAGATCCTCGCGGAACACACCGGCGGCGATGGCCTGGCGCAGGTCGCGATGGGTCGCGGCGACGATGCGCACGTTGGCCCGGATCGGCGCGCGGCCGCCGACGCTCGTGAACTCGCCTTCCTGCAGCACGCGCAACAGGCGCGTCTGCGCCTCGGCCGGCATGTCGCCGATTTCGTCGAGGAACAGCGTGCCGCCAGCCGCCTGCTCGAAGCGGCCCTGGGTGCGGTTGTGCGCGCCGGTGAAACTGCCGCGCTCATGGCCGAACAGCTCGCTCTCGATCAGCTCGCGCGGGATCGCGGCCATATTGATGGCCACGAACGGTCCGGTGCGGCGGCGCCCGTAATCGTGCAGCGCGCGGGCGACCAGCTCCTTGCCCGTGCCGCTCTCGCCGCGGACCATGACGGTGAGGTCGGTTGTCGTCAGTCGCGCGATGGTCCGGTAGATCTCCTGCATGGCCTGGCTGCGACCGATGAGCGGCAGCTTTTCCTCGGTATCGCGCGGCTCCGGCTCTTGGGCGTCGGCGGGAGCCGAGACGGCCAGCGCGCGGGCGACCACGGCCAGCAGCTCGGTCAGATCGAAGGGTTTGGGCAGGTATTCGAAAGCGCCGCGCTGGGCCGCCTTGACCGCGGTCATCAGCGTCGATTGCGCGCTCATCACGATGACCCGCAGGTCCGGGCGCACCCGGCGCATGCGGGGCAGCAGCTCCAGCCCATTCTCGTCCGGCATGACCACGTCGGTGATGACCAGGTCGCCCTCGCCCTCCTCCACCCAGCGCCACAGCATCGCCGCCGAGCCGGTGGCGCGCACCTGATAGCCGGCGCGGCCGAGCGCCTGCGTGAGAACGGTGCGGATCGACCTGTCGTCGTCCGCGATGAGCACGGTGGGCGGTGTCGGCATCTACGCCCCGGGCAGGTCCATGCCGGAGGTGGCGCGCTCTTCTTCGAAGATCGGCAGGGATACGCGGAACTCGGTGCGGCCCGGACGGCTGTCCACTTCGATGAGACCCCCATGTTCGCCGACAATCTTGGCGACCAGTGCAAGCCCCAGGCCACTGCCGGCCGGCTTGGTGGTGACAAAAGGATCGAAAAGGTTGTCGCGCACCTCGGGCGGAATGCCCGGCCCGCTGTCGCGCACGGTGACGATCAAAGGCAGATGCAGCCGGCGCGTGGTGCCTGGGATCGCTACCCGGACGCCGTGCTGGTAGGCGGTTTTGAGACGGATCTCGCCGTCGGACTGGGCCTCGGTCATCGCTTCGGCGGCGTTCTTCACCAGGTTCAGCATGACCTGGACCAGCTGATCGCGGTTGCCCAGCACCGGCGGCAGCGAGGGGTCATAGAGCTCGGCAATGCGCAGGTGGGCGGCAAAGCCGGTTTGCGCCAGGCGTTTGACGTGTTCCAGCACGCGGTGGATGTTGACCGCGTCGCGCACCACCGGTTTTTCGCCGAACGCCTCCATGCGCTCGACCAGTTCGCGTATCCGGTCGGCCTCGTCGCGGATCAGCACGGCCAGTTCGCGATCGGACTCGCCCACGGTGCGCTCCAGCAACTGGGCGGCGCCCCGTATGCCGGACAGCGGATTCTTGACCTCGTGGGCGAGGACAGCGGCCATGCCGGCTACAGAACGGGCGGCACTGCGAAAGTTGAGCTGGCGGTCCAGCGTGCGGGCGGCGGACTCGCCCTGCAGGGTCAGCAGCACGCAACCTGGCTCTTCCGGCACCGGCGTGCCGTGCACGGTGACGCCGCGACGCTGGAGACGCGGGCTGTCGAAATTGAGGTCGTAATCGGCGACCACCACCTGCCCTGCCCGCACCTGTTCGAGCAGCCCGAAAAGCGGGCTGTCCTCGGCCACCAACTCGGCCAGGCCGAAATGCAGAAGTTGCGATACCGACAGGGCGAAGAACTGCTCGGCGGCCGGATTGGCGGCGCGGAACCGGTTGTCTGCATCGACCAGGACGCAGGCGACAGGCATGGCGGACAGGATGGCGGCGGCGTCCGGCACCGCGGGCGGTGGCGGCTCGCCGACCACAGCGAGGCGGGCACGGCCGCGTGCCAGAGGCAGCCTCATGCCGCCAATGCCTCCGGTTCGGGTGATGCAGCTGCCCGCACGACGCCGGCCTGA
>CAZZWO010000274.1:0-2964 GCA_964657885.1 uncultured Acetobacteraceae bacterium | reverse complement strand
GTCGTCAGTGAATTGCTGGTCGGTGCCGGCGGCGCTGTCGTCCAGCACGCCGCCGGTCGCCATGATCTTGATCAGATCGACGCGATACTTCACCTCGTAGCGAACCGCGTGCCGGCACTCGTCGGCGCCGTCGCAAATGCCGATGCCGGGCTTCTGGAAAATGTCGGGCCGGTAGCCGTTCTGGTCCGCATGGCCGCCGGTTGAGGACAGCGGCTCGCCGGCCACCACCATGCGCGGCCCCTTGATGCGTCCGTCCTTGATGCCGTCACGCAGTGCCAAGACCGCCTGCAACTCGCCACCGGCATCGCGCACCGTAGTGAACCCGGCAGCCAGCGTGCGTGCCGCATGCAACACTCCGTCGGCGAGCGCGCCTTCGTCGGTCTCGGTGACACCCTCGAGCTGGCTGTCCTTGCTGATCTGCGGTCCGGTCAGGTGCACGTGGCAATCGATCAGTCCCGGCAACACGTACTCCTGCCGCAGGTCGACGATGCGCACATGATCGGACGGCCCGGCGCCGGCGTTCCCCGCCTCGACAAACCCGTCACGGATGTCGCCCACCCGCCCGTCGCGCACGAAGATGGTCACCGAATGCCGCACCGGGCCGCCGGGCACCGCGAGCAGGCTGCCCGCCTGGATCAGCGTGATGTCCGCGGCGGATGCAGGCTTGCACAAGGCGAGGAATGCGCAGGCGAGCAGCAGGCGACGCTTCATGGTTTACCTCGATCTTTGTGGTTTCGACTTAACTCAGGAAAGGAAACCGACGATGCGCTCGGCTTCCTTCACGATCGGCTCGGCGAGTGCGTGGGCGCGGACCGCACCGTCGCGCAACACGGTTTGCAAATATGCGGTGTCCTGCAACAGCCGGCGGGTTTCCGCACCGATCGGCGCCAGGCGCGTCACCAGCAGCTCCGCGAGCGCATTCTTGAACGGCCCGAAGCCGCTCCCGCCATGCTGCGCCAGCACCGCACCCGGTTCCATGCCCGACAAAGCCGCGTAGATGCCGACCAGGTTGCGCGCCTCCGGCCGCCCTTCCAGGCCCGCTGTCGCGTCCGGCAGCGGCTCGGGATCGGTCTTGGCGCGGCGGATCTTCAGCGCGATCGTTTCGGCATCGTCGGACAGGTTGATCCGGCTCTGGTCCGACGGGTCGGATTTCGACATCTTCCGCAGGCCATCCCGCAGGCTCATGACGCGCGCCGCCTCACCTAAAATGAGCGGCTCGATGCGCGGGAAGAAATCCACGCCGTAATCATGGTTGAACTTCTCGGCGATGTCGTTCGCCAGCTCGAGATGCTGGCGCTGGTCGTCGCCCACCGGCACCCGCGTCGCGTGATAGGTGTGGATGTCGGCCGCCATCAGGTTCGGGTACACGTACAGTCCGGCGGAAGCGGCCTCGCGGTCCTTGCCGGCCTTGTCCTTGAACTGTGTCATCCGGTTGAGCCAGCCCAGCCGCGCCACGCAGTTGAATATCCAGGCGAGGCGGGCATGCGCGCTGACGGCCGATTGCGCGAACAGCACGCTGCGCTGCGGGTCGATGCCGCAGGCCAGCAGGGTCGCCACCATCTCCAGGCTCTGGTCGCGCAGCCGCGCCGGTTCCTGGAAGCTGGTGATCGCGTGCAGGTCGACCACGCAGAACAGGCAATCATGAGTGTCCTGCAACGCCACCCAGTTGCGGATGGCGCCGAGGTAGTTGCCGAGGGTGGGGATGCCCGAAGGCTGGATGCCGGAGAAGACGCGCTGCATCGGCACGTGATGACGCGGCAGGGGTGTTTGGGCAAGCGCCGCTGGCACGCATGCGCCCGCGCGGGTTGCCTAACCCTTCTGCCCGCACCTAATCAGCCGGATGCGGAGGATGGGCGTGCAAAATTTCGGCAAGACCCGCTACACGGTGATCGGGTTCGTGGCGGTGCTGGCCCTGATGGTCGGGATCACCTCGTATTCGGTGACCCTGTACCGGCTGTTCTGCCAGGCGACCGGCGCGGGTGGCACCACGCAGCGCGTGGCCGGCAACACCGGGGCGGCGACCGACCGCGTGGTGACGGTGTTCTTCGACACGTCGGTCGCACCGAACCTGCCGTGGAGCTTCGAGCCGTCGCAGCGCAGCGTGCGCGTGCATCTGGGCCAGGATGCGATGGCATTCTTCGACGCGACCAACCGCTCGGACCACGACATTGTCGGGCATGCGGCGTTCAACGTGACGCCCGAGAAAGTCGGTGCGTATTTCAAGAAGATCCAGTGCTTCTGCTTCAACGAGGAGCGGCTGCGGGCCGGCGAGCACGCCAGGATGCCGGTCACCTTCTTCGTCGATCCCAAGCTCGCCGAAGACCCCGACACCGCGGATGTGCACGAGATCACCCTCAGCTACACCTTCTTCCAGTCCAAACGGCCGGACGATGCGGTGAACCTGTCGCGCTTCGCCGCTGCTCCGGCTACCGCGAAGCAGAACTGACGGGCCGGTCTTGACCGACATCTACGTCGATGCGGATGCCTGCCCGGTGCGCGAGGAGGTGTTCCGCGTGGCGGGAAGGCTCGGAACCGGCGTGTTCGTGGTGTCCAACGGGTCGCGCCCGATCCGGCCGCCGGGCCTCGGCTTCGTGCGGATGGTGACCGTGCCCGAGGGGTCGGACGTGGCGGATGACTGGATCGCCGAGCGCATCACGCCAGCCGATGTGTGCGTCACCTCGGACATCCCGCTCGCCGCGCGATGCCTGGCTGCCGGAGCGCGGGCGCTGGCCGCCAACGGCCGCATCTGGAGCGCCGACAACATCGGCAACGCGCTGGCCGGCCGTGCCGTGTCCAGCCATATGCGCGAGATGGGGATGGTCACCGGCGGCCCGCCGCCACTCGGCCGCGCCGACCGCTCGAAGTTCCTCAGCGCATTAGACACCCTGGTCCAGGCAGCGCGCCGGGTGCCAAAGCCCTGACCAGGGTTTCCAAAACCCAAGTAGGGCGGAAAAGCGAAGCGCC
>CAZZWO010000273.1:0-3009 GCA_964657885.1 uncultured Acetobacteraceae bacterium | reverse complement strand
CGGGCCGGTTCGTGCCCGTGCGCCGCCTGCCAGCGTTCCGGCTCGCGCACCCGCAGCAAGGTGACGACCGAGACCACCACCGGGGTCAGCCCGCACAGGAACATCGCCCGCCAGCCATAGGCGGCGCCGACCGTTGCGTTGAGCACGGCGGCCACGAAGAAGCCCGCGTAATAGCCGGTCTGCAGGTAGCCGGCGCCCTGCCGGCGGCGGTCCTCCGGCCAGGCTTCCGCGACATAGGTGCCGGCCATCGCCCATTCACCGCCGATGCCGACGCCTGCGAGGAACCGGAAGGCCGCAAGCTCCCAAACGTTGCCGGCGAGGGCGGCGGCCCCGGTGAACACCGAGTAGATCAGCACCGTGCCGGCCAGCGTGCGCGTACGGCCGAAACGGTCGGCGATCGGGCCCCAGATGAAGGACAGCCCCCAGCCGACCAGGAACAGCCCGAACAGCACCGATCCGGCGAAAGCAACGTCTTTCGGGGCGGCGGACAGGCCCGATTTCGGCAGCAGCTCCCGCATCGCAGGCGCCAGCACCAGGGCATAGATGAAGCTGTCCATGCCATCGAGCATCCAGCCGGCCCATGCAGCCCAGAACCCGGTGATCTGCTGCGTGCTGAGCGGCGTGCGCCCGCCTATCCGTCCCGACATCCCTGCTCCCCTTCGTCCGCCTTTCCGGCGTTTCGTTTCGTTTACACACGTTTCCGCGTGGCCGGCCTAATGTACGGTTAAGCTACTTTCGCCGCAGCCTTGCCTTTTCGCGGCGCGGTCGCCAGCGCATCGACTTCGGATGAGCGGACCACACGGCCGGTGTTCACGAAGACTTCGTGGTTCGCCTCGATGCTGCCCGGATCGTAAAGATAATTGACCATGACGCCGAACGACTCGCGCATGCCGCGGGACGAAGTGTTGCCCAGCCAGTCGATTCGTTCCAGCCGCGCGCCGTTGCCGAGGTGGAAACGCGCAACCGGGTCGATCCGCTTCACTTCCTGCGCATTCCGCGTGAGGTAGGCGGCCACCAGCCGCAACACCGGCGCCTTCAGGGCTTTTGCGCGAGCCGCATCGTCCCACCACTCGCCCGCCATCGCCTGGGCGAGCAGGTCGCGGTGGTCCTGGCCGGCGGCAGCCCCGAGCGCCGCCAGTTCGTCGTCGGTGAAAGCGATCTTTCCGGCCGTGAACTCGGCGTCGAGCCAAGCGCGGAAACCCGGCACCGGCGAGAGGGTCGCGAAGCGGCGGAGCTTCGGCAGCTCGGTCTTGAGCTCTTCGACCACCTGTTTGATCAGGAAGTTGCCGAAGCTGACGCCGCGCAGGCCTTCCTGGCAGTTTGAGATCGAGTAGAAGATCGCCGTGTCGGCGCCTTTCGGCGGGCGTCCCTCGCCATCGGCCGGTGGCGCCAGCAGGGGCTGCACCGCATCGGCCAGCCCGGCCGTCAGCGCCACCTCGACAAAGATGAGCGGTTCGTTCGGCAGCGCCTGGTGGAAGAAGGCGAAGCAGCGCCGGTCGGGCAGCAATCGCCGGCGCAGATCCTGCCAGCCGGCGATCTCGTGCACCGCCTCGTAGGTGATCAGCTTTTCCAGGATGGCCGCGGAGGTATCCCAGTCGATGCGGCGCAGTTCGAGGAAGCCGCGGTTGAACCAGGACGAGAACAGATGCAGCAGGTCGCGGTCCAGCAGGCGTAGCGCGGCATCCTCCCGCAGATGCGGCAGCATCTCGCGGCGCAGCTCGACCAGGGTCGCGGTGCCCCCTGTCGCCATGTTCATCCGGCGCAGCAATTCCTGGCGCGGTGGCTCGGCTGCTTCGTGGATGCGGCTGGCGGTCTCCGGGCCCGGAGCGGCCAGGTAGGCCTCCATTGCCTGGCGTAGCTGGCTGTCCTCGGGCGAGAACCCCTCGCCGATGCCGTGCAGCACGCCGAGCCGGTCGGCCGCGGGCAAGCCGCGCAGGCAGATCACCAGCTCGCGCGCGATGGCCGCACCCGACGCCTCGCCGCGTTCCGACAGCAGGGCCGTGGCGAGCTGGCGGGCCCGCTCCGGCCCGGTGACGTCGCCCGAGGGCACGCGAGCGAACAGCCGGCCCTGGTCGGCGATGCCGCCCCAAAGCCGGTCGAGCCATGTGCGTTGCGTGGTCGTCTGCGACATCCTTTGCACCTTCCCCGCGTTGAACCCGCTCTGGCCAAACGCGGCCAGGGCAAACCTAGCCGGATAAAGTTACCGGTGGGCAGGGAGAAACCGCATGGACGGGACAACGACCGCCGGCGCCGACCCGCGCATTCCCAATCCGCGCATTCTCGCGGGACCGTTGAACGGGGCGACCATCCTGGACCTGTCGCGCATCCTGGCGGGGCCGTACTGCACGCTGCTGCTGCACGAGCTGGGTGCGCGGGTGATCAAGGTGGAGCCGCCGGGCGGCGACGATGCGCGCGCCTACGGCCCGTTCCGCGACGGCGAATCGCTGTACTTCGCGGCGGTGAACCGGGGCAAGGAATCGATCTCGCTCGACCTCAAGCAGGATGCCGACCGCGCGATCTTCCATCGACTGCTCGACGGCGCCGATGTGCTGCTGGAGAATTTCCGGCCCGGCACGATGGAGAAGCTTGGCCTCGGATGGGCGACGCTGCACGCCAGCCATCCGAAGCTGATCTATGCGGCGGCATCCGGCTTCGGCCACACCGGGCCGGACGCCACCAAGCCGGCTTACGACATGGTGGTGCAGGGCCTGGGCGGCATCCTGTCGGTTACAGGGCATCCCGGGCAGAAGCCGGCGCGCATCGGCGTGTCGGTAGGCGACCTCGGCGCCGGCATCTACACGGCGCTGGGCATTGCCTCGGCGCTGTACCATCGCGAGCGGACCGGCGAGGCGGTCAAGGTCGATGTGTCGATGCTGGATTGCCAGCTTTCGCTGATGGAGAACCCGGCGATGCGCTACATGGCGACGGGCGAGGTGCCGGGGCCGATGGGCGGACGCCACGCGACGATCACCCCGTTTGCGATCTTCGAGACCGCGGACAAGCCGATCG
>CAZZWO010000272.1:0-3048 GCA_964657885.1 uncultured Acetobacteraceae bacterium | reverse complement strand
GCGCCAGCGGCCAGGCCGCCGAGGTTGGTGGTGATGACCACGTTGGCGGCGCTGTCGCCCAGCTTGAACATGATCTCGCGCGGCGCGTCGAGCGGGCTCAGATGCACCAGCCTGGCGCCGGCCTTCAGCGCCGCGAAGAAACAGACGCTATGCCAGGGGGTGTTGGGCAGGAACAGCGCGATGGTCGAGCCGGGTCCGTAGCCCGCCGCGATGAAGCCGGCGGCGAGGTGGTTCACGAGATCCGACAACTTGCGGAAGCCGATCTGGCGGTCGCGGTATTCGATGGCCGGGCGATCGCCCCAGGTACGGGCGGCAGTGTCCAGCAACTCGGGCAGCGTGCCTTGCGGGTCGGGCTGCCGCCAGCTCAGGCCCGGCGGGTAGAGCGCCTCCCACGGATGACGCCCGGCCTCGCCGGACGCGGCATCGAGCGTCGCAGACCCGTGCTGGTCCATCTCTCACCCCTTCATCTCGTTTGCCGGCGTGCGGCAACGTTTCCCGAAGCCGCCTTCGGGGCGGCCGATTTGTTTGGAGCGCAGGTTAGGGTATCTGCCTCTAAGGTCAAATCACTCTGCAAGGGCATGATGCGTTCGAGCTCATGCTCCGATCGAGGGGGCCGGGGAGAGGGGAGTCCATGCAGAACGGCTTGCAGGGCGGCGGCTTCGATCTTGGCGGGCGGGTGGCGGTGGTCACCGGCGCCAGTCGCGGCATTGGCGAGGCGGCGGCGCGGCTGCTGGCCCGGCACGGCGCGCACGTGATCGTCTCGTCCCGCAAGCTGGCGGGCTGCGAGGCGGTGGCCGAGAGCATCCGTGCGGCGGGCGGCTCGGCGGAGGCGCTGCCCTGCCACATCGGCGAGATGGACCAGATCGGCGCGCTGTACGAGACGATCGGGCGCACCCGCGGCCGGATCGACATCCTGGTCAACAACGCGGCGACCAACCCGTATTACGGGCCGATCGAGGATACCGGCGCCGAGGCATTCCAGAAGACCGTCGACGTCAACATCCGCGGCTATTTCTTCATGAGCACGCATGCGGTGAAGCTGATGAAGACCCATGGCGGCGGCGCGATCGTCAACGTCGCGTCGGTGAACGGTGTGGTGCCCGGCATGCTGCAGGGCATCTACTCGATCACCAAGGCCGCGGTGATCGGCATGACCAAAAGCTTCGCCCGTGAGTGCGCGCCGCACGGCATAAGGGTGAACGCGCTGCTGCCGGGCCTGACCGCCACCAAATTCGCCGGCGCGCTGCTGGAAGGCGACAACCGCGCGGCGTGGGAGGCGGGCATCCCGATGGCCCGCCCCGCCGAGCCGGACGAGATGGCCGGAGCGGTCCTGTATCTCGTGTCGCCCGCCGCGAGCTACACGACGGGTGTCGCGCTCAACGTGGATGGCGGGTTCCTGCTGACCTGAGAGAGGTGTGACTGTGACGATGCTGGACGGTGTGCGGGCGCTGGTGTTCGACGTGTTCGGGACGGTGGTGGACTGGCGCAGCGGCGTGGCGCGCGAGGCGGGACCGTTCCTCGCCGCGCACGGCGGCGACCCTGCGGCGGGGCCGGCCTTCGCCGATGCCTGGCGCCGGCGGTACATGCCCGCGATGGAGGAGGTACGGACCGGACGACGGCCATTCGTGCGGCTGGACGTGCTGCACCGGGAAAACCTGCTGACCATCCTGCCCGATTTCGGCATCGACCCGGCGCGGGTGCCGGAGCGGGAGCTCGACGAGCTGAACCTGGCCTGGCACCGGCTGGACCCGTGGCCGGATGCGGTCGCCGGCCTGACGCGGCTGCGCACGCGTTTCATCATCGCGCCATTGTCCAACGCCAACATCATTCTGGCGCTCGACATGGCGAAGCGGGCCGGCCTGCCATGGGATGCGATCCTCGGGGCGGAGGTGGTCCGGGCCTACAAGCCGATGCCCGAGGCCTATCTCCGCACCGCCGACCTGCTGGCGACGCGGCCGGACGAGGTCTGCCTGGTTGCCGCCCACCCGAGCGACCTGGCCGCGGCCAGGCAATGCGGCCTGCGCACCTGCTTCGTGCCGCGCCCGCTGGAACACGGGCCGCAGGGCCAGGCAGCACCGGCTGATGCGGGCGACTGGGATCTGGTCGCGCAGGACTTCCTGCATCTGGCGGAGCTGCTCGGAGCCTGATTGCACTGACCGGATAAATTGCCGGTGGCCTGCGGCTCGGCCATTCTGGCGGGGTGAAAGACCTGCCACCGGAGTCGCTCGCCTTGCCTGGCGGGCCGGCCACCATCTGCTGGCGCCGCCACACCAGGGCGCGCCGCATCACCCTGCGGATCGATGCGCGGCGGGGCGAGGTGGTGGTGACCTTGCCGATGCGCGCGGCAAAGTCGGCGGGGCTGGCGCTGCTGAAGCGCAACGCCGACTGGGTGTCGGCGCGGCTGGCGGCGCTGCCGGAGACCGCACCGTTCGCCGATGGCGCCAGCGTCATGATCGACGGCATGGAGCACACCATCCGCCACAGCCCGGGCGGGCGCGGCGGCGCCTGGATCGAGGCGGGTGCGCTGCACGTGTCGGGCGATGCGGAGTTCCTGGCGCGCCGGGTCGCCGATTTCCTGCGGGCGGAGGCGCGGCGCCGGTTCTCCGCGCAATCGCTGGCCAAGGCGGCCGAGGCCGGCCTGCCGGTGCGGCGGGTGACGGTAAAGGACACCAGGAGCCGCTGGGGCAGCTGTTCGGCAGATGGCGTGCTGATGTTCTGCTGGCGGCTGCTGATGGCGCCTCCCACGGTGCAGGATTACGTGGTGGCGCACGAGGTGGCGCATCTGCGGCACATGAACCATGGGCCGGATTTCTGGGCGCTGAGCGACAAATTGTCGCCGCACCGGCAGGCGGCGCAGGCCTGGCTGGCGGCCGAGGGCGCTAGGCTGTTGCGGGCCGGGTGACAGGGGCGGCAAGCCTCGCGGTCGCCGGCGCAGGCCGGGACAGCACCAGGCCGACCGGCAGCCAGAAGATGAACCACATCGGCCCCGGTCCTTTGGTGATCTGGCCGAGATCGGTCAGGCCGGACAGCAGCGTGTTGATCCACAAG
>CAZZWO010000271.1:1788-3097 GCA_964657885.1 uncultured Acetobacteraceae bacterium | reverse complement strand
GGCGTGCCGCGAGTTGAAGCTGAGCTCGGTCCACGTGACGTTCTGCACACAAGGCGAATACGACACGCTGGGCGACGCCGGATGGCTGCAGCGACTGGGTGTGCAATATCATTGGCACAACGAGGGATATTCGTGCTTCGACGATTTTCTCGGCGCGCTGAACTCGCGCAAGCGCAAGTCGATCAGGCGAGAACGGCGCGACGCCAATGCGGCCGGCCTGGTGTTCCACACATTGCGCGGCTCGCAGATCGAGCGTGCGCACTGGAAGGCGTTCTACCGCTTCTACGAAAGCACCGTGGATCGCAAATGGGGCAGTGCTTACCTGACGAACAAGTTTTTCCCGCTGCTGTCGGAACGGCTGGGCGACCGGGTCGTGCTGATGCTTGCGGAACATGACGGCAAGCTGGTGGCCGGCGCGCTGAACCTCGCCGGCACCGACACGCTATACGGCCGCAACTGGGGCTGTCTGGGCGACTTTCCCTTCCTGCACTTCGAACTCTGCTATTACCGCGCGATCGACTACGCGATCGAGCACGGGCTGAAGACCGTCGAGGCAGGCGCGCAAGGTGAACACAAGATCCAGCGCGGCTACCTGCCCTCGCCCACCTACTCCGCCCATTGGATCAACCATCCCGGCCTGCGCCGCGCCATCGGCGAACATCTGGAACGCGAACGGCCGGCAATGGAGATGGAAATGGCCGCGCTGATGGAGCTCTCGCCGTTCCGCCAGGGAGACGAGTAGAGAAGGTCAAGCGCCGGACAGCCTCGATGCATTTTTCATGAGGCTGACCCACGGCTCGAACGCACCGTAACCGTGCTGATCCAGTGGGCCGAGATGACCTCGCAGCAACCCGTGTTGCAATTGCTCGACGCGGCCGGCTGCGTCCGGACTGCTGGCGACCGTCCAGAGCAGCGTGTTGGGGCCGTGCAGTTGCAACGCGCAGAAGACTGCCAGTGCTTCTTCCTCGGCGAGCGGCTCGCCGCGCGTCAGTACGAAAATCTTCGCGCCCTCCCGCAGGTCTTCGATGAACTTACGCTGCAGGAACGCCAGTCTTTGGCTTTGCTGGTGTTGCACAATTTCCGGCGCGTGTTCGTCGGCACGAAGCCTTGTGTCGTATAGCAGGCGATAGTCGCGATGTTCCCAGCGGTAACGCGGCTCGGCGTCGATGGTCAGAAACAGCTCGAGGCGGCCCGGTGCGCCGATGTCTCGGAAGCCTGCGACCAGCCCGTCGGTGAGAAAGGATGTCGTCGTATCCACAAAACGTAGCAGGCCGAGCGGCTCGATGCCGCATTGCCGTTGCACCAGCCC
>CAZZWO010000271.1:0-1688 GCA_964657885.1 uncultured Acetobacteraceae bacterium | reverse complement strand
CCACAAAACGTAGCAGGCCGAGCGGCTCGATGCCGCATTGCCGTTGCACCAGCCCAAATTGACATCCCTGGCCAAGGCTCTCGAAACGCGCGGCCAATCGCGCGAGATCCGGTTCCTGGCGCGACTTGATCGCATGTTCCACGGTCGGGCTGATGGTCGTTGCCGGAAGGAAGTTTCCCGGCACAGCCGGTTGGCCATCGTCCAGCCGGAACACCCGTATGTTGTGGATCATCAGCCCGAGTGGTTCGCCCCGGCGGATCTGGGCGGGCGCGCGCGGCAGGCCGGCGCTGAGATGCGTGATGCTCAGCACGGTGTCAGCGGCGAGGGCTGCGGGCAGGCGAAAGGCAAACACCCGCAGTGCATCGACGCGGATCGTGGCGAGCAGACGGCCATCCAGCGCAAGCATCACGGCCTGGCCGGTCAGATGCGGAGGGTGCAGGCACGGCGTCGCGCTGATCGCCAGCACGCGCCCGGCCTCGCCAGGCACGCATGGCAGACGCAGCCGGCTCTCCCGTCCCATCGTCCAGCGATGCTTGGGTTCCTGCTCCGCCCAGCCATCGAGCACGAAACCGGCGCTATTGCCGCCAGCCGCGAAATCGATGTCGAGGATCAGCTTCGACATCCGGGCGACCTCAGAATGCCCTCACGCCGCACCGCCACTCGCCGTCAGGCGACGGTGAAGTCGAACCGGCTCTTGGAGAAGTTCGGGTTGAAATGCGGGTCGTTCTCCATGTAGCGGGCCCACCGGGCGACGAAGCGGCGCCGTTCGTCCGAGTTCTGGGTAACGCGCTTTGCCGACGCGCCCTCGAAATGAAACAGCGACGAATATGGCGTGTAAACGATACGGTAGCCGCTCTCGATGATCTTCAGGCACAGATCGATGTCGTTGAAGTCGATCGCAAAGCTTTCGTCCAGGCCGCCAACCTGCGACATCACGCTCTTCCGTGTCGCGAAACAGGCGCCAGTCACCGCCGAGTAATTGCGGATCAGGTGGGTGAAGCCATTGTACCCGACGAAATCACCGGGAAACGAGTGATAGACATGGGCGGAGCCGTTATTGACGCCGATCACGCAGCCGACATGCTGGATGGTGCCGTCGGCGTGCAGAAGGCGGGCGCCGACCGCGCCGATTTCGGGGTCCTGCGACAACTCCAGAAGGCTGGTCAGCCACTCCTCGTTGATCACCTCCATGTCGTCGTTCAGCATCACCAGATGCTCGGTGCGGCAGACTTTCAGGGCATAGTTCGCCTTGGCCGCATAGTTGAACGGCACCACCGCACCGGTGAAGTTCTCGACGCGCACACCGAGCGAGCGGAAGCGCGCAACCTGTTCCGGCGACAGCTTGCCGTTGTCCACAACGACGATCTCGTAATTGCGGTAGCTGGTGCGCCGCAGGATCGAATCCACCAGGTTATCCACCATGTGGAACCGGCCACGTCCCGGCAGCAGCAACTCGCCGTTGTTGGTCAGGATCAGCAGCGACACGCGCGGCCGGCCGAGGATCTTGCGGCGCACCCTGAAAGTGCCCGGCAGCAGCCCATCCTCGACCCAGGCGCGCTCGCCATGCTTGTGCTTCACGTGGTCCTGCAACGCGCGGAAGCCGGCTTTCAGCGCATAAGGCTTCGCATCGACCACCGATGCCGCGGAGCCTTCCACCGCGCGCCAGTGATACAGCGCGCGTGCTATGT
>CAZZWO010000270.1:0-3181 GCA_964657885.1 uncultured Acetobacteraceae bacterium | reverse complement strand
GCCTGCGCGCGCGGGCAGACGCCCTGGCGCAGCTCGCGCATCCCGCGCTGGTGGCGCTGCACGAGATCGACGAGGCCGACGACCACGCCTACATCGTCACGGAACACGTGCCGGGCACACGGCTGGACGACTGGCTGGCCGACTCCGACGGCGCGCTGCCGCCCTCGCTCGCAGTGGCGATGCTCGTCCAATTGCTGGAGCTGCTCGAGAGCGCCCACCTCGCCGGCCTGGCGCCGCGTGGCCCGGTCTTCGTCAGCCTGCCGATGGACGACTGGGGCGTCGAGGTCGACGCCGCCGACGCCAAGCACGCGATCACCCGCAAGGTGACCGGCCGCGCCGTCGCCGAAGCACGCCGCACCAACGACATCGTGCATGTCCTTTCCGAAGGTGCCGAGAAAATCGGCCAGATCGTCGGCCTGATCGCCGACATCGCAGGCCAGACCAACCTTCTCGCGCTCAACGCAACGATAGAAGCCGCGCGCGCCGGCGAAGCCGGACGGGGCTTCGCAATCGTGGCGTCTGAAGTCAAAAGCCTCGCCCAGCAGACCGCCCGCGCCACCGAGGAAATAGGCGGCCAGATCGCTCAGCTGCAAAGTGCCACCCGAGACGCCGTGCAGGCCATACGCGGCATCACCGGCACCATCGAAGGCGCCAGCACAATCGCCGCGACAATTGCTGCGGCGGTCGAAGAACAAGGCGCTGCCACCGCTGAGATCGCCCGCAACGTGCAGCAGATCGCACTCAGCACACAGGACGTCACCATCACGATTGCCAGGGTCAGCCAGGCCGCCCAAGGGTCCGGCGTCTCCGTCGCGAACGTACTCGGAAACGCCGGCGACGCCGCCGCACAGGCGCAGCGCCTGAGCTCTGAAGTGGAACGCTTCATGCTCACCCTGCGCGCCGCCTGACCACGCACGCCCAACGCGCTACGCTGCCAGCACGTCCATCACGCTGCCTTCGCAAGACAGGTGTTCCACATGGGCGCGATGCCAAAGCGCGTAGAACAGAAGCATCCACGCCGCCATGCCTTCCCGCTTGCCCGCAGCCGCCTTGAACAACGCCTCCACCCGGTCGGGCTTCGCCACCTCGGCGACGCCCGGCTGCGCGGCCACCAGCCGGCCGAGCCGCGCTCCATCGGCGGCAATCCACGTGCCTATCGGCACGGTGAACCCCTGCTTCGGCGCGAACGGCCGCGCGGCCGGAAGCGCACCTTCAAGCCAACGCCGCAGCAGGTACTTCCCGCGTCCGTTCCGAACCTTCAGCGCATCCGGCAAGCGGAACCCCGCTTCGGTCACGCCCCGGTCCAGCAAAGGCGTGCGCCCCTCAACCCCATGCGCCATCAGACAACGGTCGAGCTTCAACAGCAGGTCGTGCGGCAGCCAGTCCGCCATGTCGGTCGCCTGCGCCGCCTGCAACCGGCTTCTCCCACCGCCGGCCTCACGGGCTTCTGCAGCCGCCAGCCCATCGCGCCAGCCCGACGGCAGCCCACGCAGCACCCCCAGCCCATCGAACGTTCCGCGCGCCCGCATCGTCCGCCCGCCCAGGAACCACGGCCGCATCGCGCTGCGATACCGCCCATAGCCGCCGAACACCTCGTCGCCGCCCTCACCGGACAACACCACCTTCACCTGCGAACGCGCCTCGCGCGCCAGGAACCAGCTCGGGATGATCGCGTAATCGGCAGCCGGATCATCCATCGCCGCCACGATCTGCGGCAAATGCCGCCACACCATCTCCCGGCTGATCTCGATCGCGAAATGACAGGCGTCGGCCGCCTTGGCCATCGTTCTCGCCTGCATGCGTTCGTCGGCCGCACCCGGCACATCGAACCCCGCCGTGAACGCCAGCACCGGCCGCTCGTTCAGCCGCGCCATCACCGCAAGAATCGATGCGCTGTCGATGCCCCCAGACAGGAACATGCCATACGGCACGTCGCTCCGCTGATGCAGGTCCACACTTTCCATCAACGCACGATCGAGCCGCGCCAATGCCGCGTCTTCGCTGATGTCCTCCGGCCCGCCCGGCGGCAAGGCCGGGCTGCAACGCCGTTCCACCAATCGCCCGTCCGCAATCCGCAGCGTCTCTCCCGGCAGCACCCGGAACACGCCGGGGAATATCGTTTCAGCGCCGGACGAGAACTGCATCTGCAGCAACTCGTTGCGCGCCCCGCCCCGGACACAGCGCACGGCAAGCCCCGCCGCAAGCAACGCCTGCGGCTCCGACGCAAACGCCACGCCCCCGCTCATCTGCACATAATACAACGGCTTTATCCCGAACGGATCGCGCGTCAGCGTCATCGTGCGGCCCGCACGATCATGGATCGCAATCGCAAACATGCCGCGGAGTTCAGCCGCAAACCTTTCAGGGTCCCGCCTGAACATATGCAGCGGCGGCTCGCAATCGCTGCCGGTGCTGAACCGCGTGTCCGGCATCGCCGCCCGCAGCTCAGGCGCGTTGTAGATCTCGCCATTGGCGATCAGCGTCGCCGGCCCGTCGAAGAACGGCTGGTCTCCACCCGCCAGATCGACGATCGCCAACCGCGTATGCACCAGCGCGGCGTGCCCGATCACCACGCTTCCCGCACCGTCCGGACCGCGGTGGCGCAGCGCGGCCGACAACGCCTCGAGCACGCCGCGCTCCGGCGCCGGCCCGCCCGGAACCAACGCCATGCCTGCAATGCCGCACATCAGGCCTTCTCAACCCCTCCCAGGAACTCGCGCCAACGCTCCACCACGGCCCCCTCGGCAAACCGCGCCTCGTAACAGGCCCTTGCCGCAGCAACCATCGCCGCGGACTGCGCAGGGCGGGTCAACACACCCTCGATGCCGGCCGCCAGCGCGATCGCGCTCTCCGTCGCCACCAGCACGCCAGTCCGCCCGCTCTCGATCAGCTCACGCGGTCCATCCGCCATCGACGCGACCACCGGCCGGCCAGCCGAAAACGCCTCCAACACCACATTGCCCAGCGGCTCCACCCGGCTGGGGCAAACCAGCACATCGCAAGCCGCCAGCAACGCCGGGGTATCGCTCCGCCAACCCAGGAAATGCACCCTGTCCGCCACACCGGCATGCCGCGCCAGACGCTCCAGCCCCACCCGCTCGGGTCCCTCCCCGGCGATGGCCGCATGGACGCCAGGCAGCCGGCTGACCGCGGCGATCAGCAGGTCGAAACCCTTGTTCCG
>CAZZWO010000269.1:0-3351 GCA_964657885.1 uncultured Acetobacteraceae bacterium | reverse complement strand
GGAAATGAACGACGATGCCCCCCGAGCGGTACCGTTACGGCCTGCAGCGAGCGGTTCCGAAACTCTTGGTCGCCTTCTCGGGCAAGGTGCGGTCAAGATCAGCAATTTTCAACGCAGGCGCGATACCGAACTGCAGGCCAACATCGACCTGCACCAGATTAACGAAGCTGCGCGCCTGGAAGCTGCGGGTGTAGCGCACCGGATCGCCAATGACTCCATTTTGCTGACCAGCGCTGCCGCACAGGTCGAAGCGGCAGTGACAACCGGCGTCGAAAATCTGGCGAGCACCGCGATTTCGTTTGAAGTTGCGAACACCGCGGTAGGGCGGGCTACGGACCGGGCGATCTCGCTCACAGACTTGGTGCGGACAAACACCTCCTTTATCGAGAAAATGGCGTTCGTCGCGGTTCACGCGTCGGAAGTGGCGCACGCCACTCACCGGAGCGTCGCAAACCTGAATGCGCAATCGGCCAAGTGGGTCGCCTTCATTGAGCAGGTTGGAGAGGTGGCCCGGAACTTGACGCTGGTTGCAAAGTCCGCACGAGCCGAGGCGACGCGCACGGCGCCACCTGGTGCGGCCTTGGTGGCGGACGAACTTCAGAAACTGGCCACGACAGCGCTAACGATGTTTGATGCCGGGACCGTCATGATTGCGGAGCTGGCCAAGGAGATCGCTCAGGCGAGCCGCAGCACGACCCAGATCGGCGACATGGTGCAGGCCAACCACGAACTCGCGAAGTCGATGAGCGAGAACGTTCTGCAGCAAGGCGAGGAGATCGCCAGAATGCTCAACGACATCTACGAAGGCCGGTCCGGCTTCGTGACAATTCGCGAAAGTGTGGCAGCCGTCACCCGCGCTGGTTTGGCAACGCGGGAAGCCGCCGATCTGGTTCGCCAGGCTAACAGTCGTCTGCCTGGGCACGCCAAACAGCTCGACAATCTGTTCCGCAATGTCCCGCCTCGCCTACGGTGATCCAGGGCGCACCGGCGCGCGCGAAGTTCAGCCTATCGAACCACGGCGCGGCGCCGCACCAGAAACGCACCGAGTGCCACGAGAACGGCGATCAGGCTGGAGAAGAACTCCCCGCGCAATCCCGGCGTGGCAGCCATCGCCACCAGGACTGCGCCGATCACCGCGACGACCAGCCAGCTTGCATAAGGAAAAAACCACATCCGGATGGTCAGCCGCGCAGGGTCCATACGGTCCAGCATCGGGCGCAAACGAAGCTGCGCCAGTGCTACCAGAAGGTAGTTGAACAACGCGATCGCACCCGATGCGCTCACCAGGAAGCTGAAGACGACGGTCGGCGACAACACCGAAATGCCGATCGCCAGATAGCCGAAGGCCGCGCCCGCAAGGATGGCGCGGGCCGGAACGCGGCGATGGTTGAGCTGAACCAGCCAGCCGGGAGCGTCACCTTTGGAGGCGAGGCCGAACAGCACGCGCGATGTCACGTACAAGCCGGAATTCAGGCACGACAACACGGCAGTCAGCACCACCACGTTCATGATCGTTTCGGCGCCGGCGATGCCGATAGTCCCGAGTGCGCGGGCGAAGGGCGAGATGCCGGGGCGAATGCTGTCCCAGGGCACCACCGCAACGATCAGCGTCATGGACAGCATGTAGAACAGCAGGATGCGCACCGCGACCGAACTGGTCAGCCGCGCGATGCTGCGCGCCGGCTCGGCCGACTCGACCGCGGCAATCGTCACGATCTCGGCGCCCACAAACGCGAAGATGACGCTGGTGACCCCGGCCACCACCGAGAGCGGACCGAAGGGCGCGAAGCCGCCATGCGAAACCAGATTGTGCAACCCCGCCTGCCCCGGGTTGCCGATACCGGCGACGTAACCGCCGGCGATCGCGATGAACGCAATGATGGCGGCCACCTTGATCGACGAGAACCAGAACTCGAACTCGCCGAACGATCGGGTGGAGAGCAGGTTGATGCCGGTCATCAACGCCAGCAGCGCCAGGGCCAATGCCGATACGGGTAGCGCGATCCATTGATGCAGGATGCCCCCGCCGGCGATGGCCTCGATCGGGACGACCATCACCCAGAAATACCAGTACAGCCATCCGCTGGTGAACCCGGCCCAATCGCCGAGCCCGAGGCGGGCGAATTCGGTGAACGCACCCGCGCCGGGATTGGCGGAGGCGAGTTCGCTCAGCATGCGCATGACCAGCAAAATGATCAGTCCGGCCAGCCCGTAGCTCACGATGCAGGCCGGCCCGATGGTGGCGATCGATGTGCTGCTGCCGACGAACAGCCCGGCGCCGATGATACCGCCGATGGTGATCATCGTGACGTGCCGGGTCCGCAGCGTTCTGCCGAGCGCGGGGGCTTGCCCTGGTTCAAGCGTGCTCGGCGAAGCGGGCGCGTGCGGCAAAGCGGTGAACTCGGTCTGGCTCGGGCCCGGATGCATGGATCTCTCTCCGGCCCGGCCTGGATACGGCGAGGCCTGGGGTCAGCAAGGTTCCACCTGTCTGGGGCAAGCCGTCGCCGCGCGTCAACGCCGGCGGCCAAACCGCCGCGCGGTCCGGCCGTTCCTCCTCACGGCTTCCCTACCGGCGAACGCCGGATGGCCGACAGGAGCGCCCGATGAACGACGCCATTCGCAACGAGAACCTCGCAGCCCGCACGGGGACTTTCCGTGTCGGCGGCGATCTGGAGATCAACCGCCTGGGCTTCGGCGCCATGCGCATCACCGGCGACGGCATCTGGGGCGAGCCGAAGGACCGAAATGCGGCGTTGGAAACTTTGCGGCGCCTGCCCGCACTCGGCGTCAACTTCGTCGATACGGCGGACAGCTACGGCCCCGATGTCTCGGAGCATCTGATCGCGGAGGCGCTCCACCCCTATGATGGGATGCTGATCGCGACCAAAGGCGGGCTTTGCCGCACCGGACCGAACCAGTGGCACCCGGTCGGCCGGCCGGAATACCTGCGGCAGCAGGCGCTGATGAGCCTGCGGTTCCTGAAGCAGGAGCAGATCGGCTTGTGGCAACTGCACCGGATCGACCCGAAAGTGCCGCGCGACGAGCAGTTCGGCGCCATCCGCTCCCTGCTGGACGATGGCATCATCCGCCACGCCGGCCTCAGCGAGGTGTCGGTCGAGGAGATCGAGGCGGCCCGTAAGGTGTTTCCGGTCGCCACCGTCCAGAACCGCTACAATCTGGTCGATCGTACGAGCGAAAAGGTGCTGCAATACTGCGAGGCCGAGGGCATCGGCTTCATCCCCTGGTTTCCCCTCGCCTCGGGCGCCCTCGCAAAGCCCGGCTCGATCCTGGACAGCGTTGCCCAGTCGAAGCACGCGACGTTCAGCCAGGTTGCGCTGGCCTGGGTGTTGA
>CAZZWO010000268.1:0-3359 GCA_964657885.1 uncultured Acetobacteraceae bacterium | reverse complement strand
TTGCGCCGCCCGCGCCGCCGCCACGCGGGCTGCGACCAAGATTGTCGGTTCCCCGGGCGGCGCCCGCGACAGGTCGGAGGCCGAGGCTGGTTGCACCTGCACGGTGAGGTCGATGCGGTCGAGCAGCGGTCCGCTGATCCGCGACAGGTAATCCTCGCCGCAGCGTGGCGCGCGGCCGCATTCACGCTCGCCATCGCCAAGGTGGCCGCAGCGGCACGGGTTCATCGCGGCGATCAACTGGAAACGCGCTGGATAGGTGACGTGCGCGGCGGCGCGGGCGACCGTCGTGCGCCCGCTTTCCAGCGGCTGCCGCAGGACTTCGAGCACCTGACGCGGAAACTCCGGCAACTCGTCCAGGAACAGCACGCCGCGATGCGCCAGGCTGACCTCGCCTGGCCGGGCACGTGCGCCACCCCCGGCGAGTGCGGCCTGGCTGGCGCCGTGATGCGGCTCGCGGAACGGCGGCCGCTTGAGCAGGCGCCCGCCGTCGAGCAGGCCGGCGACGCTGTGGATCATGCTGACCTCCAGCGCCTCGCTCGGCAGCAGGTCGGGCAACAGGCCCGGCAGGCGCGCCGCCAGCATCGACTTGTCGGCGCCCGGCGGCCCGACCAGCAGCAGGTTGTGGCCGCCCGCCGCCGCGATCTCCAGCGCACGGCGGGCGGTTTCCATGCCCTTCACCTCGGACAGGTCCAGCGAGGCGGGGGCCGCCGCCAGCCCTGCGGTGTCGGGCGGGGTGAGCACCTGGGTGCCGCGGAAATGGTTGATCAGCGACAGCAGGTCGGGTGGCGCCAGCACCTCCACGCTGCCGGCCCAGGCCGCCTCGCCCCCCTGGCAGCCGGGGCAGATCAGGCCGAGTTCCTGCAATCCCGCGCCGATCGCCGCCGGCAGCACGCCGACCACCGGGTTGAGGCTGCCGTCCAAGGACAACTCGCCGATGGCGGCGTAATGCGAGATGTCCTCGCGCGGCAGGACCTCCATCGCGGCCAGCACGGCCAGGGCCATCGGCAGGTCGAAATGCGAGCCTTCCTTCAGCAGGTCGGCCGGTGCCAGGTTGATCAGCACACGCTTCGGCGGCAGCGACAGCCCCATCGCGGTCAGTGCCGCGCGCACCCGCTCGCGCGCCTCGCCCACCGCCTTGTCGGGCAGTCCGACCACCAGGAACGCGGGCAGGCCACTGGAAATCTGCACCTGCACCTCTACCGGCACCGCTTCGATACCGGAAAAGGCGAAACTTCGGATGGTGGCGAGACTCATCCACATCCCATACCACCGGGAAGCGAACATTCCGGTAAGAAATCTATTTTTCGTTGCAGCGGGCCGTCAGGCCGACGGCGGCGAGCGATCAGGAAAGATGCGCGAGGACGATGCCGGGAGTGAGTATCTGCGGCAGCACCACCGGCTCGCCGGTGACCGGGTAATAGACGTAGAGCGGCACGCCCGAGCGGTCGAACTGCCGGAGGTACGCCGTGATGTCGGCGTCGCCCCTGGTCCAGTCGCCCTTCAGGGTGGTGACGCCGTGCCGCAGGAAGGCGTCGCGCACCGGTTGCGGGTCGAGGGCCAGCCGCTCGTTGACCAGGCAGGTCACGCACCATGCCGCGGTCATATCGACCAGCACCGGGCGATGCGCGGCACGAAGCGATGCGAGCCTGCCGGCCGAGTAGGGCACCGAACCATCGGCGGCGCGGCTGGTCCCGCCGGAGGTGGCCAGCGCAAGCGGTGCGGCAACGGCGAGGCCGGTCAGCAATGCCGCAAGGCCAACGAGCGAAACAAGCGCGGCGCCGTCCAGCAGCCAGGACCGGCCGCGCATCTGCCCGTAGCCGTAAGCCCAGGCGGCGAAGCCGGTCAGCAAGGCGGCGGCGAACACGCTGGCGAGACCAGTAGGCCCGGTCTGCTGGCTGGCGACCCAGACGAGCCACAACGCGGCACCATACATCGGAAAGGCGAGCACGTGTTTCAGCGTGTCCATCCACGCGCCCGGCCGGGGCAGCAGGCCAGCGACCCGCGGCGAGAGGGCCAGGGCCGCATAGGGAGCCGCCATGCCGAGACCGAGTGCCACGAACACCAGCAGGCCCGCGGCAGGCGGCAGGATCAGCGCCGCCGCTAGCGCCGCGCCCATGAACGGCGCCGTGCAGGGTGTCGCGACGACAACGGCCAGCAGGCCGGTGAAGAACGCGCCCCGCGACGCGAGCGACTGCCCCGATCCCGCCAGCGTGCCCCCGACCATATACACTCCGGACAGGTTGAGCCCGACCGCGAACAGCAGCAGCGCCATGAAGCTGGTGAAACCGGCGGATTGGAACTGCATGCCCCAGCCCGCGGCCCCGCCCAGCGCGCGCACGCCGAGCATGACGATGCCGATGGTGAAGAATGCGCCGACGACACCCAGCGTGTAGGCCGCGACCTCGCGGCGGACATGCGCGCGCGGGGCGCCCGACAGCCGCGCGAGCGCGAGCGCCTTGATCGCCAGAACCGGCAATACGCAGGGCATCAGGTTCAGGATCAGGCCGCCGGCGAATGCCAGCAGCAATGCCCGCAGCAGGCCGGGTGTGTCGCCGCCGCCATCCGGCAGCGGTGCAGGCAAGGCATCGACCGCCAGGTTTTCCACCTGCCCGCCGCTGTCGGTGAGCGACAGGACGCCAGCCAGATGCGCAGGGCCGGAGCCGAGACCCGGCTTCAACGGCTTGAGGGTGAGCTCGATCCGGTCGGGCCGAACGGTCAGCGGCTGGACCGCGCCGTGGTCGATCACGCCGGGCTCCGCCGGAAAGAACTGGGCCGACCGCAGCGACAGCTTCGGCGCTGCCAGCCACAGCGTTCCTGTTTGCGTCACGTGCGCGGCGAAGGGCGAAGCGCGTGGCGTGCGAGCGTCCGCCGCGGCGAACAGGGCGGCCTGCGCGCCGGGCGCGCCGGTTCCGGACGGGAGATCGAGGTGGAAGCTGGCCTCCTCGGGAACGCAGATGGTGGCGCAGACCAGCCAGGTGGCGTGCACGGTCGCCGATAACGGGCCGGCGGCTTGGGCCGGGGTGGCGAGGAACGGCAGCAGCACCTCGCCGGTGTAGGCGAAGCTGGTGAACGGGCCCTCGGTAAGCCGTTCGGGCGCGGGATACACGATCGGGCCAGCGGCCGCGCCGGACATCTCGACGGTGGGCGGCGAGCCGGCATCGCCGGGGTTGGACCAGTAGGTGTGCCAGCCGGATGCCAGGCGGAAATGAAGGCCCAGCCGCACCGGCTTTCCGGGCGCCACGCTGTCCGCTTCGCTGACCAGGGTGACGGAGTCGCGCTGCGTGGTGAACGGCGCGCTCTCGGCCGCCATGACGCCGGCCGGCAGGAGCGTCAGCAGAAGCGTAGCTTTCAGCAGCATG
>CAZZWO010000267.1:0-3380 GCA_964657885.1 uncultured Acetobacteraceae bacterium | reverse complement strand
GCTGCAGCAGCAGCATGAACAGGTTGATGAAGTTCAGATACAGGCTCAGCGCGTCATAGACGCTGCGGCGTGCGGCGCCGTCCGGCCCTTCGGCATAGGCGAATTGTGCGTAGCTCACCTTGATCCGCTGGGTGTCGAACGCCGTCAGCCCGGTGAACACCACCACGCCGATGATGCTGACCGCGAACTGGATGCCGCCACTGTGCAGGAACACGTTCACCAGGCTTGCCAGGATGATGCCCCACAGACCCATGATCAGGAAGCTGCCCATGCGGGACAGGTCGGCCTTGGTCGTGTAACCCCAGATCGACATGCCGGCGAACATCGCCGCCGAGATGAAGAACACCCGCGCGATGCTGTCGTGGGCGTAGATCAGGAAAATGTTGGTCAGGCTCGCGCCCATTGCCAGGCAGAACGCCCAGTAGAGCGCCTGGACGGTGCCGCGGCTCATGCGGTTCACGCCGAAGCTGAGCGCCAGCACGAAGCCGAGCGGCGCGAACATCGACAGCGTGCCGAGGCCCGTCGGCGCGATGCGCGTGCCGAACTCGGTGGCAACCGGGTGGTAGAACAGGTTGATAAGCTGCGTGTTGGCCACGCCATAGGCGACGATACCGGTCAGCAGCAGGCCCGAGGCCATCCAGTTGTAAACGCGCCGCATGTAGGCGCGCAGGCCCTCGTCGATCGCTGCGGCGCCGGAGACGCCGGCGAACGGACTGGTTGTACTCCGGAAATCAGGAGTGTAAGCCATGGGTTGATCCTCTGCGGGGGCAAGCTGCCGATTGCAGCCATAACGTACCTACCCGCACGTAGCGTCAACCTGGGCACCGCACCGCTTCAATCAAGGTCGCGGCAGCTTACGGTTGGGCAATCAAGATACGGTCAACCCTGGCCGGCTTGCGTCGGTCCTACGCGGGGCTGCTTGACCGCTGGGCGAGGGTCGGGGAGCTTGCCTGCATGCGATTGTTTGTTGCCCTGGACCTGCCATGGGCCGTGCGCGAGCGGCTGGCCGATCTGGGAGTGGGGTTGGCCGGGGCACGCTGGGTGCCGCCGGAGAATTACCACATCACCTTGCGCTTCATCGGGGAGACGCCGTCCTACCGGGCCGAGGAAGTGGATGCGGCCTTGTCGGCGTTGCGTGGCCGCGCCTTTCCGATCGAGCTCGCCGGCGCCGGCACGCACGAGAAGAACGGGCGGGTGACGGCGCTCTGGGTCGGCGTCGCGCGAAGCCAGCCGCTGGAGCACCTGCGCAGCAAGATCGAGACGGCGGTGCAGCGCGCCGGCATTCCACCCGAGCGCCGGCGGTTCACGCCGCATGTCACGCTCGCCCGGCTGCGCGACCAGGCCGCGGAACCCAAGCTGGCCGGCTGGGTGCAGGCGCATAACCTGTTCCGCACTCCACCGGTGGATGTGCAGCACTTCACGCTGTTCAGCTCGCAACTGGGTAAGGAGCAGTCGGTCTATACGCCGGAGGTCGAGTATCCGCTGCTGTGAAAGCGAACCCCTCCGCATTGCCGGGTTCGACAGACGACCCTGCTGCCCCGGACGACGGGGTCGAACGGCTGCTGACCGAGATACGCGCCTGTACCGTGTGTGCGATGCACCTGCCGCTCGGGCCGCGGCCGGTGCTGCACATCTCGTCCACCGCACGCCTGCTGATCGCCAGCCAGGCGCCCGGCACCAAGGTGCACCATGCCGGCATCAGCTTCTGGGATGCATCGGGGGACCGGCTGCGGTCCTGGCTCGGCATGGAAAAGTCCTTGTTCTACGATGCGGCGCAGGTGGCGATCCTGCCGATGGGGATGTGCTATCCCGGGCGGCTGCCGAACGGTGGCGACGCGCCGCCACGCCCGGAATGCGCTCCGCTGTGGCGCGCGCGCGTGCTGAACGCGATGCCGGCGCTGCGCCTGACGCTGCTGGTCGGCAGCTACGCGCAGGCCGAAGCAGCCCGGCGCGAAGGCTGGCCGAAGGCGAGCATGACCGAGCGCGTGCAGGATTTCCGCCGCTATTTGCCGCGCTACTTCCCGCTGCCGCATCCTTCCTGGCGCACCGGCGCATGGCAACGCCGCAACCCCTGGTTCGACACCGAGGTGCTGCCGGCGCTGCGCATGGCCGTGCGTCAGGCGCTCGAAAGCCGCCCCTAGCCGGGTTCGACTTCGAACACCGTATCGCGGACTTCGACCATGCGTCCTGACCCGAAGCCGTTGAACGCGGTGCGCAGGCAGCTGCCATAGGCGCCGAGCTGTCCGATCTCGATCCAGTCGCCCTCGGCCACATCGTCCGGCAGCAGGAACGGGCCGTGCATGGTGTCGGCGCTGTCGCAGGTCGGGCCGAAGAAGCTGAACGGGACCGGCTCGGTTCCAGCCACGCCTGCGCGCACCGGGCGGGCCGGAAAGCGGAAGCCCGGCGCGCCGGCGTCCGACAGGCTGCCGAACACGCCGTCGTTGATGTACAGCGTATCGCCCCGGCGCATCTGCACCTGCACCACGACCGACGAACCGGACGCGACGAGCGCGCGGCCGGGCTCGGCCCACAGGGCGAGGTGCGGCATGTCCAAGGCATCGTAGCTCGCCTCGATCTCGGCGAAGAACGCGCCGAGCGGTGGCGGCACCTGGCCCGGATAGGCGACGGGGAAGCCGCCGCCGACATCCAGCACATCGACCTTTACGCCGGACGCACGGATGATCCAGCCGGCGAGTTCGATCGCCCGGCGCCAGGCTAGCGGGTCCAGGCATTGCGAGCCGACGTGGAAGCTGATACCCAGGGTTTTCGCGTGCGGGCGGGCCGCGCGCAGCAGGGCCGCCGCGTCGTCCGGCCACGCACCGAACTTGCCGGACAGATCGCATTTCGCCGGGCCCGCGGGCAGTGCGAGCCGCACCACCAGGCCGAGGTCGCGCGCGCTGCCCGTCTCGTCAAGGATCTTTGCAAGTTCGCTGTCGCTGTCGAACACGAAATCGCGCACGCCATGCAGCGCGTAGGATTGCGCGATCGCGTGACGGCCCTTTACCGGGTGCATGAAATGGATTTTCGCGAACGGCAGCAGGCGCGAGACCAGTGCCACTTCCGGCAGCGATGCGCAGTCGAAATGACGCACCCCGCCGTCCCACAATGCCTGCAGCACGGCGGGCTCCGGGTTGCACTTTACCGCGTACATCACCAGCCCGGGGAAGCCGGCGACGAACTCGGCGCCGGTGCGGCTGATGACCGAGGCGCGGAAACAATGCAGCGGCTCCTCCGGACGCAGTGTGGCGACCAGGTCATCGACGCACGGCAAAGCGGAGGCCTGCTGCAACGCGCGTGGCGGCAGCGGCAGGACGGCGAGGCGGGAACGCAGTTCACTCATGGCACAGGCACCTTGTCGGCGATGCCGCACCCTTTCGGGT
>CAZZWO010000266.1:0-3509 GCA_964657885.1 uncultured Acetobacteraceae bacterium | reverse complement strand
GCAGGTGGCGCTGGCGACCGCCGACGTGTCGCTCACCGCATCGATCTTCTACGTGCTGCTGCCGCATGCCGCCGGGCTGACCTGGGCGCGCTTCCTGGCCGTCTATCTCGGATCTTACGCCGCGGGACTTGTTTCGAACGTGCCGGGCGGGCTCGGGGTGTTCGACACCGCGATGCTGCTGGGGCTGGAGGGCACGCATCTGTCCAAGCCGGTCATCCTCGGCGCGATCGCGGTGTTCCGGCTGTTCTACTACGTGGTGCCGCTGTTCGCCGCCGGTGCGATGTTCGCCGGCAACGAGGTGCTGGTCGGCCGCAAAAAGCTGGCCGGCGTGCCGATCCCCGGCCAGGCGCGCTGGAGCGAGCCCGATTTCGCGGTGGCCGCCAGCACCGGCGGCGTTGCGATCTGCGGCGCCATGCTGCTGTCCATCGGCGTGCTGGACACCCATCCCGATTATTCCTGGATAGACCCCGATTTCTCCGCATTCGCAGCCAGCGCCGGGCAGTATATCCCATCGCTGATCGGCACCGCGTTGATGGTGCTGGCCATCGGCCTGTCGCAGCGGGTGACGCTGGCCTGGGGCGCCACGATCGGCGCGTTGCTGGCCGGCGCGGGGCTGTCCGCGTTGCAGGGCGAACCCGCGGTGGTCCCGGCGATCCTGGTGCTGGCGGCGCTGAGCATCGCGCCGTTCCGCGACGCCTATTACCGGCATGCGCGGCTGCTGAGCCACCCGCTGCGGCCCGGAACGGTGGTGCCGGTGCTGGCGCTGCTGTTCAGCGTGGTGTGGCTGGCAAGTTTCGAGCCGCGGGTGCGCAACCTGGCGCAGACGAGCTGGTGGGCGGTCGTGCTGTCGCGCCACACGCCGGCGCCGGTGCGGGCCGCGGTGGGGCTTGCCGTATGTCTGGGGCTGGCCGCGCTATGGGGGGTGATCCGCCCTGGCCGGGTGCGCGCGATGCCGTGGAATGCCGAGTCGCGGCTGCGCTATGCGGCGCTCGGGGCGCTGCCGCCGGCCGAGGCGGATGGGCTGGTAATGGGCGAGGCGGCGCGTTCGGGCATCCCGTTCAGGCGTGTCAGCGGCGTGCTGCTCGGCCTTGGCGACCCGGCCGGCGCCGAGAGCGACCGGGTGTCCGCCATCTGGCGGCTGCGTGACCTGGCGCAGCAGGAGGGCCGCGATGCGGCGGTGTGGCGGGCCGGCGGCGACCTGCTGAAGATCTACGGCGACCTTGGGTTGACCGCGCTGCCGCTGGGCGCGGACGGTTTGCCGTTGCCCGACGGCCAGGCGCCGGCGGGCGGCACAAGGCGGTATCTCTGCTGCGTCATCGAACGCGACCTCAAGGACCTGCTGCCGCTGCTGCCCGTCCTGGGACGGCCCAGGTTCCAGACGGCCATCTGACGCCAGAAACAAGCGGGCGTGGCCCGGCGGCCGGAACCCCTTGCGCCGCATCCTGTTATCGACGGGATCGCACGATGCGTTCCCCCCCGGAGCCCCGACCACATGGCCGCCACCCCGCGCAGTTCCCGCTTGTCCGAAGGCTTGCCTTACCCGTTGGGGGCGACCTGGGACGGGCTGGGCGTGAACTTCGCGCTGTTCTCCGCCAATGCAACGAAGGTCGAGCTTTGCCTGTTCGACGATAGCGGGCAGACCGAGATCGAGCGTATCGAATTGCCCGAGTTCACCGATGAGGTCTGGCACGGTTACGTCCCGACCGCGCGGCCCGGCACGATCTACGCCTATCGTGTGCACGGCCCGTATGCACCCGAAGAGGGCCATCGGTTCAACCATAACAAGCTGCTGCTGGATCCGTATGCGCGCGCGCATGTCGGCGAGTTGTCCTGGCATCCGGACGTGTTCGGCTACACGATCGGCGCGGAAGGCGACGACCTGACCTTCGACGAGCGGGACAGCGCGCCCTACATGCCGAAATGCCGCGTTGTCGATCCGGCATTCACCTGGGGGCGCGCGAAGAAGCCGAGCGTTCCCTGGGAGCGCACGATCTTCTACGAAACCCATGTGCGCGGCTTCACCAAGCTGCATCCCGCGGTGCCGGAACCGATGCGCGGCACATTCGCGGGCCTGGCCGTAAAGGAAGTGGTGGACTACATCCGCTCGCTCGGGGTCACGTCAGTCGAGTTGTTGCCGATCCACACCTTCATCAACGACGACTATCTGCTGAACAAGGGCCTCACCAACTTCTGGGGCTACAACACGATCGGGTTTTTCGCACCCGATCCGCGTTATGCGCGCGACGCAGCCTTCGCGTTCGCCGAATTCAAGGAGATGGTGGCGCGGCTGCACGATGCCGGGCTCGAGGTGATCCTCGACGTGGTTTACAACCACACTGCCGAGGGCAACGAGCGCGGGCCGACGCTGAGCTTCAAGGGCATCGACAACGCCAGCTATTACCGGCTGATGCCCGACCAGCCGCGTTTCTACATCAACGACACCGGCACCGGGAACACCGTCAACCTCAGCCATCCGCGGGTGATCCAGATGGTGACGGACAGTTTGCGCTACTGGGCGCAGGAAATGCAGGTCGACGGGTTCCGTTTCGATCTCGGCACCATCCTGGCGCGTGAGCCGCATGGCTTCGACGAGCAGAGCGGGTTCCTGAAAGCCTGCAGCCAGGACCCGGTGCTCAGCGGCGTCAAGCTGATTGCCGAGCCGTGGGATTGCGGGCCCGGCGGCTACCAGGTGGGCGGCTTCCCGCCGGGCTGGGCGGAGTGGAACGACAAGTTCCGCGACACCGCACGCGATTTCTGGAAGGGCGATGTGGCGCCCAAGGCTTTGGCATCGCGCCTGTGTGCATCGTCGGACATGTTCGACAGGCGCGGGCGCAAGCCGTGGGCAAGCGTGAACTTCCTGACCGCGCATGACGGTTTCACTCTGAACGACGTCGTCAGCTACAACGAGAAGCACAACGAGGCGAACGGCGAGGACAACAAGGACGGCACCGACAGCAACCGGAGCTGGAACCACGGCGCCGAGGGTGTCACCGACGACGAGGCGATCTGTGAGCTGCGGAACCGCCAGATGCGCAACATGATGGCGACCCTGCTGCTGAGCCAGGGCACGCCGATGCTGTTGGCCGGCGACGAGTTCGCCCGCACGCAGGGCGGCAACAACAACGCGTATTGTCAGGACAACGAAGTCTCGTGGGTGGACTGGGACATCCACGAGAAGGGCTCGACGATGATCGAGTTCGTCCGCACGCTGACCCGGTTGCGCCGCGATTACCCGATCCTGCGCCGCGGCCGCTTCATGACCGGCGAGTGGAACGAGGAGTTGCAGGTCCGCGACGTCGCGTGGATCAACGCGTCGGGCCAGGAGATGTCAGCCGGCGACTGGGACGATGGCAACATGCGGTGCTTCGGCATGTTGATGGACGGGCGGGCGCAGGCGACCGGCATCCGGCGCCGCGGCAGTGCGGCGACGATGCTGCTGGTGCTGAACGCCTACCATGATCTGGTGCAGTTTACGCTTCCCGATTGTACCGACGGCAAACATTGGAAGC
>CAZZWO010000265.1:0-3554 GCA_964657885.1 uncultured Acetobacteraceae bacterium | reverse complement strand
TCCAAACTCCCCAGCACCGTCGGCAGTAGCTCCGACACGGTGGGGTGGATGGGGACGGCCCATTGCAGGGTGGTGTAGGGGACGTTGGCGGCCATGGTGTCGATGATGCCGTGGATGGCTTCGTCGCCGCCGGTGCCGAGGATGGTGGCGCCAAGGATGCGGTCGGTGTCGGCGTCCACGATGATCTTGATGAAGCCCAGTGTCTGGCCTTTTTCGATGGCGCGGCCGACGCGGGTCATCGGGCGGGTGCCGATGCGGATCGGGCGGCCCGAGCGGCGGGCTTCGGCTTCGGTCAGGCCGGCGCGGCCGAGTGGCGGGTCGATATACATGGCGTAGCCGCGTATCCGGTCGCTGACCCTGCGATGCGCGCCATCCAGCAGGTTTGCGGCGACGATCTCGTAGTCGTTGTACGATGTATGGGTGAACGCGCCGCGTCCGTTGCAATCGCCCATCGCCCAGATGCCGGGTGCGCTCGTCGCCAATCCGTCATCGACCGTGATGTACCCTCGATCGTCGGTGGGCACGCCGGCGCGCTCCAGCCCCAGATCGCCGGTGTTGGGTACCCGGCCGACCGCGAGCAGCACGTGGCTGCCGACGATCGCGGGCTCGCCCTCGGTGCAATCCACGCCGACCGATATGTCTTCACCATGCGGGGCGAAACTGATGCACTCGGCGCCGAGGCGGATGGCAACACCCTCGCGTTCGAGGATGTCGCGCACCGCGGCCGACACATCCTCGTCCTCGTGCGAGACCAGGCGAGGTCCCTTTTCGACCACCGTCACCTGCGCGCCGAAACGCCGGTACATCTGCGCGAATTCCAGCCCGATATAGCTGCCGCCGACCACCACCAGGTGACGCGGCAGCGTGTCGAGTTCGAGGATCGTCGTGTTGGTCAGCACGCGCACCCGGTCGATGCCCGGCATCGGCGGGATAGCCGCGCGGCCACCCACGTTGATGAAGATGCGAGGCGCCGTAAGAACCTGTTCGTTCACGGTGATTTCGTGCGGGCCGGAAAAGCGCGCCTGTCCCTCAATCACCGTGCAGCCATGCATGCCATCCAGCCAGTCGCGGACACCTTGGCGTGCGTGCTGCACCACCGCGTCCTTGCGCGCCTTCACCGCCGCCATGTCGATGGACACCGCTCCGCCCAGCAGGACGCCGAAATCGGCGGCGCGGCGGGCGATGTGCGCCGCCTCCGCACTCGCAACCAGGGTTTTGGTCGGCATGCAGCCGGTGTTGACGCAGGTGCCGCCGAACAACTTGCGCTCGATCAGCGCAACGCTCTGGCCGGCTTGCGTCAGGCGCCCGGCGAGCGGCGGCCCCGCCTGGCCGGCGCCGATGATGATGGCGTCGAAATGCCGGGCGGGATCGGGCGTGGACATTGCGAAGAGCCTCCGTTTACGTCCGGTTTAGCCTTCGATGGCAAGATCGGGTAGCACGGCCAGGTGCCCGACCAGCTTTCCACCGAACTCATTGCGGTCGTCGTTGCGGTTACCGGCGGCAACCCGCGGGTGCTGACGATCGGCAATGCGACCGCGCTGCCGTCCGGCTCGTTCGAGAGCGGGCACCGGTCGCTGCAGGCCGGGTTGCGCGGCTGGGTGGAGCGGCAGACGCACCAGCCGCTCGGCTATGTGGAGCAGCTTTACACCTTTGCCGATAGCGACCGCGGGCCGGAAGCCTCGGGCCGGGCCATTTCGGTCAGCTATCTCGGCCTGGCGCGCGAGGCCACCGTCAGCGGCCAGGATGCCGGCTGGCAGAGCTGGTACCGGTATTTTCCTTGGGAGGACCACCGGGCCGGAGCGCCGCCGTCGATCGGGCAGGTCATCGGGCCGGCTTTGGCGAAATGGGCGAAGGCGCCCGCGCAGCGCCGCCGGGCCGCCATCACCTTCGGCCTGGACGGCCGGCCGTGGAACGAGGAGCTGGTGCTGCAGCGTTACGAACTGCTGTACGAGGCAGGCCTGGTGCCGGAACGATGGCGCCGGGAGACGGGCCGGGAAGACGGTGCGGCTGCACCCGAGACGCAACCCAGCCTTGCGCCCGGCGACTTCATGGCCCTCGACCACCGGCGGATACTTGCCACCGGCATTGCCCGGCTGCGCACGAAGATCAAATACCGGCCGGTGTTCTTCGAGCTGATGCCGGACAGCTTCACGTTGTTGCAGCTTCAACTCGTGGTGGAAGCATTGGCCGGCAGGCGCCTGCACAAGCAGAACTTTCGCCGGCTGATCGATGCCCAGGCGCTGGTCGAGGAGACCGGTGCGATGTCCACCGAAACTGGCGGCCGGCCGGCGAAGCTGTTCCGCTTTCGCGGCGACGTGCAGGACGAACGTGCGGTGGCCGGAACCAAGCTGCCGCTTCTGCGCAGTTGACAAGCCGGCTGCCGCGAGGCTGTCATCTTGAAAGCCGTTATGCTCAATACCAGCATAATAGCCGGCAAAGAGCTGTGCCCAAGAGGGTCTCTCTTTTTTGCCAGACTAATGCTCTATCCGAGCATAAGTGAGTGCCCGGCAAGGGCAGTGTCCGAGGAGCGTGTCCATGTCGGCCTCCCTTTCTGTTCCGGTTTCGCTGTCCCCATACCGGCCGGTGCCGGCGTCCAGCCTGTACAGCCGGGTGCAGCGGGTTATCCCGCCGATGGAATGGCCGGTGTTCGAGCCGGACATCGATGCGATCCTGGCGCTGAAGCGCGAGCGGAATGCGGTCATCCTCGCGCATAACTACATGACGCCCGAGATCTTCCATTGCGTCAGCGACATCGTCGGCGACAGCCTGCTGCTGGCCCGCGAGGCGCAGTCCGTCGATGCGGATGTGATCGTGATGGCCGGCGTGCACTTCATGGCCGAGACGGCGAAGCTGCTGAACCCCGGCAAGACGGTGCTGATTCCCGACACCCATGCCGGCTGTTCGCTGGCGGAATCGATCACCGCGGCCGATGTCCGGCTGCTGCGCGCGCGCTACCCGGGGCTGCCGGTGGTCACCTACGTGAACACCTCGGCCGAGGTGAAGGCCGAGAGCGACATCTGCTGCACCTCCGGCAATGCGCGAAAGGTGATCGAGAGCCTTGGCGTGCCGGAAGTCATCATGCTGCCGGACCAGTATCTCGCCGCCAATGTGGCGCGCGAAACCGGGGTGAAGATCATCTCGTGGGCCGGTTCGTGCGAGGTGCATGAGCGCTTCACCCCGGCGCAGATCCGCGAGCTGCGGGCGGAAAACCCCGGCATCGTCGTGCTCGCCCATCCGGAATGCCCGCCCGAAGTGGTGGACGAGGCGGATTTCGCGGGTTCGACCGCGGCAATGGCCGATTACGTCACCGACCGGCAGCCCGGCCGCGTGGTGCTGATCACCGAGTGCTCGATGGCGGACAACATCGCCGTGCTGCACCCGCGCGTGGATTTCGTGCGGCCATGCAATTTGTGCCCGCACATGAAGCGCATCACCCTGCCGGGCCTGCGCCGCAGCCTGGAGACGATGACCCACGAGGTTACCATCGATCCGGCGGTTGCGGTGCGTGCACGGCGGGCAGTCGAGCGGATGCTCGCGATATGAGCGATGCGGAT
>CAZZWO010000264.1:0-3589 GCA_964657885.1 uncultured Acetobacteraceae bacterium | reverse complement strand
TCCAGCGCCTCCTGCCCCCACAGCACCGGCAAGGGTTCCGGATCGAAACCGAGCGCCTTGATCACCAGGTCGGCCGGGACGGTGAAGTGGCTGTCGGGCACCACCTCCACCGACTGGCGGCCGGACGCATCGGGCAAACCGAGCCGCATGTGCACTGCTCGCACGCCGTTCACGTGGTTGTCCCCGAGGAACGCTTCGGGCGCGGACAGCCACATGAAGCGCACGCCCTCTTCCTCGGCGTTCTTCACCTCGCGCAGGCTGCCCGGCATGTTGGCGCGGTCGCGGCGGTACAGGCACGTCACCGATGTGGCGCCCTGCCGGACCGACGTGCGCACGCAATCCATCGCGGTGTCGCCGCCGCCGATCACCACCACGTTCTTGCCCGCGGCGTTCAGCAGGCCGCTGTCGAAATCGGCAACCTCGTCGCCCAGGCCCTTGCGGTTGGAGGCAATCAGGAAGTCCAGCGACGGCACGATGCCCGGCAGCCCGGACCCCGGCCCGCCGATGTCGCGCGCCTGATAGACGCCGGTCGCCAGCAGCACCGCATCGTGGCGGGCACGCAACTCGGCGAAACTCACGTCGCGGCCGATCTCGCAGTTCAGGTGGAAATGGATGCCGCCCTGAACCAGCAGGTCCCAGCGGCGCAGCACGATCTCCTTCTCCAGCTTGAAGCCCGGGATGCCGTAGATCATCAGGCCGCCGACCCGGTCGTGCCGGTCGTAGACATGCACCTGGTAGCCGCGCCGGCGCAGTTCCTCGGCTGCGGCCAGCCCGCCGGGGCCGGCGCCGACGATGCCGATCGATTGCTCCAGCTCGGCCCGTGGCCGCACCGGCTTCACCCAGCCCTGGGTGAACGCGTGGTCGGTGATGAAGCGTTCGACGGCGCCGATGGTCACGCTTTCGAAGCCGCGCTCGATGACGCAATTGCCTTCGCAAAGCCGGTCCTGCGGGCAGATGCGGCCGCAGATTTCGGGGAAGTTGTTGGTCGCCGCACTCACCTCATAGGCTTCGTCCAGCCGCCCCTCGGCCGTCAGCTTCAGCCAATCGGGGATGTTGTTGTTCAGCGGGCAATGGATCGAGCAGAACGGCACGCCGCATTGGCTGCACCGGCTGGACTGGGACTGCGCCCGGGACACCGCGAAATCCTGGTAGATCTCGGCAAAGTCGTGCCGGCGGGCGTCCACGTCGCGCTTGTCCGGCTGGTGCTGCGACAGGCGCGTGAATTGCAGCATGTGATCGGGCATGGCGCGGCTCCCTCACGTGCAGCATCGTTTGCTGCGGCGCAGGGCAGCTTTAGTGAAGGCTGCAGCTGGATGCGAGCCATAATATGCCGTCAGGGCAGGCTTCCTGTCCTGATCGGTGACTTGCATGAGCGTTGGGGCGGTAGTCTTAACCCCTTCCGCTTTAGTTAGGTCCGTTCCGGACCTACTGCGGGCGAGTCCATCCGCAGGCCGCCTTTGCGGAAGCGCGCCAGGTACCCGGGAACGATCAGATCGATCGGGGTTGCCATGATGCCCAGATCTGCCACACCCGGCTTTTCCGGGTCAGCAACGTTGTCTTTCTGCAACATCAGCAACTGGTCGGAGGTCAGGCCGCTGAACGGGATGGCGGCCATCAGCTTCGCCATCGTATCAGGAACCGTGACGAGCGGGCGGTGCCGGCCGGTCTGGGCCAGGATCCAGCCGAGGATTTCGCGGAAGGTCATCACCTTGGGGCCGCCCAGCTCATACAGTTTGCCGGCTGCTTCGGGGCGGGTCAGCGAGGCCATCACCGCGTCGGCGACGTCACCCACATAAACCGGCTGGAACCGGCTGGCGCCGGCGATCACCGGCATCACCGGCGACAGCATCGCCAGCGACGCGAAGCGGTTGAAGAACTGGTCCTCGGGTCCGAATACCAGCGAAGGGCGCAGGATCGTCGCCGCCGGGAAGTTCTGCCGGACCAGCGCCTCGCCCTCGGCCTTGGTGCGCGCGTAACGCGACGGGCTGGCGGGATCGGCGCCGATCGCCGACATCTGCACCAGATGCCGGACGCCGGCAGCGGCCGACAGGCGCGCGACACGGCCCGCGCCCTCGGCCTGCATGCGGGAGAAATCGCCCGCCGCGCGCTCCGCCAGTACACCGACCAGGTTCACCACGATCTCGGCGCCATCGACCGCGCGGGCCAGCGTATTGTCGGCCGTGATGTTCGCATAAAGCGGCACCACCTGCCCGACGCGGCCCATCGGCTTGAGGAACAGCGCACGCTCGGGGTCGCGCACCGCCACGCGCACCACGTGGCCCGCAGCCGCCAGCCGCTTCACCACATACCGGCCGATGAACCCCGATCCGCCGACTACTGTCGCGACACTGCGTGTTTCCATGCCTGACCCCTCCGGTGGACCGAAGCTGGTGTAGGACCTGGGATTGCCAACGTGAAGGCCGCCACACCCTTCCGGCACTGCGCCGCCCGGTCATGCAGTGCGGGCACCGCCCACAAACACCACCGCGTGCGGCGCGGCATTCTCGCTTTTTCGTGTAGTTCATTTCGTGTGTGCATGAAGCAAAAGGGAGTTGCGTTTACGAGGGTAACCGTTTGGACATTCTGCTCGTTGAAGATGACGACCTCGTAAGGGATTGCCTTTTCGAAGCATTGCACGAGGCGGGACACCTGATCGAAGGTTTGGGAACGGCGGAAGCCGCGCTCAGCCTGCTGAATGCGGATCACCCGCCGGCTGTCGTTGTCACCGATATCAACCTGGGCGCCGGCATGGACGGTCTGGCGTTTGCCCGCGCGGCGCGCGAGGTCTGCCCGGGGTTGCCGGTGGTGTTCATCAGCGGCCGCTATGCGGAACTGCGCGGCATGTCGCCGGTCGAGCGGTTCCTGCCCAAACCGTTCACCACGCCGGCCCTGTTGCAGGCCATCCACGATGTGCGGACAGCGGCCGGGGTGCTGGCGCCGCTCAGCGCGTCAGCAGGTTCAGCGAGAGCCAACGGCCGCGCGAGGGGTTGAACCCGCTCACCATGCCGAGCAGGCGGGGGGATAACCCGGCCTGACGGCAGGCCGCTTCGAAACGTGCCATCTCCTTATCGGTTACCAGAACCAGGCTCGCGCTGCCCGACTGCAATGCCGCCTCCGCCTGGGTGCCGGTCGGAAGCAACTGCGTCTGGGTTCCAGCGAGGAACACCAGGCTGGGCTCGGCGTAGCCCGCCACCGCAAGGCCGCGTCCGTCAGGGTTCCAGGCCGGCCAATCGTGCCGCAGGGCCTCGATCACCCGCGGCCCGATCCATAGCGACGGCAGATGCGGCAACTCACCTTGCAACAGCGCAACGTAAAGCGGGATTACGGCCAGCAGCGCCAGCGTCAGGTGCCGGCGCCACGCTAGCGATGCGACCAGCACCGCAAGCAAAGCGGGCGTCACGCCGGTCCACCACGGCGCGTGCAGTGCGAGTGGCAGGGCGATGGCGCCGGCCGCGATCAGTCCGGCCGCCGCCAGCAGGCCGCCCCTGGCGACGATGTTGGTCCAGCGGGCGAGCGGGCGGTCCAGGGCCATGCCGGCCAACAGGAACAGCGCGGGATAAAGCGGCAGGATGTAGTGCGGCAGCTTGGT
>CAZZWO010000263.1:0-3638 GCA_964657885.1 uncultured Acetobacteraceae bacterium | reverse complement strand
GATCGTCGCCAAGGGCTGGCACTTCCCGCACCTCACGCTGGTCGGCGTGGTGGATGCCGACCTCGGGCTGGCCGGTGGCGACCTGCGCGCCGCCGAACGCACGGTGCAGTTGCTGCACCAGGTGGCCGGGCGCGCGGGCCGGGCGGAAGCTCCCGGGCGCGTGCTGTTGCAGACGTTCTCGCCGGAACATCCGGTCATGCAGGCGCTGGTCGCCCACGACCTGCCGGCCTTCTTCGCGCGCGAAGCCGAAGCGCGCCGGCCCGGCAACTGGCCACCCTACGGCCGGCTGGCGGCCCTGATCGTCAGCGCGGACGAGGCCGATGCGGCGGATCTCGCAGCCCGTGCACTGGGCCGCGCGGCGCCGCATGGCGAAGGGGTGATGGTGCTGGGCCCGGCACCGGCGCCGCTGGCGATCTTGCGGGGGCGGCACCGGCGGCGGCTGCTGCTGAAAACGCGCCGCGACATCGCGGTCCAGCCATTGTTGCGCGCCTGGCTTTCGGAGGTCCCGACGGGCAAGGGAGTGCGGGTCGATGTGGACGTGGACCCGGTTTCGTTTTTGTAGGGAGGCCAAGACAAGGGTACGGGCGTTACGCGAGAGCGTGCTGGTGGAGCCCGCAGGGTTCTTGCCTGTGGCGCTAAAGCGACCCGACTTCCTACGCTATCTTGCCCCGATGCCCTGCGCAGTCTGGCGTGCCCGCCGCCCGGGATCGGCGTTCGACACACGTGGAGGCGGCGCTTTCGACGCAGCGGGCGCTGACGCAGCCGGGGTGGCTACCTGAGGAGTGTGCGGGTCCTTCGAACCGGCTTCGGTCACCGCATGCCGCCAGCGGGCGATGTCGGGCTCGGCCGCCGCGTTGGGGCTGCGCCACTCACGCACTCCTGGACCGGCGAAATGCTCGTGGCCCGAGGCACTCTGGCCCAGCAGCAGGGCGCGCTTCACGTCAGCGTAGCGCGAGACGTACCAAGCCTCGTCGAAAGCCGCCGAGCCGGCCGGACGCCCTTCGTAATAGCCCGATGCCACGTAATGCGCCCTGGCGTCCGGGCAGAGCTTTGCCTTCACCCCCGCCGCCACGTCCGGGTTCGCCGCCAAGTAGGCCGCCTCGTCGAACGGCTGCGACTTCACCGCCGCCTCCATCAGCAGCCGGAAAACCTGGTTTGTCATGGTGACGGTCGTGTCGGGCTTGCTCCGGTCCCCGTTGAAGCCGATAGCTTCTTTGAGGAGCGCCCACGGGATGAGATGCATTTTGCAGATCCCTGAGTGTCAGCTTTGGACATAGCATCGGCCGCTGTCCGATGCAGCAAGATTAAGTCCGGGCCGCAGTTCGCCTCAACTCAAAAAAGTAAGGTGCCGCGGCCTGCATTTTGAGACATCGCCCGAAAGTCGCGCATCCGACGTAAGCGGACGCCCGTGTTGCCACCCCCCACCCCCCATGCTATTCGCCCGGCGCCGGCCGAAACCGGCCAGATCCCAGCCTTTTCCCTAGCGATTGGAAGCGTTCCCGTGGCCTCAGGCGGCACGACTATCTCTCACGGCGGCGGCCTCGCGGACAGGTATGCGGCAGCGCTGTACGATCTCGCCAGCGAACAGGGCGAGCTCGACCTGATCGTCGATCAGACCGCCGAACTCGGCCGGCTGATCGATACCAATCCTGATTTCCGCCGTTTGCTGAACAGCCCACTGGTCGACGTGAAGCAGGCTACCGAGGCAACCCGCGCGGTGCTGCAATCCCAGGGTTTTTCGCCCACCATCGTACGCATGGTTGGCGTGGTTGCCGGTAACCGGCGCCTGAACCGGCTGCGCACAATCGTTTCGGCGTTCGCATCGCTGGTCGCCAGCAAGCGCGGCGTGGTGACGGCGCATGTCATCACCGCACATGGGCTGAGCCTGCCGCAGCGCGAGGCCGTTCGCGCCCGCCTGATCGAGGCGGGCTATGGCAACGTCAACATCGATGAGCAGGTGGACGCGTCCATCCTGGGCGGCCTGATCGTCCGGATCGGCGCCCGCCTGTACGACAGCAGCATAAAGTCGCGTCTGCAGCGCCTGCAGTTCGCCATGAAGGGAGCCGCCTGATGGATATTCGCCCCGCCGAGATATCCGAGATCCTCAAGAAGCAGATCGCCAGCTTCGACACCGAGGCCGATGTTTCCGAAACCGGCCAGGTGCTGAGCGTCGGCGACGGCATCGCACGCGTGTTCGGCCTGCAGAACATCATGGCCGGCGAAATGGTGGAGTTCCCCGGCGCCGGCCTGCGCGGCATGGCGCTGAACCTCGAAACCGACAACGTCGGCATCGTGATCTTCGGTGACGACCGCACGATCCGCGAGGGCGACACCGTCACCCGTACGGGTACCATCGTCGATGTGCCGATCGGCGAGATGCTGCTCGGCCGCGTGCTGGACGGGCTCGGCAACGCGATCGACGGCAAGGGCGCCATCGAAGGTGCGCAGCGCAGCCGTGTCGAGGTGAAGGCGCCAGGCATCATCCCGCGCAAATCGGTGCACGAGCCGATGCAGACCGGCCTGAAGTCGATCGACGCGTTGATCCCGGTGGGCCGCGGCCAGCGCGAGCTGATCATCGGTGACCGCCAGACCGGCAAGACGGCCGTCATCATCGACACCATCCTGAACCAGAAGGCCGCCAACGACGCAGCCGGTTCCGACAGCAAGAAGAAGCTGTTCTGCATCTACGTCGCGATCGGCCAGAAGCGCTCGACCGTGGCGCAGATCGTCCGCACGCTCGAGGAGCGTGGGGCGCTCGAATATACCATCGTCGTTGCGGCAACCGCGTCCGACCCGGCGCCGATGCAGTTCCTGGCGCCGTACACCGGTTGCACGATGGGCGAGTATTTCCGCGACAACGGCATGCATGCCGTCATCTTCTACGACGATCTGTCGAAGCAGGCTGTCGCGTATCGCCAGATGTCGTTGCTGCTGCGCCGTCCGCCGGGCCGCGAGGCCTATCCGGGCGACGTGTTCTATCTGCATTCGCGCCTGCTCGAGCGCGCGGCGAAGATGTCGGACGAGCATGGGGCAGGGTCGCTGACCGCGCTGCCGGTGATCGAGACGCAGGCGGGCGACGTTTCCGCCTACATCCCGACCAACGTCATTTCGATCACCGATGGCCAGATCTTCCTGGAAACCGAATTGTTCTTCCGCGGCATTCGTCCGGCGGTGAACGTCGGCCTGTCGGTGAGCCGTGTCGGTTCTTCGGCGCAGATCAAGGCGATGAAGCAGGTTGCCGGCAAGATCAAGCTGGAGCTGGCCCAGTACCGCGAGATGGCGGCGTTCGCGCAGTTCAGCTCGGACCTCGATGCCAGCACGCAACAATTGCTGGCGCGTGGTGCGCGTCTGACGGAGTTGCTGAAGCAGCCGCAGTTCACGCCGTATCCGGTCGAGGATCAGGTGGTGGTGATCTTCGCCGGCACGCGCGGCTACCTCGACCGCATCGACGTCGGCCAGGTCGGCAAGTTCGAGAAGCAGTTGCTGTCCGAGCTGAAGACGCAGGGCGAGATCATCGGTTCGATCCGCGACACCAAGGAGATCAAGAAGGACGTCGAGCCGAAGCTCGTTTCGTTCCTCGAAGATTTCACCAAGCGCTTCTCGTAAAACTGATGACGCATATCCTCGCCGTAGAGCGG
>CAZZWO010000262.1:0-3665 GCA_964657885.1 uncultured Acetobacteraceae bacterium | reverse complement strand
GTACATGTGCCAGCGCCAATCGTCCTCGCCCATGTTGCCGAGCGACGCGCCGATGCCGCCCTGCGCCGCAACGGTGTGCGAGCGGGTGGGGAACACTTTGGTCAGGCACGCGGTCTTGAGACCCGCGGCACCGGTGCCGAGCGTCGCCCGCAGGCCGGAGCCGCCGGCCCCCACCACCACCACGTCGTAGGTGTGGTCGATGATGGTGTAGGCGCCGTTCGACGGCTTCGAGATGGCGTTCATGACTTGTGGCCTGCCTTGTTCAACGCGGCCCCCTCAATGGGCGGATATAGCGAGCTTCAGCACCGCAACGACGGCCAGCAGGCCGAGCAGCAGGCTGACGCCCTTCGTGCACAGGATTGCGGCTTCGCGCCGCGGTATGTTGTGGATGTAGTCCTCGTAAACGACCTGCAACCCCAACTGCATGTGGTGGAAGGTCATCACGATCAGCGCCAGCAGCAGCGCCGCGTTGAGCGGCCGCGCAGCCCAGGCGGCAATCGCCGGCTGGTCGGCACCGAGATGGCCGAGAACCGCGATCACGAACCACACGGTCAACGGCACCAGGGCGATTGCGGTGATGCGCTCGACCTTCCAGTGGTGCGACCCGGTATGCGAAGCGCCATAGCCGCGCACCCGGCCGAGCTGGCTGCGCATCACCTGCACCTGCGCGCCGGCAACTTTGGTTTTCTGGGCGGCGGCCATGGTCAGGCCGCTCCCATCGAAAGATAGCCGGCGACCCAGACCAGGACGGTGCAAACTGCGGTCAGTCCGAGGATAACCCAGGTAACCCAGTTCAGGTCGGGCTTCTCGAGGCCGCGGCCGGCATCCCAGGCCAGATGCCGGATGCCGCCGAAGAAATGGTAGAACAGCGATGCCGTCCAGCCGAGCAGCATCAGCAAGCCCAGCGGTGAGCCGATGAAGGACTGCACCGACGCGAATTGCTGAGGGCCCGAAGCTGCCGCGACCAGCCACCACACCAGCAACAGCGACCCTACGGAAAGCGCGATCCCCGTGATCCGGTTGAGGATCGACGCGACCATGGTGATGGGCCAGCGATAGATGCCGATATGCGGCGAGACGGGCCGGTGGATCAGCTTGGCATCGGTGTTCCTGGCCACCAGCAACGCTTCGCGGATGTCGTTCATGATGGGCGGGACTCCGGACGATGCTGAATGCCGCGCGGCGTGCGTGCGGCGCAACATGGATGGGCGAGAGCGTGGATAGGATATCAGTATTATGGGGTCAACGCGCTGGCAGGTAAGGGTATCCGGATTCCGAAACCCGTGCATCCGGCGCCTGCAGCGGGCGTGTGGCCTGCAGCGATGATCATAACACCGCCTTTGCTGAATACCCGCTTAACGGCTGCCGGTGCGATCGTATGGGCAATGTCGCTTTGCGGGTTTGCCCTCAGCGGATGCGCGCCGCACTGCCTGTTGCCGGCGCAACGGCCGGTGACTCAGCTGGAGCTGTTCTTCGGTCTCGGCATTCCCGGAGGCGGCCAGGTCGGCACGGCGGACTGGGCCGCATTCGCCGGCCAGGTGTTGACCCCCGCTTTCCCGGACGGCTTCACGGTGTACGAGGCTTACGGGCAACGGCGCGAAACCGCTTCGGCGCCGGTGTCACGCGAACCCAGCCGCGTGGTCCAGGTGCTCGGCCCGGTCACCGCGGCGCAGGTCCGGCGGGTGACCGAAGCCTACCGCGCACGGTTCCGGCAGGTGTCGGTCGGCGTTGTCACCACGCACGCCTGCGCCGCGTTCTGAGGCGCGGCGTTCAGGCGGCCAATTGCCGCACCAGGCCCTGCGCCACCAGCGTCTCGGCGATCTGCACGGCGTTCAGCGCGGCGCCCTTGCGCAGGTTGTCGGCCACGCACCAGAAGCCGAGGCCGTTCGGCACGGTCGGGTCGCGGCGGATGCGGCTGACATACACCGCATCCTCGCCCTGGCATTCGGCGGGGGTGATGTAGCCGCCATCGTCATGGCCATCGATCACCACGATGCCCGGAAAATTCCGCAGCAGGTCGCGCGCCTCTCCGACGTTGACCGGCTGCTCGAACTCGGCGGTCACCGCCTCGGCATGGCCGATGAACACCGGCACGCGCACGCAGGTGGCGAACACCGCAATGTCCGGATCGAGGATCTTGCGGGTCTCCACCGCCATCTTCCATTCCTCCTTGGTCGAGCCGTCGTCGAGGAATTTGTCTATGTGCGGAATGCAGTTGTAGGCGATGTTCTTGGTGAAGATCTGCGGCTGCGCGGGGTCGTTGACGAAGAACGCCTTGCTGCTGGTGAACAGCTCGTCCATGCCTTCCTTGCCAGCGCCCGAAACCGACTGGTAGGTGCTGACCACCACGCGGCGGCAGCGGAACCGGTCGTGCAGCGGCTTCAGCGCCATCACCATCTGGATGGTGCTGCAATTCGGGTTGGCGATGATCCGGCGTTTGGCATAACGGGCCAGCGCCTGCGGGTTCACTTCCGGCACCACCAGCGGCACGTCCGGCTCCATGCGGAAATGGCTGGTGTTGTCGATGACGATGCAGCCGGCCGCCGCAGCGCGCGGCGCGTGTGCGGCGGAGACCGCCGCGCCTGGGCTGAACAGGCCGATATCCCAGCCGGCGAAATCGAAGGTCTCGGTGTTCTTGACGGTCAGCACGGTTTTCTCGCCGAAGCTGACCTGCTGGCCGACCGACCGCGGCGAGGCGAGCGCCACCACGTCGTCGACCGGAAAGCCGCGCTCCGACAAGGTCTTCAGCATTTCGCGTCCGACCGCACCGGTGGCGCCCACTACGGCAACCTTGTAGCCCATCGCCCAGCCTCCCTCTCGCAGCACCCCGTGCGCCGATGCCTCGCACGCGGGGAGGCAACCGTCGCGCCCGGCCGTGGACCGGCCTGAGGCAGCTGCACCGATTGGCAGAGCGGCAGGTTTCCGGCAAGCGGCGCGCTCCGGGGGGCTGCGTCCCACGGGCAAAGCGGGCAGGTTGGGCCCGCAAAGCCATGCAAGGAGAAGCCCTTTGGCATCGAACGACCATTCCGCGACGGCCACGCCCACCTCGCCCGAGGCGAAGGTTTCGGCGGCCGGCGCGCATCCGGCTCCACCCGCCACCCTGGTGATCTTCGGCGCGCATGGCGACCTGACGAAGCGGTTGCTGATGCCGGCGCTGTACAACCTCGCCGGCGCCGGCCTGCTGGATGACGGGTTCAGGATCGTCGGTGTGGACCGGGTAGAATCGGACGCCGCCAAATGGCAGGGCGAGCTGACCGCCGCGATGAGCGAGTTCACCCACGATCCAACGGCCGAGTTCTACGTGCCCGAGATCGACCAGAAAGCCTGGGGCTGGGTGACGGAGCGCCTGTCCTATGTGCAGGCGGATTTCACGAAGCCCGACGACATGGCCCGGCTGGCCGGCGAAGTCGGTGGCAACGCGGTGTTCTACCTGGCGGTGGCGGCCCGCTTCTTCGGCGACGTGGTCGAGCAGCTCGGCCGTGCGAAGCTGCTGCAGGAGACCGAGGGCGCGTTCCGCCGCGTTGTGATCGAAAAGCCTTACGGCGCCGACCTCGATTCCGCGCGGAAGCTGAACGCGCGCGTGCTGGCGCAGGCCGACGAGCACCAGGTCTTCCGCATCGACCATTTCCTCGGCAAGGAGACGGTGCAGAACATCATGGCGCTGC
>CAZZWO010000261.1:0-3749 GCA_964657885.1 uncultured Acetobacteraceae bacterium | reverse complement strand
TTCTGAAGAAAAGAACCAAAAGACTTTTATAATTGCTGTCGCGGACTGTCCGACTAGTCCGCGACGGCACTAATAAAGTCTTTTTGCTTCTTTTTCTTCAGAAAAAGAAGAATATTCACTTCCTTGTTCATACTAAGATCCGCTGCGGCCATAGCTCCTCTGCGGTCGGCCGCCGTGCATCCGCGTGCCGCCGCAACGCGAGCGCCAGGAATGGACGATCGCTCAACGCCGCGACCACGCGCCCGCCATCCGCAAGCCAGGCGGCGATCATGTCGTCGGCGTTGCCTGGCAACGCGGCAAACCCGTCGCGGTAGATGATCGACTTGATGGCTTCGTTCTCCAGCCTGCCTCGCATCTGCCGGACTTTGCGCCGGAACTGCCGGACAATGTCACGCGGCCGGAACGGTGACAAACGCGGTATCTCGAACACCGCGTCGGGCGATGCGGCGGCGCGGCGGCTGTCCCAATCCTGCCCGGCCGCGTCGAGGTCGTGGCACACCATCGAGGCGAGCAGGCTGTCGCCGCGGTACAGCGACACCGGCAGGCGGATGCCGGCCGCTACCATGCGGTCCAGGAAGGCCGGGCGGAACGCGTGCAGCTGGCCGTTTATGCGGCCGCCCTCGTTCAGCGTCGATGCAGTGGCGGCCTGCATGGTTCGCCCGTTGCTCGCAACGCCGGTGACCGCTTCGGCATGGCTGTCGAGCGACAGGGTCTGACCGAGCGCGCGCAAGGCTGCCGGCGCCAGCACGGCGTAGGCGTCCGCGAACACATGCAGCCGCGCTGGCCTGCGCAGATCGTGGATGGCGCGGTTGATCGCGTTGGATTTGTCGCCGTATGGGATGCGGAAAACCCTGGCGTCCAGACGATGATCGCGGCTTGCCTGCAAGGCGACGCGGACGCTGTTGTCGGTGCTGCCGTTGACGATCACATCGACGGCCAGGTGCATGCCGCGCCCTGCTTCGGCAATGCTCGCCAGGCACGTGCCGATCCGCCGTTCCTCGTTCTGGCACATGACCGTCACTGTCGCGTCGGCCAGTTTTCCGTCGGGAAGCGTTTCGCCCGGGCCGCGCTCACTCGTCATTTGCGGTCCTATCTCCTTGCGTCCGTGAGCCGGAAAACTGTGGCTCCGGGCCAACATACGGCAAATTGCAACGAATTCCGGCCGGCGTCGATGCCGCTTGCGGCTTTCCGCTTTTCTCGCAAGGTTCGGTGTGTCATGCCACCCAAATGCAACCCGAGGCACATATCGGCGTTCCGCAGGCCGCCGTTCCGAACCGTCTGCTGAAAGATTCGTCGGTGTACCTGGCCGCGAACATCGCGGCAAAGCTCATCGGCTTCGTGATGATCCCGTTCTACGCGCATTACCTCACGGCCGAGGAATACGGGGTCATCAACCTGCTGGAACTGGCGACTACGGTCATCGCCATTGCGGTCGGCCTGCAGTGCCTGGGCCAGTCCCTGACCCGCATCTATCACGACCAGACCAGCGACGACCGGCGCCGCCAGGTGGTCTCGACGGCGCTGTTCTGCGCCATCGCGCTCGGTGGCGCGACGGCGGTTCTGGCCGGCCTTGCGGCGGCGCCGATCGCCCGCGCGGTCAGCCTGCCGGGGCAGACGGCACTGCTGCGGTTCGCGTTCGCCGGCATGTTCGCGGGCAGCATCGCCGAGCTGCTGCTGGTCTATCAGCGCATGCGCAACCGCGCGCGCTACTTCTTCGTCTATGCGATGGCGACGCTGGTGCTGAACCTCGGGCTCAACATCGTGCTGATCGGATGGCTGCGGATGGGGGTCGCGGGCTTCGTGTTCAGCAAGCTGGCGGTCACCACCCTTGGATGCGTGGTGCTGCTCACCCGCACCATCCGCGAGGTGGGCATCGCATGGCATCCGGCCATCGCCGGCGCGCTGGGACGGTTTGCGGCCCCGCTGATCGTGTCCGGGGGCAGCTATTTCGCCATCCATTTCTCGGACCGGCTGTTCCTTGCCCATGTCAGCCGGGCGGAGGTCGGCGTGTACTCGCTCGCTTACAACTTCGCCTTCCTGCTCAGCATCCTGATCGGCGACAGCTTCAACAAGAGCTGGAGCGTGAGCCTGTACGGCTACGCCTCGGGCGAGGGCTGGCAGGCGCGGTTCAGCGGCATCGGAAGCTGGCTGATACTGGTGCTCGGCAGCGGCGCCATCGGTATCTCGCTATTCGGCCGCGACGTGCTGACGCTGATGGTACCTGCGTCGTACCTGCCGCCGCCGATGCTGTTGCCGTTGCTGGTGTTCGGCTACTTCCTGCGTGAGGTCGGCGACTTCTTTAACAGCATGTTACTGATCGGCATCGGTTCGGGGCTGATCGGGCGAATCGCACTGGCCGGCGCCGCGCTGAACCTGACGCTGAACGCGCTGCTGATCCCCCGCTTCGGCATCTGGGGCGCCGCATGGGCGACGTTCGGCACCTGGGCCGCCTATTGCGCGGTGTGCTGGGTGTCGGCCCGGCGGGTGCACGCGGTCCACCTCGCGCCGTGGCGGCTGGCACTCGTGCTCGGCCTGTCGGCCGCGTGCCTGTGGGGCCGGTCGGCGCTGGGCGGCATCGTCCGGTTCGAAGGCCTGGCGGTGGATGCCGGCATCTTCGCAGGCTTCATGGCGATGTGTTCCGTGCTGTATCTCGGGACGCAGCAGCGGCATGACGCGTGGGCGCTGGTATGCCGGGCAGCCACCGCGGGACGCCGCGCGATCGCGGTCTGAGGACGCCACGCTTTCACCATAATCCCCGCGTAAACGTGATGCTGCACCGGTGAAAACGATACGCCTGCGAATGAGTTAGCGGGAACCACCGACGCGTGGCAACGGCTGACCACCCAACCGGTAACAGCCTGATACGTGAGCGGCAATTCGCAACATTTCGGTCCCGGCGCCCGCATTGTAACAGCCAGGCCTTCCAACCAGCTTTCTGTTGATATCGACAAGGATACGATCATGCGTCAGTACCGCCTGCTTTCAACCTGCGCGTCAGCCCTGGCACTCGCCGTGCTGGCCGCACCCCTGGCGGCCCTGCCGCTGCGCGATGCGTCGGCCCAGATCGGCATCGGGGTGTCCATAACCGTCGCCCCGCCGCCGCTGCCCATCTATGTGCAGCCGCCGCTGCCGGCGCCCGGCTACCTGTGGACTCCGGGCTTCTGGAACTACGGCGAGGCCGGCTACTACTGGGTGCCCGGCACCTGGGTCGAGCCGCCGTCGCCCGGCCTGCTTTGGACGCCCGGCTACTGGGGCTTCAACAACGGCATTTACGCCTTCAACCGCGGCTACTGGGGCCCCCATGTCGGGTTCTACGGCGGCATCAACTACGGCTTCGGTTATGGCGGCATCGGCTTCCTGGGCGGCGAGTGGCGCGGCCGCGAGTTCGCCTACAACTCGGCGGTGAACAATTTCGGCGGCGTGCATGTCACCAACGTGTACAATCGTACCGTCATCAACGAGCATGTCACCAATGTCAGCTTCAACGGACCGAATGGCGTGAATGCGCGTCCGCGGCCCGAAGAACTGGCCTACACCCGCGAGGCGCATGTCCAGCCCACCCCTTTGCAGCAGCAGCATGAGCAGGCGGCGGCCCGCAACCCGGACCTCCGCGCGTCGGTGAACCATGGCGCACCAGCGGTCGCCGCCACCGCCCGTCCCGGCGAGTTCCGCGGCCCCGGTGTCACGCCGGCGCGCGCTGCCGAAGCCGGAAGGGCGAATGAGCCTGCGCGCGGCCCGGGGGCAGCGGC
>CAZZWO010000260.1:0-3754 GCA_964657885.1 uncultured Acetobacteraceae bacterium | reverse complement strand
GGCGATTGCCGCTACCGCCCTGTGCATCTGGCTGATGACGCAGGCGGACCGTGCCGCCTGGGTGTCGGCGCTGTGGTGCCTTGGTCTAGGTCTCGCCGCCGCCCTGTGGCGGCCCCGGCAGGTGGCCTGAAGCGGGTTCGAGGTGCTGCCTCAGCATGGCGCTCGAGTGGCGCCAGCGTCCAGGCTCATGCCAATGGATAGGGCAGCTTGAAGATGACGTCCTCCTGGGTGACCTGCCGTTCCTCGATCTGCAGCGAGAAGCGCGCGGCGAGCTCGGCCAGAACCTCCTGCACCAGGCTTTCGGGGGCGGACGCGCCGGCGGTGATGCCGACTGTGGAGACACCCTCCATCACCGAGAAATCCATCTCGGCGACTTTCGGCACCAGGATCGCGCGGCCCGCGCCGGCCCGCTCGGCCACCTCGCGGAGGCGCTGGCTGTTGCTGCTGTTCGGGCTGCCGATGACGATCAGCAGGTCGCAACCCTGGGCGATCGCCTTGACCGCGGCCTGCCGGTTGGTGGTCGCGTAGCAGATGTCCTCGCGCTTCGGCCCCTCGATCATCGGGAAGCGGCGGCGCAGGATCTCGACGATCTCGGCGGTGTCGTCCACGCTGAGCGTCGTCTGGGTGATGAACGCCAGGTTGGTGGTGTCGGCCGGCATCACCGCATCGGCCTCGGCGGCGTTCTGCACCAGGGTGACGGCGCCGGGCGGCAGCTGACCCATGGTGCCGACCACTTCGGGGTGGCCCGCATGGCCGATCATCAGGATGTGGCGCCGGTCGGTGAAGTGGCGCTCCGCCTCGCGGTGCACCTTGCTGACCAGCGGACAGGTCGCGTCGAGATAGGCGAGGTTGCGGCGCTGCGCCTCGTCGGGCACCGATTTCGGCACGCCATGCGCGGAGAACACGACATGCGCGTTCTCCGGCACCTCATCGAGCTCCTCGACGAAGATGGCGCCCTTCGCTTCGAGGGTTTCGACCACCGTGCGGTTATGCACGATCTCGTGGCGCACATAGACCGGCGCGCCGTAACGCCGCAGCGCCTCCTCGACCACGCGGATGGCGCGGTCCACCCCTGCGCAGAAGCCGCGCGGGCCGGCCAGCACCACCCGGAGCGGGCGAAGGGCGCTGGTGGGCGCGGACAGGTTGCTGGGCGTGGCGATCAGGTCGGTCGGGCTGTCTGGCATAGGCGCGATCTGGTCCCTGGCGAGTGATTTGCCGAGTGGTGCAGCATGCTGCGCCCGCTATATGGCGCGGCGGGGGTGCTGGTGCAAAGGCTGCATGCTGTGGCAAGCAGACGGCGTGTTCTTTGTGCACGGCGGGCCGTAACGTGCCGCCCGCTTTTCAGGCAAGGCGGCGGCATCCAGCCGGCCGCGCCGAGTGGAGAAGAAATGCCCTTCCGCGCCTTGCCGACCCGTCAGCCGCTCCTCGCCATGCTGTGGAACCAGCCAGCCCGCGCCGCCTTGCTGCCGCTGGCGGCACTGGCCGGCGCGCTGTCCCTCGCCGGATGCGGCGCCGATCCGGAGGAAACGGCGGCGCAGTGCCCGAAACCCTATCTGCTGCCCGATGCAACGACGCTCGCGCGCTACCGCGGCGCCGGCCACGACCTGTCCGACCTGGTGCTGAGCGCTCGGTTGACCGATGTGAGGGGCGCCTGTGCCGGCGTGCAGGGCACGAAGATCGAGGGTGCGCGCGCCCACGTGGTGATGGTGGTGACGCGCGGCCCGGCGGCGACCAGCCAGGAAGCCGACATCCCGTACGGGCTCGGCGTGGTGCAGAATGGCCAGATCCGCGACGAAGCGCGCTACGTCCAGCACATCGTGTTTCCGCCGAACGTGAACACCGTGCAGGTGACCGGCCAGGAAGTGAAGATGAAGCTGCCGACCGGCAAGGGCGTGACCGGGCCCAGCTACCACCTGTATTTCTGGCTGCAGCTCACCCCCGAAGAACTCGCAGCCAACCGCCGCCAGCTTTAGCCGGACCATACCCGCCTTCATCCGATCCGCGGCTCGAACGGGTCTTTGACGTAGCCGTTGCCGGGCGCGCGGTAGGCGACGCGCACATATTCCTCGCGCAGCGCAGCCTCGCCGCCCTGCAGCAGCAATTCGTGCCAGGCCACCCAATGCTCGCCGCCGACCGGCTGGCCGCGTGCGTTGGCGGCGAGCACCGCGGCCCCGCCATGCCGCACCTTGGCCAGGAACTGCTCGAAACTGCGGGTCTGGAACTCGCGCATGCTGAACCCGTACTGGAAACCGCCGGTGTAACTGGCCCGCCGGTTGGGCAGCTCCGCCTTGTGGTTGCCCTGTCCGACGTTCAGCTCGGCCCGCGCCCGCACCAGCACCTTCGGCGGCACCGCCCACGGCGCGCTGCGGACCGACATCCCGCCGAGCAGCGCGCCCGCCTTACCGGCGTGGTAAGGCAGCGGCCGGAAATGCACCATCTTGGGCACCGTCAGCGCCTGGATGTCCTCCGGCACATAGACCAGCGCCCGCAGGCCGTGCCGGGTCACCAGGAATTCATCCGCATCCAGCGGAAACAGCCACTGCACATCCGGCCATACGCTGCGGGCGAGCTGGCACATGCCGCTCACCTTGCGCGCCTGGGTGTAGGCGACGATCGGGTCGCGGATTGCGAGAAGCTCGGCGTCCGAATGTGCCGCCTGGAAATCGGTTAGCGCCGCCCAGGTGCCGTCGGCCGAATCGTTGTCCATCACCACGAACCGCCGGACGCCGAGGCGGTGCAGCCAGCCGAGGTTGGTGCCGATGATGTCGGCTTCGTTCTTCACCATGAACACCGCCGCGCAAGGCAGGAAGGGCGATCCGACCTCCGTTTGCGCCGTGAGGTCCGGCGCGGCACCGGCGGCCCGCAGGTCGTGGCGCACCGACCCGGCCCAGCTTCGCGGGTCGCATGGCGCGGAGGCTGCCAATCCACCAGGATCCATCCGCCAGATGCACGCCTCGGCCGCCTTTTCCGCATCGGTCGTATCGGCCGGCATGGTCCCCCTGGTCGAGCGAGCTTCCGGCGGACGGCGCCGGTTCGCGATTCCCTCTCAGCGGCATAGTGCGCTACGACTGCGCCGGAAACGACATCCCCAGCGCGAAACGGCGTTCGGATATCAGGAGAGATCAACCGGATGCCGTCCCTCGCTCTCGCCGCACTGGCCTTCGCGCTGATCCATCTCGGCGTCAGCGGCACGACCATACGAAACCGGCTGGTCGCCGCGATTGGGCTCCGCGCCTACATGGTCGCGTTCTCGGTGGCATCCGTCGCCGCCATCATCTGGTTGATCAGCGCCTACCGCGCGGCGCCGTACAACCCGACCTGGGGCCAGCTGGAATGGTGGAAGCCGTTCGCCATCGCCCTGATGCTGCCGGCTTTCCTGCTGGTGGTGATCGGCCTGACCACGCCCAACCCGACTGCGGTTGCCCAGGAGGGCCTGGTGGCCAACCCGCCGCGCGGCATCGTCAGGATAACCCGTCACCCGTTCCTGATCGGCGTCGGGATATGGGCGCTGGTGCACCTGATCGGCAACGGCGACGTCGCTTCGCTGCTGTTCTTCGCCAGCCTCGCCGTCGTGTCGTTCGCAGGGCCGGCGTCGATCGACGCGAAACGGCGCCGTGCGCTCGGCGACGACGCATGGGATGCGTTCGCCCGCCGCACCTCCATCATCCCGTTCGCCGCCATCCTGTCCCGCCGCACGACGATGGATTGGGCCGAACTCGGCTGGTGGAGGCCGGCCGCAGGACTGGCCGCCTAC
>CAZZWO010000259.1:0-3772 GCA_964657885.1 uncultured Acetobacteraceae bacterium | reverse complement strand
GATGCATCCTGGCGCTGCCGCGTTGCGAGCCCCGCCGATCGATCCGCGCACCCATGAACTCGCCGAGTTGCTGGTCTCATCGGATCAGTCTGCGGCCATGCAGCTGATCGAGGAACTGCACGACCGCGGCCTGGCATTGAAGCCGATGTTCGAGACCCTGTTCGAGCCCGCGGCTCGTCATCTGGGCGATCTGTGGGGCGAAGACCTCTGTAGCGAGTTCGACGTGACGCTGGGCCTCTGCCGCCTGCAGACAGCGGCGAACCACCTTTCACCGGGACTGCGCAGGGCCGGTCATCTGCCGAGGCCTGCCGTGCTCATCGTGCCGGAGCCCGGCGAGCTTCACCGTCTTGGCGCCACCCTCGACGGTGGCGTGCTTCGGAATGCAGGCTGGTCGCCGCGCTCCGACAACCCATCCAACGACCAGACCTTGCAGGACCTGGTTTCGACGACATGGTTCGACGTGCTGGACCTGTCCCTCAGCGTCGCGTTCCGGCGGGATCATCTGCTGGCCAAGGTGTCGAAGACGATCGAGAACGTCCGGCGTGCTTCGTGCAACAGGGACCTCGCGGTGATCGTCGGAGGCAGGGTTTTCCTGGAGGACGACACAGCGGCTGCGGAGGTCGGTGCGGATTTCGCCTTGACCACCGCGTCCGACGTCGAAAAATCCATCCTGAGGACTGTGAGCTCGACCCATACAGCCACCACCTCGTCCACCGTCGAGCTTCAGGTCCTGCCCACGCCATCATAGCGGGCGCGGCGACCTGCCAGCCGCCTTTCCCGGTGTATTTTGCCTGGCCGGCGGCCGAGCGCACCGCGCTCTCCGCCCATCGTCCTGGGGCGCGGCTGGTCCAGCTGTCGCCGGTGAGAACCACGTGGCGTATCAAGCGCTTCGGTGCTGCACCGGCTGCACGGATGCTGTCGAAAAATGAGGTTTACGATGCACGAGACGATGACCGCCCAGATGTCGGCGAAGGACGGCTTCATCGCCGCACTCGATCAAAGCGGCGGCTCCACGCCCGGCGCGCTGCGTCAGTATGGGGTCAAGGACGACGCCTATAGCGGTGACGAGGCGATGTTCCGCCTGATCCATGAGATGCGGGTGCGGATCATCACCGCACCGGTCTTCAACGGCGAGAAGGTCATCGGCGCCATCCTCTTCGAGCGCACGATGGACGGCGAGGCCCAGGGCAAGCCGGTTCCGCACTTCCTGTGGCAGGACCGCGGCATCGTGCCGTTCCTGAAGGTGGACAAGGGCCTGGAGGCCGAGCGCGACGGCGTGCAGCTGATGAAGCCGATGCCGGACCTGGACACGCTGCTCGAGAGGGCGGTGAAGCTGGACATTTACGGCACCAAGATGCGCTCCGTCATCACCGGCGCCTCGGCATCGGGCATCGCCGCCATCGTATCGCAGCAGTTCGAGATCGCCCGCCAGATCGCCGGCCATGGCCTGATGCCGATCATCGAGCCGGAAGTGTCGATCAAAAGCCCGGAAAAGTCTGCCGCCGAGACGATGTTGAACGAGGAGCTGACGCGGCACCTGGACGCGATGACGTCCGGCCGCGTGATGCTGAAGGTGACCATTCCGGACCGGACGGACCTCTACGAGCCACTGACGCGTCATCCTAATGTGGAGCGCGTCGTGGCGCTGTCCGGCGGCTACCCGCTCGACGATGCCTGCGCGCGGCTGCGGCGCAACCATCGGATGATCGCGAGTTTCTCGCGCGCGCTGATCGACGACCTGAAGCAGGGCATGAGCGACACCGAATTCAATGCGGCTTTGGGTGCCGCGATCGACAAGATCTACGACGCCTCCACCGTCAAGACTTGACCTCGCCCGGGGCGGCAGGCTGCACGGCGCTCAAACCTCCGCGCCGGGCACGCTGCTTTGCGGGCGGCCTTCGCCGGCAAGCCAGTCGACGAAGCCGCCCAACAGGTTTCCTGCATCGGCCAGGCGGGGGACGATCGCGACGTAACCCGTCCGCGGCACCCGGATATCCGGCAGCGGTGTCATCAGCCTCCCGCTGCCGATGTCGGTCTGCAGCATCGGCAGCGGGCCGATCCCGATGCCGAGCCCATCTTCCACCGCCTGGCGCGTGACGAAGAAATGGTCGAACACCTGGCGGGGATGTCCGGCAAGGTGCTGCAGCCCGGCGGCATCGAGCCAGTCTGCCCAATCGCCGGCGCGCGTCTCGCTTGCGAGGAGGTCGTGCCCCTCGATGTCGGCCGGCGCCAGGATCGGCCGTCGTGCGAACAGGCCGGGACTCATGATCAACGTGTCGGCTTCGTCGAGCACCGGGACCGCACGGTGCTGCGGCCACGCATGCGCGAGGACCACGCCGCGCCGGATCGCTACATCCACGCCACCGCGTAATTCCTCGAGCACGGTCGAAACGGTGGTGATCGCGACTTCGACGTGCGGATGTGCGGCGTGATAGCGCGGGAGCCGCGGGATCAGCCAGCGCATGGCGAAGCTGGTCGGCGCGCTCACACGCAGGATGCGGCGGGCGCCTGGCCGGCCACATGCCGCCGCCGCGACGGCCAGGCGATCGAATGCCAGGCTGACTTCGGCCGCGAAAACGCTCGCCATCGGGGTGGCGACCATCCGGCGGCCCTCCCGCGTGAACAGCCGCTGTCCAAGCCAGCCCTCGAGCGCCGCAACCTGCCGGCTGACCGCGCCATGGGTGACGCCAAGCTTGGCCGCAGCCTCGGCGTAACTTTCGGTCCGAGCGGCGACCTCGAACACGCGCAGGGCATTGAGCGGCGGCAGACGGCGCATTGGACCCGTGAGGAAAACAGACGGATATCGTGAGTAGAACACGTCTATTCGCCGAAAGCTCACATGAACTAGGGTGCCGGTCCTGGAGGTTCCGGCATGGCGATCACGAGCACGGCGGGGCTGAGGCTTGCCCGGCGGGATGCATGGCTCTCGCCGCAAAGGCGCAACCTCACCGCGGCGTGCCTCGCCCATATGCTGCACGACGGCTACACGGATCAGCTCTACGCGCTGTTGCCGATCTGGCAGTCGCAATTCGGCCTGTCCTATGCCGGTCTCGCGGTCGTCCGGGCGCTGTACTACGCCACGATGGGCGGCCTGCAGGTTCCGGGTGACAGGGTCGTCTCCCGGCTCAGCCCGCGCGCGGCGCTGGCATTGGCAACCTTTGTGGCGGCGGCAGGGTATTTGCTGATGTCGTTGCCGTTCGGCTTTCCGGGCCTGTGCGCGGGGCTGGTGGTCGCCGGCGTCGGGTCCAGCATCCAGCACCCGCGCGCCTCCCTGCTGGTGGCCAACACCTACGGCAGCGCGTCGCGAGGCCCGCTCGGCATCTACAACTTTGCGGGCGACTTGGGAAAGTCGATTTTCCCGGCTGTTGCGGCGCTGCTGCTGCCGGTGATCGCGTGGCGGCCGGTGGTCGCCATGATGGCCGGGGTCGGACTGGCGGTGGCCGTGGCGTTGCTGGCGCTGCTGCCCCGGGATGCGTCTGCCGCGCCCGCCGGGGAGACAGCCACCGTGCGAGGCACAGGCGGCCGCGGGTTCGGGCTGCTGCTGACGATCGGTGCGCTCGATACGGCGACGCGCATGGGCTACCTGCTGTTCCTGCCGTTTCTGCTGCAGACGCGCGGCGCGGCAGGCGGCGAGGTGGGCCTCGGCCTGGCGCTGCTGTTCATCGGCGGCGCGCTCGGCAAAGCGGCTTGCGGCTGGCTCGGCCAGCGCCTGGGCGTGGTGTGGAGCGTGGTCGTGACCGAAGCCGCGACCGCGCTGCTGATTGCGGCGACC
>CAZZWO010000258.1:0-3779 GCA_964657885.1 uncultured Acetobacteraceae bacterium | reverse complement strand
GGCGTGCCGCCGGTCATCCCACGCCTGGCCTGGGCATGGCAGCGCCTTGTAGTCTGTTGTCCTGCGCTGTCCAGCAACCGGGTTTCAGTCATCGGCGGCTTCACGCTCCTGGCCGCTGCGGTGCAGCCAGAGCCGCAGGCCGATGGCGATCGCCTTGTTGATTGTCAGCCCAGGGGGTTCGTCGGTGACCGGCGGCCGCAACGGCTCGAACAGGCCGCGCTCCAGTTCGGGGAAGTATCGTTTGGCCACGTTGCTGTTGGACTCCGCGTAGAGACGCTCGATCCGCTGCAGGATGTCGGCCGGAACCGCCAGCGCTTCGCGGTCCGATCCCTCCTCCAGCTGCCTGATGAGCCCGTGCCAATCGGCGGCATTCGCGTTGTCGGGGCGCAACCCGTTGGCCAGGCGGAGGAACTCCATCGTATCCGCGTCGAGCGAGCGGTTGCGCGACTTGGCCGGCCGCCTGAACTCGGGCGGAATGGCAAAGCCGATGGTGCTGAAGAAGTCGTCCAGGAGGTCGCCGTTGACGAAGCGGGCGCGCTCGAACAGGCGGACCACCATGTTCTCGCGGCCAACTGCCTCCTCCCATAGTTGCAGCATCAGATCGTAATTGTAAAAGCGGTTGTTCGCCCGCACCGGCGGCTTTCCCGGCCGGTTGCTGCCGCCCTTGATCTGCGTGGAATAGGCGCTGGGGTATACCTGGTATTGCGGGCGCAGGTAGATCACCACGCGCACCTCGTCCGCGATTTCGCGGAGGCCGCCGATCAGCCGGGCGACGCTGGGCGGCTTGCGCAAGCACGAGGACAGATGCTCGCTCGACAGCAGCACGGTATCCATGCCGCTCGCCTCGACCTCCTCGCCGAGGCGGGTGATCATGGTCTGCCGGTGATACGCCACGTCCTGCGCCGACATCGGGGCACCGCGGAACTGCGGCATCCGGCCGAGATCGAGGTCCTCCGCAGCGTAATAAACCAGTCCGGCATGCGTACGGGTGCCTTCCAGCACGGGGGCCGACGGATACAGCACACCGGCTGCCGCCAGCAGCTCCTTGTTCCAGACGCAGGCGGTCTGGATGGTGCTGGTGCCGGTCTTTTCGGTGCCGATATGCATCCAGATGGTGCGCTTGCCGATGGGGGCGGCGGCTGCCGAGCCCGTCATGCGGCCGCCTGGTCGTTCGCCGTCGTCAAACACCCTCCTTGCCCATGGCCGGGCTGCCCGGCCGCACACGGCACGACCGCCATGTTCACCGACCCAACGATCCTATCGTACGCGGGGGCATCCCACGCGCAAGTCCTTCCCTGGCCGGCTGCACCAAGCGTATCCGAGACTTGACCGGCCGATTACCCGAAAGCCGTCACTCAATGCGCATGGTGCTCGCAATGCGAATGCATCTTCGGTTGCCGGCGCGCCAGGACGAACAGGCAAAGGGCGAGCGCGCCGAAAGCGATGTTGAGCCAGAATGTATAATCAATGCTGAACCGGACCATCGCGCCACGCAGGTCGGGCCGGCTTCCGGGTATCCAGCCGAGCGCGTTGAAGGCCAGGTCCATGACCAGGGCGGCGATGACCATCGTTGCGTAGAAGACCGCCGCGATGTAGGCGGCCATCTTCCACCCGTAATAGCGCCGATAGACGTCCAGCAACGGCAGCACGATCAGGTCGGCGTACAGGAATGCCAGCACCCCGCCGAAGCTGACGCCGGCGCTCCACAGCACCGCCGCCATCGGCACGTTGCCGATCGAGCAGACGAACGACAGCACCGCAACCAGCGGACCGAGCAGCGCATTGGCCGGCACCATCACCCAAGGGCCGGCGCCGCGCACGAACAGCGCGTGCCACAGCCAGTCCGGGACGAACACCGCCAACGCGCCGGCGATCAGGAAGCCGAGCACGATGTCGCGCCACAGCATGGACCAGTCCATGACGAAGCTCTGGGCGACGGCGACCCAGGTTTCGCGCCGCGCCAGCTTCTCCCGCAACGAGCCACCGGCCTCCGCCATGTCCTCGTGCCGGTGACCGGCGGACGCTTCGGGGTGGCGCCTTGCGGCTTCGACAAGCCGCGCCGGATAAGTGATGCGGACCAGCAGGCTGAGGATGCCCACCAGCACGATGCCGCCGATCCACTCGCCGGCCATGAACTGCCAGCCGAGCAGCAAATAGAGCACGATGCCGAGCTCGGCGACCAGGTTGGTGGAGGCGAACACGAAAGCCAGGCTGGGGATCAGCCCCGCGCCCTTCTTGAACAGGGTACGGCTGACCGCGGCCGACGCGTAGGAGCAGCTGGAGCTTGCCGCCCCGAGCAGCGTCGCCAGCATCACCGGCCGCACTCCGTCACCGCCCAGCACCGAGACCATCCGCTGCTTCGAGACGGTCGCCTGCAGGACCGCCGAGATGACGAAGCCGAGCACCAGGCTCCAGCCGACCTGCCAGAACATGCCGAGCGCCATCAGCAGCGCCTGCCCGACATGCTGGATGAAGGCGGCTATCGGCCGGCTCCTGTCGCCGGCACGCTCACCACACGTGGCCCAGCGAGGCGATGACGATGGTTGCGGCGCCGAGCGCCAGGTTGAGGATGATCGACTGGCGGATGCGGTCGAGCAGCTCGGGGCCGGGCCGGATGGCGCGGCGCAGCCGGCGGTAAGGGCCGAAGAACACGAACAGGAACACCGCGGCCATCACCAGCGCCAGTCCCTGCATGGCGTTCACGTACCAGGGCAGGTGCGCCATCCCCCAGCCCGCCGCGGCGATCATGCCCCAGCCGGTCAGCAGCATGATCGGCATGGCGTGCCAGACGATCAGGAAGAAGCGTTTCAGGGTCAGCATGTGCACCTGCAGGCGCGGCCCGGCATCCAGCACGGCGAGTACCGGGCGCAACACCACCAGCGCGTAGAGCATGCCACCGACCCAGGCGCTGGCGGCCAGGAGATGCAGCGCCAGCAAGGTGTTGGCGAGCGTGTTGGTCGTCATCGAGCGGTCTCCATTACGGCTTCGGCGAGCGCCATCATCTCGGCCGCGGCAACCGAGCGCGGTTGCGCCTCCGCCACGCCCATACCCTGCGCGAAAGCCTGCGCATAGGCACGCCGCTCGCCCAGCACGGTGGGCAGCAGGTTGAGGCCGCGGGCTTTCAGATCGGTCTCGACGGCGGTGCGCAACGCGGATTTCGCCGGCGTGCGGTTCAGGATCAGCGCCACCGGCCGGCGCTCGGCGGCGGCGAGCTTCAGGGTGCCTTCCGATGCCCACAGATCAGGCATGCTGGGCTGCACCGGGATCAGCACGAGCGCCGAGGCACGGATGGCGCGGGCGGCGTCGCTGTCGATCTGCGGCGGCGTGTCGACGATGACCACGTCCGCCTCGCGCGACAGCCGGTCGAGCTCGCCTTTGACGCGCCAGCCGGAGACGTCGGAGAAGCCGATCGCCGGCAGGTTGCCGCGCGCGGTGCGCAGCGCGTGCCAGCGTGCGAGGCTCCTCTGCGGGTCGATGTCGAGCAGGATGACGCGATGCCGGGCCGCGAGCGCCGTGGCCAGGTTGGCGGCCAGCATGGTCTTGCCCGCCCCGCCCTTCTGCTGTGCCACCGTGATCACCAGGGCCATGACGCGCACTCCATCGGTTAGGCCACGCGGCCGTGTCAGCCTGGACAGCATAGCGGAGCTGAGCCGAGTCCCGGCCATTCTGGGCAAGCCTGGGCGATTTGCGGCCGGCATCCGGGCCGGCATACGCAAATACCGAGGCCGCTTTCCTGGCGCCCTCCGCGGCACTATCTGAAAAGCTCGCATACGGGACAC
>CAZZWO010000257.1:0-3828 GCA_964657885.1 uncultured Acetobacteraceae bacterium | reverse complement strand
GTCCTGTCTGCGGCAGTTCCACCGTTTCCTCGCGCGCGACGGCGTGCGCGAAGACGACCCGACCGACCTGCTGGACGCGCCGCGCCTGCCGGCGACCCTGCCGCGCATCCTCTCCGAAGCCGAGGTCACCGCCCTGCTTGAGGCCGCGGCAAGGCTGCCCGGCCGGCGCGGCATGCTCGCAGTGGCCGCGCTGGAAATCCTGTACTCGACCGGCTTACGCGTGTCCGAGCTGCTCAGCCTGAAGCGTGCAGCACTGGCCGCCACCGGCGACATCCTGTTCGTCCGTGGCAAAGGCGGCCGCGAGCGCATGGTGCCGCTCTCCGATGCGGCGCGACGGGCCTCCGCAGCCCTGGTCGCGGCATCGCCCGCGAACAGCGCGTGGCTGTTCCCGGGCCGCGATGCACGGCGCGCCCTGACCCGCCAGGGTTTCGACCGCATCCTGCACGACACCTCGCTGGAAGCCGGGCTGGACCCGGCGCGTGTCTCGCCGCACGTGCTGCGGCACGCTTTCGCCTCGCACATGCTGGCGCACGGCGCCGACCTCCGCTCGTTGCAGCTGCTGCTGGGCCATGCCGACATCTCGACCACGCAGATCTACACGCATGTCCTGGCCGAACGGCTGCAGCGGCTGGTCGAGGCGCATCATCCGCTCGCCAGGCCCTCGCCGGACACCCATGCTCAAGCCGAGTTGAGCGAGCCGGCCTAGCAGTATCGCGCGCGGCCGCGTTGCACGCGCGAACATCAAAGGCGGCGCACAATGAGCATCCTGTCCAGCCTCGGCCTCGGTTCCGGCAAGAAGGTGCGCTACGCCGTCGTCGGCCTCGGCGACATCTCGCAGGAAGCCATGCTCCCCGGCATCGCGCACACCGGCAATTCCGACCTGACCGCCCTGGTCACCGCGGATGCCGAGAAGGCGAAAGCCGTGGGCCGGCGATACGGCATCACCGACACCTACACCTACGAGCAATTTCCCGAACTCCTCGCTTCCGGGAAGATCGACGCGATCTATCTTGCGACACCGAACTGGCGTCACGCGGAGTTCGCCATCCCCGCACTACAAGCTGGCGTGCACGTGCTGGCGGAAAAGCCGCTGGAGATCAGCACGGCGAAGTGCCGCGAGATCATCGCCGCGCAGAAAACCTCGTCCGCCAAGCTGATGGTCGCCTACCGGCTGCATTTCGAGCCGGCGACGCTGGCCATCGTCGACCGGATACGGTCCGGCGATCTCGGCGACATCGTGCTGTTCACCTCCGCCTTCGCGCAGATGGTCGATCCGGCGAACCACCGCGCCACCTCCGGCGACCTCGCAGGCCCAGTGATGGACATGGGGCCATACCCGGTGAACGCGGCGCGCGCGGTGTTCAGCGCGGAGCCGACCGAGATCGTCTCGGCGACCGGCAGCCGGCACCCCGAAGCAAAGCTCGGCGACTTCCTCGACACGGTTGCCGTGACGCTGCGCTTTCCCGGAGGCAAGCTGGCGCAATTCGTGCTGTCCTATGCCGCCAATGCGCTGGACATCTATTCCGTCATCGGCACGAAAGGCAGCATTCAGGCCAACCCCGGCTACACCTATGGCAAGCCGCTGGAGCAGTTCGTCACCATCGGCCAGACGAAATCGCATGAGAGCTTCAAGGCCACCGACCAGTTCGGCGGTGAGCTCAAATACTTCTCCGACTGCATCATCAACGGCACAGATCCCGAGCCCGATGGCGAGGAAGGCTTCGCCGATGTACGTGTGCTGGAAGGCATCATCGAGGCGCTATCCACCGGCGGCCCGGTCCAACTCGCCCCGTTCGTGCGCAGCCGCCGCATCGACACCGCCGCGCAAGCCGAAACCTTGCCGCCCCGCTCGCCACCCACGCCTGTCCATGCCTCCAAGCCGGCACGGGGCGGGTAATGGCTGGAAGGGCAAGAAAGGGTTAGCCTTCTTTTTCTGGAGAAAAAGAAGCAAAAAGACTTTAGTAGTGCTGTCGCGGACTCTTTGGACGAGTCCGCGACAGCATTGATAAAGTCTTTTGTTTCTTTTCTTCAGAAAAGAAAGCCTTTCCTCCGCCCTTCATCATCTCAAAACCGGGAAAAACAGTTAATGTCCCCTGTTCACAAAACTGTGAGTAACGGGGACGAAACGATGTCCGCGGCAGTCGGTGTGCCTTTCTTTTGCCCGGCAACTGACCGATAAGCGCGGCCCATGAACATGGTCGACCTGCTGGTCCTGACGATTCTGGGCGTCTCCGCGTTGCTCGGGTTGTCGCGCGGGCTGGTGCGTGAACTGCTCGGGCTCGGCAGCTGGATTTTGGCCGGCTATGTGGCTTTCCGGTTCGGCCCCGCTTTGATCCCCGCGGCCCGGGAGGCTATCGGCAACCCGGATGTGGCCGACCCGGTCGCCTATGTCGGCGTGTTCGTGGTCGTGCTGATCGCCTTCTCGCTGGCGTCGAACCTGGTCGGGCGCATGGTACGGTTTTCCGTCCTCGGCGGCCTGGACCGCACGCTGGGACTGGTGTTCGGCCTCGCCCGGGGGGCCGCGGTGCTGATTGCCGCTTACATCCCCGTGGCGCTCATGTTGCCGCCGGACCGCTGGCCGGATCCGGTGTTGCGCGCCCGCACCCTGCCATTCATCTATTCGGGCGCCGTGTGGGCTGCGGGCGAGTTGCCGGAGGCCTATCGCCCCCGAGTCGCCGCCCCGCCCGATGGCCGTCCGACCACCGAAGCCGACCTGCTGCATGCCACACCTGAAGGTCATGCGCTTGGACCGAAGGCCGACCACCCCTAGTTACGTGACGATTGGATGACTGCCGGCGGTCCCCCGGCACCGCGGAGAGTGTGAATGGCCCCGTTCCCCACCCTGGCCGAGCCTGCGACGGACGAGGACGACACGCTGCACGAGGAGTGCGGAGTCTTCGGCGTCTGGAACATCGTCGATGCGGCGGCGGTCACCGCCCTCGGCCTGCACGCCCTGCAGCATCGCGGGCAGGAGGCGACCGGCATCGTCAGCTATGACGGCCAGCGTTTCCACCAGCAGCGCGGCTTGGGCCTGGTGGGCGACAATTTCGGCGACGCGCGGGTGATCGCCTCGCTGCCCGGGCCCAGCGCCATCGGGCATAACCGGTATGCCACCACCGGCGAGACGATCCTGCGCAACGTGCAGCCGCTCTATGCCGATTTCGAGTTCGGCGGCTTCGCGGTCGGCCATAACGGCAACCTCACCAACGCGGTGGCGCTGCGCAAGGCGCTGGTCCGCCGCGGCTGCCTGTTCCAGAGCAGCACGGACAGCGAGGTGTTCGTCCATCTGATCGCCATCAGCCTGTATTCCACCGTCGTCGACCGGCTGATCGACGCGCTGAAGCAGGTGGTCGGCGCCTACTCGCTGGTGGCGCTGTCCAACGAGGCGCTGATCGGCGTGCGCGATCCGCTGGGCGTGCGGCCGCTGATCCTCGGCCGCATCGGCGGGCAGGGCACCACCGGCGGCTGGGTGCTCGCCAGCGAAAGCTGCGCGCTGGACATCGTCGGCGCCGAGTTCGTGCGCGACATCGAACCCGGCGAGATCGTGGTGATCAACGACGCTGGCGTGCGCAGCATCCGTCCGTTCGGCGCCAGCCGCGCGCGGTTCTGCGTGTTCGAATACGTGTATTTCGCGAGGCCGGACTCCGTCATGGAAGGCATGCCCGTCTATGACGCCCGCAAGCGCATCGGCGCCGAGCTGGCCCGCGAAAGCCATGTCGATGCCGACATCGTCGTTCCGGTACCGGATAGCGGCGTGCCGTCCGCAATGGGCTATGCGCATGAGAGCGGCGTGCCGTTCGAGCTCGGCATCATCCGCAACCATTATGT
>CAZZWO010000256.1:0-3849 GCA_964657885.1 uncultured Acetobacteraceae bacterium | reverse complement strand
TGCTGCCTGCACAAGCTGCGCGACGACGACACCGGCGAGATCGCGTGGACCAACGTCGCCTGCCGGCTGCTGGACGGCCACACCTGCCGCTGCACCGACTATCCGCGCCGGCAGCGCCGGGTGCCGGACTGCGTGCAACTGACGCCCGCGGCGCTGGACGAGATCGACTGGCTGCCGCCATCGTGCGCATATCGCCGGGTCCATGAGGGGCGCGGCCTGGCCTGGTGGCACCCGCTGGTGTCCGGCAGCCCCGATACGGTGCACGAGGCGGGCGTTTCGGTGCGCGGCCGGGTCATCGACGAACGCCACGCGGGCAACCTCGAATACCATGTGACGGACTGGCCGGGTTGCCGCCCGAAGGCTAAGAAGTAGCGGCAACCTGCTGCGGTTAGACAGCAACCTGCCCCTCGAGGGTCGCAGCCCCCCGCCGGAAGTCTCTCGGCGATTTTGCAGCTTCCAGCGGTGCCAACTGCGGAAATTCATTGCAGAAGCGGCTGATCCCGTTTATTGACCGTCGCGTGTCAAATATGGTTCAGCGCGTTAATAACTGGCTTTTATCGAGGCAGCGGTGCCGCCGGGTCGGTTCGTCCGCGTATCCAGTCCCGACGAAGCCCGATCAAAACGATTGTCTCGTGACCGCGCACGGCGCTATAAACGCCGTCGTAACGAACAAGGGCCTGACAGGCCGGACCATGCAGCCCGAAGATCGACGCCACGCCCATCCGAGCCCGAGGAAGCGCCGCCGTTTCGGTTTGCGGCAGCTTCGGCGGGAGGCACGCGGCATCGTGGCGATGGAATTCGCCCTGCTGTCCATACCGTTCTTCATGTTCCTGCTGTTCATCCTCGAGATATCCTACGACCTTTACACCCAGGCGGCGCTGGATGCCGGGCTGCACCTGGCGGTGCGGTCGGTGCAGACCGGCAATGCCCAGAACATCTCGAACGGCAACAACTTCGTTACCCAATACCTCTGCCCCAGCCTGAACGGATTGCTGGAGTGCGGAACGTCCATTTACGTGAAGGTGCAGCGCATCGACCTCAACACCACGGATTTCTATGGCGCGACGACCGGCCAGCTCCCGGTGACAGGGAACACGCTGAACCTGTCGGGGTTCGGCAGCACGGATTTCTGCAATTCCGCGCCTAACCAGGCGATCCTGGTCACCGCTATCTATCTCGGCCCGACTTTCATCGGCGGCTTGCTGCCGAAGCTGTTATCGGTGATGGGACCCAACGGCCTCACCCACGCGACGCTTGCGACAACAGGCCTGGTCACCGAGGAATACACCCCGGCCGCTGCCGCGCCTGGCACGACTCCGGCGAAGCAATGCTCATGATCGGCCGGGTCAAGCGGCGTCTGCGGTCGGCGCGGTCCGGCGGTGCGGCGATCGAATTTGCCCTGATCCTGCCGGTGATGATGGTGTTCGTGGTCGGCACCGTCGATACCTGCAAACTGCTCATCCTGTGGGAGCAGGTTTACAACGCCGCCCACACGATCCCGGTTTCTGCGAGCATCGTTTCGGTGCAGCCCGACAAGACGACGTTGTTGACCGCCGCGCAGGCGCAGCAGCAGATGTCCGCCATCTACGCCGAAATACCGTGGTTGCGGGACGGGCTGGAACACGGCACCGTTTCGGTGACGCTGTCCTCCGTTGCGTTCGTGCCGATCCCCGGCTGCACGCAAACGACCGGGATCAACTGCTTCATTCCGATGGTAAAATGGAGCGTGCCTTACCGCGGCGGTGTGCCGGCCGCGAATGCGTTCCAGCTCGTCTCACGCCCTTGCGGTGCGGTGATCCAGTTGCACCCGACCGATCCGGTCCCGATGTCCTTGCCGTTGCTGCCGGCACAGCTCACGTTCATCCGCACGCGCGATGTCATGCAGCCGGACCCGATCCTGGTGGCGGACGTGCATTACAAGTACACGCCGTTCCTGCTGCAGCTTGCCGCCGGTTCCCTCGATCTGTGGGCGACCGGTTACTGGTCGGTTCGCAGTGTCGATCCCACGCTCGACCCGACGCTGCAATACACCAAGTACACCCCGGACTCGTATGGCGGCCTGTGCTGACGCATTCCGGTTTTCCATCCTCTGCCAAAGGACCAGCGACGATGCCGGGCATGCGTAAGCAGCTTGCTGAGACCAGCAATCTTGTTAGCGGTTGTGTAACCCGAGCGGCTATCGGCCGGGACCGGCGCGGCGCGGTGTCGATCATCTTCGCCACGACCGCGATCCCGTTGCTGCTGTCGGTCGGCCTGGCGATCGACTATACGTTTTACGTGCAGGCCCAGGCACAATTGGCGCTGGCCGCCGACACCGCCGCCATCCATGCGGTCCGTATCGCGTCGTCGCATTTCATTGCGGGCGAGAGTGCGGCCGCTGCAGGAGCCGACGGTGCTGCTTCGGGGCTGCAATGGTTCAACGCGCAGCTCGGCGTGCTGTCGACCGGCACCGTGCAGCCGGGCGACATCAACATCCCGCCGGTGAGCTACACTCCGGCCACCAGCACGTTCACCGCAGTCGTCAATTACAAGGCGACGATCCCCACCCATTTCGGCGGCATCTTCAAGGCGGTGACGAGTTGGCCGCTGACCGGTACGAAGAATGCGGTGATCACGACCAACTCGTATGTCGAGATTGCGATGCTGATCGACAACTCGTCGTCCATGCTGATCGGTGCCACTCCAGCCGATATCGAGGCCTTGCAGACGCTGACGATCTGCCCGCCGACCGCGATCGCGAGCACGATCGGGCATGGCGGCAATGACGGTCAATACAGCGAATACAGCTGGAATTTTCCAAGCAACATCGGCTTCACGCCGATCACACAGGTTCCACCGAACAGCAATAACCAGGGTACCGGCAAATGCGATCCGCTGTTCACCGGCGATCCGGCCGAGTGTCCTTATCCGCCGGCGTTGAACGGCAAGGTTCCTGTAGGTGGCGGTGACGACGATGACAATGGGAGCAAGCAGCTCGCCCAGCCGGTCAATGCAAACGGCTATTGCCCGCCAGGCTACGGTACGCCGGACAGCACCGCCGCAAACCTCGATTCCCTGACGAACAAGACCCGCAATTTCCCGCAGGCTCCCTGCGGATTTGCCTGCCACGGCACCAACAGCACGACCGACTACTACACGCTGCTGCAGAACGCCCGCGCGAAGGGTGCCGTCATCAACCTGCGGTTCGACATCATCCAGACTGCGGCCGCACACGTCGTACAGACGTTGCAGGCCAAGCAGCAGGTCGCCAACCAGTTCAGCCTGGGCGTGTACACGTTCAATTCCGCGGTCGGACAGGTTCACCCGGCGGCGGGCGGCACTTTCGTCGAGGCCGACAACAACCTGACCCAGGGCCTCACCGACATTGCCAGCATCGCAACGCCCGCCGTTGCCGATGCGCCGAACACCAACTTCCCCGGCGCGATGAGCTATCTTGCGAACTCGCTCAAGGCGGGCGGCGACGGTACCACGCCCGCAACGCCACGCAAGAACCTGTTCATCATCACCGATGGGCTGGAGGATTACTCGCCCAACAACCGTTTCATCGGCCAGATGACCAGCCCGCTGAACGAGACGAATTGCGCGCCGCTGAAGGCGAAGGGCTTCAACATCTTCGTGCTCTACACGCCGTATTACCCGCTTCCCAACCCGTTCTACCTCAGTGGCAGCAACAGCCGCGCCGCAGTCGAAGCGCCGATCACCAACACCAGCCTTTCCGTCGCCGCCGGCCTGCAGGCCTGCGCCACCACGCCACAACAATACTATTCCGCGAGCAGCCTGGCCGACATCGACGCCGCCCTACAGGCGATGCTCGCCTCCGCCCTCAACTCGCCCGGGCGGCTTAGCCTG
>CAZZWO010000255.1:0-3867 GCA_964657885.1 uncultured Acetobacteraceae bacterium | reverse complement strand
GAGGCCGGCCGCAACGCCGCCCTGCACGTGCATGACGACCCGACCTTCGGCCCGGCGATCGGGCTCTCGGTGCCGCCCGGTGCGCGGCCGGCGTTCGGGCTGCCGCCGCTCAACCTGGCCTTGGCGCAGGATCTGGCACGGCGGGCCGGGCTGCACGACCCCGCCCTGATCGACGCCGCGGCCGGGGCGCTGGTCCGCGTCAGCCAGTTGCTGGTCGACCTTCCCTCGGTGGCGGCCCTCGGCATCGAGCAGCTTAGCGTCAACCCGCGCGGCGCCATGGCCGGCGAAGCGGCACTGTGGCTGTACGGCGATGGCGAACGGTCGAAGCTGGCGATCTCGCCTTACCCGGACGAGCTCGTCCACAGCTGGTCCAGCCACGGGCAGGATTTCGTCGTGCGGCCGATCCGGCCGGAAGACGCGGCCGCTCATGCAGCGCTGACCACCCGCGTGCCGGCCGAGGACCTCCGGTTCCGCTTTTTCACCGCAATCCGCCAGGTGGCGCCCGAGCAGATGGCCCGGCTGACGCAGATCGACTACGACCGCGAGATGGCGTTCATCGCGGTGCGCCAGACCGACCAATCGACCGTCGGTGTCGGCAGGCTGGTGTGCGAGGGCCCGGGCGGCGGCGGCGAGTTCGCCATCCTGGTGCAACCGGACGTGAAGGGCCTCGGCCTCGCCCGCCACCTGATGGAGTGCCTGATCGCCTGGGGCCGCGAGCAGGGCCTGGCGCGGATCACCGGGCAGGTCCTCGCCGACAACCACCCGATGCTGGGCTTCGTCCGCCGCCTCGGCTTCATCATCCACCGCCTGCCAGACGAGAGCGACGTGGTGGAAGCCGTGCTCGACCTCAAGGCGTAGCTGCAACGAAGCTCGGCGGAACCGAGACCCCGCTCACACCGATTGCAGGTAGGCGTCGTATTCCACGTCGGTGACGCGCCGACGGAATTCCGCCTGTTCCTGGCGTTTGCAGGCGGAGAACAGGTCCTGGTAGTCGAGGCCCAGGTACTCGCCCAGCACTTCGCTCGCGTCGAACTCGTCGATCGCGTCGTCCCAGTTCACCGGCAGGTATTCGTGGCCTTCGCGCTCCTCGCCCTCGATCGGGCGGCCGGGGTCGATCTGGCCGCGCAAACCGTGCATCGCGCCGGCGAGAATGCCCGCCACGGCCAGATAGGGGTTGCAGTCGGCGCCCGCGACCCGGTGCTCGACGCGCGTGGCGCGGCCGGCGGTGATCACCCGGATCGACGCGCTGCGGTTGTCGAGGCCCCAGGTCAGGTTGGTCGGCGCATGGCCGCCGGGGGTGAGGCGGCGGTAGCTGTTGGCGTGCGGCGCCAGCAGCAGCATCGAATCGGCCAGCGTGTGCAGCATGCCGCCGACCACGTGGCGCAGCCGGTCGGTGGGCGCGCCGTTATCCTCCGCCATGATGTTGCGGCCCTGCGCATCGAGGATGGACATGTGCACGTGCATGCCGCTGCCGGCGAGGTTGCCGTAGGGCTTGGCCATGAACGTCGCGTCCAGCCCGTGCTTGCGCGCCACCCCTTTGACGATGCGCTTGAGCAGGAACGCGTGGTCGGCGGCCATCAGCGGGTCCGCCACGTGGTTCAGGTTGACCTCGTACTGGCCGGGGCCGTTCTCGCGCACCACGGTGTCGGCCGGCAGGTTCTGGCGCTCGCAGGCGTGGAAGATGTCGGCAAGCAGCGGCTCGAAGCTATGCAGTTCGGCGATCGACAGCACCTGGGTCTGCCAGCCGTTCCACCGCCCCTCGTGGCTGCTGGGCGGCGACACCGGGTCGCGCGGCGTGCGGCGCCGATCGATGATGTAGAACTCCAGCTCGGTCGCCATCACCGGCGTCAGCGCGGCGTCGCGGAACTGCTTGCAGACGCGCGCAAGCACCACTCGCGGGTCGGCGTAAAAGGGCGTGCCGTCCTGCTGCACCATGCTGAGCAGCACCTGCGTGGTCGGCCGGGTCAGCCAGGTGACCGGCAACAGCGTGCCCTCGACCGGCATGCAGATGCCGTCCGGATCGCCGGTCCCGACCGCCAGGCCCGCTTCCGGCACGTCGCACCCCCAGACGTCCAGCGCATAGACGGACCGCGGCAGTGCCACGCCCTTGCTCATCACCTCGGGTATCCGTTCCGCGGGCACCCATTTGCCGCGGGCGATCCCGTTCACATCGACGACGAACGCCTCCAGCACGGACGGCGCGTGGTTCGAGCGGACTGGGGCAAGGTCGTGGTCGTGCGCGGACGGGGGCGTCAGAAAATCCAAAATTGCGTGCTCCGTTGTTGTTTGGCCGGCTTTGGGCGTGTCGCATCCTGTCGTATCGGGCGGGATCAGGCAGCGTGGCGGCGTGCCAGGCGTGCGGATTGGTAGGCGCGGGCGGCGAGACCGAAGCTGCGGAAGATCACCACCGAAAGCGGGTCGTCGCGGAACATCCACTCCGGATGCCATTGCACGCCAAGCAGGAACATGTCGGGCCGGTCCAGCCGGAACGCCTCGACCAGGCCGTCCGGCGCCGTCGCTTCGGCCACCAGATGCGGCGCGAGGCGGTCCACGCCCTGGCCATGCAGCGAGTTCACCTGCGCGCGATCCATGCCTGAGAAGCTGTGCAGCAGGCCGCCGGACGTGATGTCGACCTCGTGCGCGGGGCCGTACTGCGCGTCGAGCGGCGCTGCGCCGTTCTCGCGATGGTCGCGCAGGCCGGGGGCGGCATGCACCGCCTGGTGGAGCGTGCCGCCAAGCGCCACGTTGATCTCCTGGAAGCCGCGGCAGACGCCCAGCACCGGCAGGCCGCGCCGGACCGCCTCACGCACCACGGCGAGCGTCACGTGGTCGCGCGCCGGGTCGGTTGGTGAAGCCGGATCCGCCAATGTCGCACCGTAATGTTCCGGCGCCACGTTGCTGACCGCGCCGGTCAGGAAGACGCCGTCGAGCATGCCGAGCAGGTCCGGCAGATCATCGGGATCCGACCAGGCGCCGCCCGGCGTGTCGATGCGCGCCGGCAGAATAAGTGCGAGGGCATTCGCGCCGCCGGTGACGGCATCGAGGTATTTCTGCTGCACGGCATGCACGACGTGTTTGCCGGCTTGTACATCGGCAACCACGCCGATCAGGGGTTTCATCGGGTGAGTCTCCTTGGCGACGATCATAGCCGGGGCGCTCGCGCAAGGCCAATCAAAGCGCCGATCCGCCATGTTCCATCGAGGTAGCCGCGGCGAACGCAAAGTTTTCCTCACCGCGCATCTCGCGCTTGCGACGCGCTCGCGCGACAGTAACAATCGAGTTCGATGCCGCCCTCCCCGGTGCACCCGCCTTCGATATCGCCGCCGGTGCTGCCCGCTCCGGCGCAACCTCCTCCCGCGCCATCGTCACCCCCGTCCCCGGCGCCATCGGCGCAAGCGGGGGCGACGTCGCAAACGGCACTCCGCCTGCCTGCATTGCGGCGCCGTTCGGGTGAGACGATCGGCGAGTTCGTCCACCGGCGCCTGCGCCACGCCATCATGACCGGGCGTTTTCCGCCGGGGGTCGCCGTCACTATCCGCGGCCTGGCCGCCCTGCTCGGCACCAGCGCCATGCCGGTGCGCGAGGCGATGCGACGGTTGGCCGCCGAACAGGCGCTGGAGCTGCTCGACAACCGGCGCGCCCGGGTGCCCGACATGACACCAGGCCGCTTCGGCGCGCTGATCGAGGCGCGCGTGCTGCTGGAAGTGGCAGCGGCAACGCACGCTCTGCCGCATGTGGACGCGGCGCGGCTGGCGGAACTGCGGCGGCTCGACCAGACCGTCAACGAAGTGTTCGCGCGCGGCGACATCGAGCGCACCATCGAGACCAACCTGGCCTTCCATCGCAGGCTCTACACGCTGACGCCCG
>CAZZWO010000254.1:0-3872 GCA_964657885.1 uncultured Acetobacteraceae bacterium | reverse complement strand
CTCCGCGGGCCGTATCCAACGCCGCCCAGGCGCCGGCGCACCACCGTGAAGCGTCGTCCGGCAAGTCGGCGGGCTGACCACCCTCGGCGCGCGCCAACAACCAGGCCGCCATCGCGTCCAGCAACGCAGGGGATGCGGAAAAACGGTGATCCGCCTTGGCCGATGTCAAATTCGGCACAGGACCGGCCGCCCACATCGTCAACAGACGCCCCTGCGCCGCTTCTGCCGCGCGCGCGTCGGCCCACTCACGCGCGGCGCCCACCTGGTGCGGCCCGGCATCCAGAAGATCGCTGTCCAGGCCTACAACCGTCTGGACGCCGGACATCCTGACATGGGTTTCCAGCTTGCGGCCGAATGCCTGGCGCGTGCCCTCGTACAACGCATCGCGGCTGGCGGGAACGTGGGTGTAAAGCCGCATTGCCGGCCAGGCGCGCTGGAGCTTGCCGAGCTGGTAATTCAGCGACGGCGAGGTGCTCGGTCCGAGCAGGATGGCGAAACCCTGGCCGCCGGACGCACGAAACGCGGCCAGCGGTCCAACCATCGCGGCCCGGAACGCCGGCCAGTCGCTGTCGCGCGTGGCACGCTGCACCGATTGCGAACGGAACGGGTCGTAGAGCCCCAGGACGCTGGCCTGGCCGAACACGTCGGTGCCGCCACGGCTCCAGGGATGCGCGGGATTACCCTCGATCTTGGTCGGCCGGCCATCGCGCGTGGTCACCACGATGCCGTTGGCAAAGCCGTCGAGCAGCGTTGACGAAGCGTAGGTCAGCACGGTGCCGGGCGCGGAGCCCTTTGCCTGGTTCACCGGAGGCACGATCTCGTCGCGCGAATCATCGTCGCAGCCTGCCAGCCCCGACAGCGCGAGCGATGCGGCCATCAGGCGCATGAATTGCCGGCGGTCCGGCGTGTCCAGCAACGCGGCGGCCGACGGAAATCGCTCGCGAATGAACGCGTGCACGCCGGCGCCGTCATCGGCAGCCGTAAACCACTTCCCATCGGGTCCGAGATGCAGGCGCGTCATCGGTGGCACACCGAACAATCCGACAGCTGCGCGGCATTCCTGATGTGGTATTGCGCAACCAGCGCCGGACCTTTCACCGCCTGGTCGGTGGGCGCCGACCAGTCCATGTTCCACACCTGATCCGGCGTGCGCACGTGTTCCTGCGGATGGCGATGACATTCCAGGCAGAAATCCATGTGGAATGCCTGCGCGCGTGCGGTCATCTGCATGTGGTCCATCGCACCGTGGCAACTGGAACAGCCGATCCCTTTGGTCACGTGCGCGGAATGATTGAAGTACACGTAGGAAGGCAGATGGTTCACCCGCGTCCAATGCAGCGGATCGTTGTTCGCCAGGCTTGCGCGAACCGGCTCCAGCATCGGCGCGCCGGTCCAGATCTGGCTATGGCAGGTCATGCAAGTATGGGTCGGCGGCATTCCGGCGGTCGCCTGCGTCTCGACACTCGTGTGACAGTACCGGCAGTCGATGCCCAATTCACCGCTATGGTGCTTGTGGCTGAACGGCACAGGCTGTCGTGGCGCCACGCCGACCATCGACACGTAATCCGAACGCGCGACCGCACCCACCACCACAAGCAGCAGTATCGCGCCAACAGAAACCGTCAGCAGCGCCAAACGAAGTATGGCATCCGCACCGGGGGCAAAAAGCTGACGCATGCTGGTCCAGTCGTAATCGCTGTGGCGCGATGTGGCCTTGAACGCGGGGCGTGCAGCTTTTCACCGCAAGAACCCTGGTAACGAAGCGGTGAAGCACCCGCGGCATCGGCAGGGTCGGCCGGCCACTCGCGCGTCGCGCCGTTTTCACGGCAGCGCAGCGACACGCCGCAACGCCGTGCGCGGGACGGTCACCGCCATCAGCCCGCCGACCAGCAAGGGGGTCAGCGCGGACAGTGCCGTCAGCACGGGCATGCCGAGCACGGCGATCAACGCGGGCGGATTGAACATCGTCGCGAGCCACGCGCCTGCTGCAAGCAAGGTGCTCGGGCGGGACGGCCTTTCCAGAAGCACGAGTGCAGCGGCCACTGCCACCAGAACGTGATCGTAGCCGCCGACATGGGGGGCGGCGAAGATCATGGCGCAAAGCAGGACCACGAGGCGTCGCCACGGTGCCGACGGTTGCGCGAAGGCCTGCCAAACGCAGATTGCGGAGATCGCCAGCGCCACCACCTGCCCGATCCCGGCCGACAGCTCGCCGGTGCCCAGGATGCGAAGGCAGGTATGGATGCTCTGGTCGTAGATGCGCACCGCGTCGACCAACCCGCCGCGCATCGGGTTGGCACCCGTGGCAAGATGCAGCCAGTCCGTCCAGACACGCGTACCGAACAACGCCAGGCTCATGGCAATCAGCCAGGCCGCCGAAAATGCGGCACCCGCCATCGCGCGGAAATGCCGGCCCGCCAGAAGCGCCACCGGCACCAGGGGCGCGAATTGTGGTTTGAGGCACAGCAAGCCCAGCAACACGCCCGCCAATTCGGGTTGCGCGGGCAGCAGAAACACGCCTCCCGTGACGAGGGCCGCCACGAGGAAGCCAAGCTGGCCCGCGCCGAGGTTGAACGCCGTCGCCGGACATACCAGCACCAGGATGATGAGCAGCGCACGCTCCCGGGGCTCCGCCCGCCACGGCCAGAGCGCCGCCAGCAGAGCGGCCAGGCTCGTGCCGAGGAACACGGCAAGCGACCAGGGATACGACATCCAGCCGAAGGCCGCAGCCAGCACCAGGGTGACCGGGGGATAGACCCAGGGGTGGAACTTCAGCGGGGCGCCCAGCCAGGCGCGGTGGGTCCAGTTCAGCAGGTCGGTGAAGGCCTGCGGGTCGGCGAGCGTGCGCCAGTCGCGGGCGCGTGCGAGCCCGGCCGCAGTGTGGAAAACCACCCAGTCTTGGCCTGGAACGTTGTGGAACACCGCCCAGAACATCGCCCAGCCGAACGGGGCGGCGCAGGCGAGCAGCAGGACGATGCGGCGCAAACCGGGAAGCGGGCGGGCGATCACGCCCTATCCCGCAGACGCAGCCGGCGCGACATGTCGGATTGCAGACGCTCCTCCGGGTCGACGCGGTCGAGCACATCGCGAAACTCGGGCCAGCGCGGATACATCTCGCGGAACGCGCCGGCGTCCATCAGCGAATCCTTGGCGAGATACACCCTGCCGCCGTGTTTGAGGGTGATCGCCACCAGGCGGCCGTAAAGCTCGCCGATGCCGCCGAACGACGGAAAGTCCAGCGCCAGCGTGTAGCCGGGCTGCGGAAACGACAGGTGGCCCGCACCGGCCGCTCCCAACCGCTTCAGGACGGCGAGGAACGAGGCGCGGCGCGAGCCGGCGATCACCTCCAGCAATTCGCGCAGCGCGGCGGCCCCGGTCTCGAATGGCACCACGTTTTGGAACTGGTGGAAGCCGCGCTTGCCGTAAATGCGGTTCCAGGCGTGGATGGCGTCGAGCGGGTAGAAGAATTTTTCCAGCCGCGCGATCCGCTCGCGCCCGGCGGCCGGGGCGCGCCGGTAATAGACGGCGTTGAACATGCGGACGCTGAGCGGGTTCAACGCCAATCCCGGCAGGTCGAACGGCACGCGCAGCCGGCCTGGTGCGGCATCCGGCAGGCGCCCGGCGGCAGGCTCGGCAGTCTCCAGGATGCCGCGGCCGAGCGCGCCCCCGCGCGCAGTGCCGTCGATCCAGCCGACCGCGTAGGTTGCGTCCCGGTGGGCATCCATGGCCGCCAGGAAGCTGTCGAGGTCGGGCAGCGCCTGCTCACGGAGGCTGACCAGATTGCCGTCGACCCGCCTCAGCCGGATCGAGACGCGGGTGATGATGCCGGTCAGCCCGATGCCGCCGCACGTCGCGTGGAAGAGCTCTGCGTC
>CAZZWO010000253.1:0-3931 GCA_964657885.1 uncultured Acetobacteraceae bacterium | reverse complement strand
GCCCCCACCGAGGCCGCCGCCATCCTGGAACGCCTCGGCTTCACCGTCTCGGCGTCCGGCAACGCGGGCATCACCACGGGTGTGCCGCCCTGGCGCAACGACATCGCCGGCAACCCCGCGCTCGATCAGCCGGCAACGCTCGACCCTGCCCGCGCCCGCAACGCCGCCGAGGGCGCGGCGCTGATCGAACCCGAATGCGACCTGATCGAGGAGGTGCTGCGCATCCGCACGCTCGACAGCATCCCGCCCGTGTCGCTGCCGCCGATCACCGCCATTCCCGCCCCTGCCCTCTCCGCACGTCAAAGCCGGACGGCGCAAATACGGCGTGCGCTGGCCGCCCAGGGTTACGCCGAATGCGTCACCTTCAGCTTCCTCGCCGCCGCCCAGGCCGCCCTGTTCGGCGAGCCGTCACCCTCGCTGACACTGAAGAACCCGATCGCCGCCGACCTCGACCAGATGCGGCCGACGCCCCTGGCGACACTCGCACTCGCCGCCGCACGCAACCTCGCGCGCGGCGCGGGCGAGGTTGCGCTGTTCGAGGTGGGGCCCGGCTACGCGCCAACCGGCCAGGTATCGATAGCCGCCGCGTTGCGTTCGGGCACTCCGCCCCGGCATTGGGAAGGCGTCGACACCGCCGCGCCCGTCATGCGCGCCAAGGCCGGGCTTTGGGCGCTGCTGACCGAAGCGGGTGTGCCGCTGGACTCGCTGTCGCTCGCCACCGAAGCACCCGGTCATTACCACCCCGGCCAGTCAGCAATCGTCCGGCAGGGACCGCGGACGATCATCGCCCGGTTCGGAGTTTTGCATCCTGCATTGCTGACACGGCTAGATTTGCCGTCCAACACCGTCGCTTACGAACTATTTCTGGACGCCGTTGCCGATCCGAAGCGCCGGCGCCGCGCAGCACCGGTGTTGCCCGGCCTGCAAACCGTCACGCGAGACTTCGCATTCGTGGTCGCCGACACGGTGCCGGCGGAGAACGTTTTGAAGGCGGCCCGGTTTGCCGATCGCACGCTCGTTGCGCGCGTCAGCCTGTTTGACGTGTACAGCGGGACAAATCTGCAACGAGGTGAAAAATCCCTCGGCGTGGAGGTTGCCTTCCAGCCTCGTGAGCGCACAATGACCGACGACGAAATCGAAGCTGCGTCAACCAAGGTGATCGAGTCCGTTGCCAAATCGACAGGTGCCAGGCTGCGTTGAGCAGGGTTCGGGCCGGCGCTGATGACAGCGTCCGACCCGTTCGGCTCCAACCCTGGCCTGTCGCCAGCTCACTCGTCCGCCCAATCGCCAGGCACCCTGGCACATGATTTCAACAACGTTCTGACCGTCATCACCGGCAATCTTGCGCTTGCCGAACGCCATGCCGCGGGCAACCCCAAGCTGATCCGGCTGCTCAACAACATGCGGCTCGCCACCGAACGGGGCGCCGGCCTGGCGCAGCAGCTGATGGCCCTGGCGCCCGGACGCGACCTCGGCGCCGCGCGGGCGGGCTTCGCCGAGGAACCCGCCGGCTTCGACATGACACCCTCGGCACGCCGCATCCTGGTGGTGGAGGACGACCCGCTGGTGGCCGAAGTGGCGGTCGCCGTCCTGGAGGGCATGGGCCATAACGTGGCGTTGCGGCAGGATGCGCCATCCGCGCTGGCGCTGCTGCGCGAGCGCGGCGAGTTCGACCTGGTGTTCTCCGACATCGTGATGCCCGGCGGCATGAGCGGCATCGAGCTTGCCGAACAGATCGCCACCGGCTTCCCCGGCCTGCCAATCCTGCTCGCCACCGGCTACAGCAACGCCGCCCTGGCCCCCGGCGCCCTGCGCTTCCCCGTCCTGGCCAAGCCCTACAGCGTCCAGGAGTTGACCCGCCGCGTCGCCCAGATGCTCCCCCACTGAGAGACCGTTCGATAACGCTACTAGCCCGGCCGTCCAGCGCGCCTTTCTGCGCTTCCTGTGCTCACGGCCCAGCGGCCGCTCCGCGCCGGTTCTCGAAACGCACGCTGGACGAGTGAGGCCTAGCGCGTTCTCAAACGGTCTCGGGATGGCCGCGCTCTGCGGCTTCCGCCGGCAACACAGCCGGTCAACCAGACGGTACTCCCAAGATGGGCCATTTAGGCCTATCTGCACGGCATGACCGACACGCCGCTCAGCCGCATCCGCAACTTCTCCATCATCGCCCATATCGACCACGGCAAATCCACCCTGGCCGACCGGCTGATCCAGGCCTGCGGAGGCCTGACCGACCGCGAGATGAGCGCCCAGGTACTCGACAGCATGGAGCTGGAGAAGGAGCGCGGCATCACAATCAAGGCGCAGACCGTGCGCCTGGCCTACAAGGCGCATGACGGGCAGACCTACCAGCTCAACCTGATGGACACGCCCGGCCACGTGGACTTCGCCTACGAGGTCAGCCGCAGCCTGGCCGCGTGCGAGGGCAGCCTGCTGGTGGTCGACGCCAGCCAGGGCGTTGAGGCGCAGACGCTCGCCAACGTCTACCAGGCGATCGACGCGCACCACGAGATCGTGCCGGTGCTGAACAAGATCGACCTGCCGGCGGCCGAACCCGACAAGGTGCGCCAGCAGATCGAGGACGTGATCGGGCTGGACGCGTCGGATGCCGTGATGATCAGCGCCAAGACGGGCCTGAACATCGAGGGCGTGCTGGAGGCGCTGGTGACCCGCCTGCCGCCGCCCACCGGCGATGCGTCCGCGCCACTGAAGGCGCTGCTGGTGGATAGCTGGTACGACCAATACCTCGGCGTGGTCATCCTGGTGCGCGTCAAGGATGGGCGCCTGAAGCGCGGCCAGAAGATCCGCATGATGGCGAACGGGCACGCCTATGTGGTGGAGCAATGCGGCGTGTTCACGCCGAAGATGATCGCCACCGACGATCTCGGCCCCGGCGAGATGGGCTACATCACCGCCGCGATGAAGACCGTCGCCGACTGCAACGTCGGCGACACCATCACCGACGATCGCGTTCCGGCCGCCGAGGCGCTGCCCGGCTTCAAGCCGAGCATACCGGTGGTCTGGTGCGGCCTGTATCCGGTGGATGCCGACGATTTCGAGAAGCTTCGCGAATCGCTCGGCAAGCTGCGGCTGAACGATGCGAGTTTTCATTACGAGGCAGAGACTTCGGCAGCGCTCGGTTTCGGATATCGCTGCGGCTTCCTCGGTCTTCTGCATCTGGAGATCATCCAGGAGCGCCTGTCACGTGAGTTCGACCTCGACCTGATCGCGACCGCACCGTCGGTTGTGTATCGCCTGCACAAGAACAACGGCGACACGATGGAGCTGCACAACCCCGCCGACATGCCCGACCCCAGCTTCATCGATCATATAGAGGAGCCGTGGATCCGCGCGACCATCATGGTACCGGACGATTATCTCGGCAACGTTCTGACCTTGTGCAACGAACGGCGCGGCCGGCAGGTGGACCTCACCTATGTCGGCAACCGTGCGATGGCAGTGTACCAGCTTCCGCTGAACGAGGTGGTGTTCGACTTCTACGACCGTCTGAAAAGCATCAGCCGCGGCTACGCCAGCTTCGACTACGCGATGGACACCTACGAGGAAAGCGACCTGGTCCGCATCTCGATACTGGTAAACAACGATCCGGTGGACGCGCTCAGCTTCATCGCCCACCGCTCGGTGGCCGAAACGCGCGGCCGCTCCATTTGCGCCAAGCTGAAGGACCTGATCCCCCGGCAGCTGTTCAAGATCGCCATCCAGGCCAGCATCGGCAGCCGCATCATCGCCCGCGAAACCCTCGGCGCCCTCAGCAAGGACGTCACCGCCAAATGCTACGGCGGCGACATCAGCCGCAAGCGCAAGCTGCTGGAAAAGCAGAAGGAAGGCAAAAAGCGCATGCGCCAGTTCGGCAAGGTGGAAATCCCCCAAAGCGCCTTCCTAGCCGCCCTGAAGATGGACGCCTGACACC
>CAZZWO010000252.1:0-3959 GCA_964657885.1 uncultured Acetobacteraceae bacterium | reverse complement strand
CCTTGCGGTCACAGATACCTGAAACCTGCGCGTCTACCAATTCCGCCACCGGGGCCGGTGCAACAACGGAGGCGCGCTGGTAGCGGGCGGCACGCAGGGTGTCAATGTTCAGGCAACGGTGCCTGCCGGTCAGGCTTAGTGGCGGGCGGTGCCGGGCTGCTTGCCGAGCTCCTGGGTCACGAGGAAGTTGATGCCGCGGGCGTAGGCTTCGTCGGTGTCGCCGCGGATCTGGCCCTCCACGCGCGCCACGTACTGCATGGTGTGGACGTCGGCGAACCACAGCGTCATCAGGGTGATCAGCGTGCTGACCTTGTGCACGCTGGGCAGCACTTCGAACTGTGCGCCGGCCTTGCTGGCGAGCTTGGCCCAGCATTCGCCGCACTCGTCCGGGCGCTGCAGGCCGTCGATTTCCTTGGCATAGGGGGTCAGATCGACGGGCGTGTAGTGGCCGGTGTCCTTGAGGGTCTTGGCGAGGAGGCTGGTGGCGGTGGCGATCCGTTGTTCCCGGCCGGGCCCGTTGGTCTCGCCGCTGGTATCGAGGATGACGAACGGGAATACGGCGATTTTCGCCGGTTCGTCGGCGACGGCATGGCGGCTCAGCAGGCACAACGCCGCGACACATGCGGCTTTCAGGGGTGACACGATCGTTTTCTCCGTCTATTTCTACCGCAGCCAGAAGAGTTTCTACCCTGGCGCTTCCTGTTGGGCAGCACGTCGGGATTGAATGGCGAACCAGCTGAATATCAAGAGCGAAGACGGCTACCGGTTGGCAACCGAGCTTTCGGTATTGACCGGGGAGAGCCTGACCTCGGCGGTGACCGCGGCTTTGCGGGAGCGTCTGGAGCGTGAGCACCGGATGCGCGACCGTACCGCGCGCCTGGCCCGGCTGGCAACGCTGGCCGCCGAAATCCGCGCCAGCCTGCGCATGCCGGACGGGAGCGCGCATGGCTTCCTGTACGATGAGTCCGGCCGGCCGCGATGATCGTCGATACGTCCGCGATCCTGTCGGTGCTGCTGGATGAGCCTGCCGGCGCGCGCGTGCTGGAAGCCATCGTCGACGCGAAGGCGTCCCGCATGTCGGCCGCCAACTGGTTCGAAGTGGCGATGATCGTCGAGGAACGCGGCGGCCGGCTGGCGAGCTTGCGGCTGGACGAGTTTTTCCGCGTGGCCGGCATCGAGGTGACGCCGGTGTCGGTGGAGCAGGCGGCGGCGGCGCGCCATGCGTGGCGGTATTTCGGCCGGCACAAGCATTCGGCGCGGCTGGATTTCGGGGATTGTTTCGCCTACGCACTCGCCAAGACCACAGGCGAACCCTTGCTCTATACCGGCGAGGATTTTGCGCGCACCGATATCGAGCCGGCGTTGAAGGACGATTGAGCGTATGCCGGAACTGTTCATCGAATTGTTCAGCGAGGAGATACCGGCGCGCCTGCAGGCCCGCGCCGCCGCCGAACTGGCGCGCTCGGTGACCGAAGCGCTGGCGGCACTGGCACCCACCGCTTTGCGTCCGGTATCGGGCCCGCGCAGGGTGGCGCTGGCGGCCGAGGTGTCACCCGGCGTGCAGGCTGTATCCAGCGAGGAACGCGGGCCGCGGGTGAACGCGCCGGAGCAGGCGGTCGCGGGGTTCCTGCGCAAGCACGGTGCCGCGCGGGACGCGTTGCGTGAGGAAGGCGGCTTCTGGGTGCTGGAACGTGTCAGTCCGGCAGTCGATGCGGCGGCACTGATCGCAGGCGCGATGCCGGGGTTGTTGCGCCGGTTTGCGTGGCCGAAATCCATGCGCTGGGGCGGCACCAGCGCGTTCACCTGGATACGCCCGCTGCGCCGCATCGTCTGCCTGCTGGACGGCGAAGTGGTGCCGTTCGGACTGGCCATCGAAGGGGATGACGGTCACGGCCTGGGTTCGGGAAATCTGACCGAAGGACACCGGCTGCATGCGCCCGGTCCGGTTGCGGTCAAGGGGTTTGCGGATTGGCAGACGGTGTTGCATGCGCATCGGGTGGTGGCGGATGCGGCGGAGCGTGTGCGCCTGGTGCATGACGGGATTGCCGGGCTGGCTGCTTCGCGCGGGCTGTCGGTGGTGGACGATCCCGGGCTGGTCGAGGAAGTTGCGGGCCTGGTGGAATGGCCGGTGCCGCTGCTGGGACGCATCGACGACGCGTTCATGGACCTGCCGCCTGAGGTGATGCAGGTTTCGATGCGGGTGAACCAGCGTTATTTCGCGCTGCGCGATGCGGACGGCCGTGCGGCACCGTGGTTCGCTTTTGCCGCCAACCTGGAAGCGGCCGATGGCGGAGCGGCCATCATCTCGGGCAACGAGCGTGTGCTGCGCGCAAGGTTTGCCGATGCACGGCATTTCTGGGACCTCGACCGCAAGACCGGGCTGGCGGAGCGGGTAGCGGCCCTGGATGGCGTGACGTTCCAGGCGGAGCTCGGCAGCCAGGGCGCGCGGGTCCGGCGAATCGTCGCGCTGGCCGGCGCGATTGCACCGCTGGTGGGCGCGGAAGCGGCGCTGGCCGAGCGTGCGGCCCTGCTGGCCAAAGCCGATCTGACGACCGGGATGGTTGGCGAATTCCCCGAGTTGCAGGGCGTGATGGGCGGCTATTACGCGCAGCACGACGGCGAGGACGCCCGTGTCGCGGCGGCGGTGCGGGACCATTACGCGCCCAAAAATGCGGGTGACGGCGTGCCCGCGGAACCGGTCTGCGTGGCGGTGGCGCTGGCGGACAAGCTGGATCAGCTGGTTGCCTTCTTTTCGATTGGTCAGCAGCCGACCGGGTCGGGCGATCCTTTCGCGCTCCGGCGAGCGGCGCTAGGCGTCATCAGGATCATTCGCGAGAACGGTTTGAGGCTGCCGCTTCGCCCGGTGTTGGCGCGCGCCGTGGAAAGCCTGGGCGGCGGGCATGCTGGGATTGCGGACGCGGTGCTGGCGTTCATCGTCGAGCGGTTGCGCGTTCAATTGCGTCAGGAGGGTGCGCGGCACGATATCCTGGCGGCGGTTCTGGCTGCCGGCGGGGACGACGACCTTGTGCGTGCGCTGGCGCGGACGGATGCGCTTGCGGCGCTGCTGCAGACCGATGACGGCGCCAACTTGCTTGCGGCATACAGGCGGGCGGCCAACATCCTGCGTATCGAGAACCGCCGCGATGGACCGCATGACGGCGCCGTCGATCAGGCGCTGCTGACCGAGGCTGCGGAGCGAGAGTTGTCGCTGGCATTGGCGGGCGACGCGGGTGTGGCGGCACTGATCGAGGACGAGGATTTTCTCGGCGCGATGCGGCAGCTTGCGAAGTTGCGCGCGCCGCTCGACGGGTTCTTCGACACGGTGACGGTGAACGCCGATGATCGTGCGTTGCGGGCCAATCGCCTGAACCTGCTTTCGATGCTGCAGCGATCCCTGAACCGGGTGGCGGATTTCTCGGCCATCGAATCCTGAACCGACAAACGAATGTGGAGTTGGGCGGGCTCTCCAAAGCTTGCCACCGTGGAGCGACAACGATGTCAAAATGGGTGTATAGTTTCGGTGCCGGGCATAACGAGGGCCGCGCGGACATGCGGAACCTGCTGGGCGGCAAAGGTGCGAACCTTGCCGAGATGGCGAGCATCGGGTTGCCGGTGCCGCCCGGCTTCACCATCACCACCGAATTGTGCACGGAGTTCTACAAGAACAACCGCTCGTATCCGGCCGACCTGGACGCACAGGTGACCGAGGCCCTGGCGCGCGTGGAGCAGGCGGTGGAACGCCGCTTCGGCGATGCAAACCAACCCTTGCTGGTCAGCGTGCGATCCGGTGCGCGGGTTTCGATGCCCGGCATGATGGACACCGTGTTGAACCTTGGGCTGAACGACGACACGGTGCGCGGCCTTGCCGAGATCTCCGGCGACGAGCGTTTCGCTTGGGACAGTTTCCGCCGCTTCATCCAGATGTTCGGCAGCGTGGTGCTCGGCGTCGATCACCATCG
>CAZZWO010000251.1:0-3960 GCA_964657885.1 uncultured Acetobacteraceae bacterium | reverse complement strand
GTTGGCCACCGCCAGGCGGCGCGGGATGGCGCCGATGCTGCCCTCCACCGCGCTGACCTGCCCGTCGAGCACGATCGCGTCGATGCCCGCGTCGCGCAGCAGGCAGGTGAGGAAGCTCAGCCGCACCAGATCGTTGGTCACCAGCAGCACATGCATGTCGGGTTGCGTCTCCATTGGGTGCCATCCGGCCCGGCTCGCCTTGACCCTGATTCACCCCCGCCGATATGGTGGGATGATGCCATCCGGGCCGGCCCGCCAGCCATACCATCCAAGCCGCCTGCGAACTGCACGGCTCCAGCCTTGGCAGGGCCGGACACACCGGCGCGGCTAGTGATCGGGAGAGGTTTTTGGGCCTAGCTGTCAGCTTGTCGAGTGCCGGGCCTCCGCCTCGTGCCCAGCCCTCGCAGGCCGGGGCGTCGGCCGAGGATGCGTTGACCGCGTTGGCCGATCTGGTGCGCACCGATCTGGCCGCCTGCAACCGCGTGATCGTGCAGAACATGCAGAGCCAGGTCGAACTGATCCCGCAGCTCGCGGCGCATCTGGTGGCGGCCGGCGGCAAACGTCTGCGGCCGATGCTGACGCTCGCCTGCGCCCGGCTCTGCGGTTACCCCGGCGCGTCCGGCGGGCAACGCCACGTGCACCTGGCCGCCTGCGTGGAGTTCATCCACACCGCCACCCTGCTGCACGACGACGTGGTCGATGAGAGCCGCCTGCGCCGCGGCCTGGCCACAGCGAACGCCATCTTCGGCAACAAGGCGAGCGTGCTGGTCGGCGATTTCCTGTTCTCGCGCAGTTTCCAGCTGATGACTGCCGATGGCAGCCTGCCGGTCCTGCGCATCCTGTCCAACGCGGCCGCAACCATCGCCGAGGGCGAGGTGCTGCAACTCGTCACGCAGAACGATCTGTCCACGCGCGACGAGCGCTACCTCGACGTGATCCAGGGCAAGACCGCCGCCCTGTTCGCCGCCGCCTGTCAGATCGGCGCTGTCGTCGCCGGCAAAAGCGAAGCGGAGGAGCGCGCGCTGTCGGATTTCGGCCTGTATATCGGCACCGCCTTCCAGCTGGTGGACGATGCGCTGGACTACGCGGCCGACCAGGCGAAGCTCGGCAAGACGGTCGGCGACGATTTCCGCGAAGGCAAGATCACCGGCCCGGTGCTCGCCGCCTACAAGGCAGGCAACGAGGCGGACCGGGCATTCTGGCGCCGCACCATCGAGGACAGCGAGCAGACCGACGACGACCTGGACCACGCGCTCACCCTGATGGAGCACACCGGTGCGATCGACGCGACGCTCGAACGCGCGGTGGGCTTTGCCGAGCGGGCGAAATCGGCGTTGTCGGTGTTTCCCGACGGCGCGGTGAAGAAGTGCCTCACCGACGTCGCGGACTACACCGTGCGCCGGGGACGCTGATCAGGGCGGCGGCACCTTCGCCAGCACGGTCAGGAAACGCCGCTCCCGCTCGGCATAGGAGCGCGCCTCCTCCGACCCTTCGGTCACGAACACGGTATGCGGGCTGCTGTGGCGCAGATCGTCCAGCGGCGCCCCGACATCGGTGTCGCTCAGCGTCTGCGCATCGAGCTGGATGAAGCTCCACCCGTGTCCCTGGGGTTCCGCCAGCAGCGTCACCTCGTCGGGACGGTCCTGGTCCTTGCGGGTCAGGACCGCCACGGTCAGCGCCGGTTCGGGCGAAGTGGCGCCGGGAGCGACCAGGCCAGCCTGCTGGCCGAGCTGGTTGACGGCAGCGATCCTCGGCAAGCGGTATTGTTCGGCCACGGCCACCGCGCGGTCGAACTCGGCGCGGCTGGCCAGGGTCGCGGGCGTCGGTTCGTACAGGTCCTGGGTCGCCCGCAGGGTGAACTTCACGTGCACCCGCCACGACCCTTCAGGCAGCTTGCCGGCAGCCGACAAGGAAGACGGCGCCTCATACGAGGTCGAGACGTTCCCGAGCCGCAGGTAGGGCGGCTGGCTCTGTGCCAGGTAGGCGGCGATGTCCGCGTCGGCGGGTTTGGGCGCCTGCTTGCCGCACGACGCGGCGGTGAGAAGGCCGGCCAGGGCGGCACTCCGCACTGCGATGGCAAGCAGCGCGTGAGGGCGGGGGTAAGTGCGTCTGTCGGGTGGGCAGGCGAATGACATGATTGACCTTGATGATCTGCAGGCTGGTGCCGGCTCGAGTGGAACGATGACGCTCAGGTTGCACCGGATGCCCGGCGTTCGGCATGGGCGCGGGCGATCTCGCGATAGAATTCCTGCTTGCGCTCTTCCTGTTCCGCGGTTCGGAAGCGTCTGACCAGGTGATGGATGTGGGGACCGCCCCGCGCGCCACCCATGATGGCTGCATCGAGCGGCGGAAATCCGGCCTCGACGCCCAGAACCTTTTCATGCACCGCGCCGGTGTAGCCGATCCGGCCGTCGGGCGTGTGGCGCAACAGGCGGACCTGGCGATCCGGATACGAGACCATCAACCCCTGCTTGTCGGCGCCGGGATAGTTATAGCGCGGCAGGGCATAGGCTTCGTGGCTGGCGCCTGCAATCAGCGCCAGCAACGCCGCGTGATCCTCGGGCGCCAGCTCCTCGTCGGCATCGAGCATAAGCACCCACTCGATCCAGTCGGGCACCAGGGCCAGGGCGGCGTTGCGCATGGCGGCGAAATCGTCGTCGAACGCGCGGTGGTCGCGGGTTTCGCAAACATAGGGGGCGCCGCCCGCATCCAGGGTCGCGCGTGCGATCTCGAGGGTGCCGTCGTCCGATCCGGTGTCGAGCACGGCGGTGAAGCTGGCGATCGGGCGTGTGCTGGCGAGCATGTTGGCGATGCAGACCGCCTCGTTGCGCACGATGCAGGCGATGGCGAGGGCAGGGTGGGCTTCGATGTCCGGCTCCGGCCAGCTTTCCGCCGGCGCGTAGCCGACGGGCAGCAGCCATCCGCCGCAATGATGCAGGGACAGGCCGCGCCAGTGTTGCACCGGTTCGGCATCCAGTACGGTGCCGGCGGCCGCGCTCAGCGCCGCCGCGTCGAAGCTTTCGGATGTCCGGCCGATGGCCACCAGCGTCTTCTGCGCGAAATGCGGCTTCAGCGCGTCGAGCCAGCCCTGGCCGGCCGGGCGCCCCAGCAGCGCCAGCGCATCGATGCGAGGGCCGAACTGCTGCACGATGCCGGCGACCGAGGCTTCGTCGCCGCCGAGCCGGAACACCGTGGTCCCGTCGGTCAGCGTGCCGGCCAGCGGCACGACCGGGGGGAAGCCCGGCGCGATGTGCAGGATGGCGCTTTCAGGGCCGCCGAGCGGCAGCAGGTCGTCAAGAGCCAGGTCCGGCGCCTCGCCGACCGCGATGGCGAACCGTGCCGGCTGTCCGGGCGGGAAGAAGTACTGCATGCCGGCGCGGACCGTCTCGTCGCGCGGCGGTGGCGAGGCCGGGGCGGGCAAGGCCGATGCGGCGCGGGCCAGCAGGGTGAGCGCCAGTGCGGCGCCCAGGCTGTCCTTCGACCGGAGCGCGCGGCCGGTCACGCGGGCGAAATACGCGTCGAACTCGTCGGAGGCGAACAACGCGCGGCGCCCACGTTCCAGCGAGGCGTAATAGCCCTTGAACGCGCGGATGGTGTCCGGGCTTTCCGGATCCCGGCCGAGCAGGCTCCGGTAGAGCTGCGTCACCTCATCGTCGGTCATGGTGCCGCATCATCCCGGTGTATGCGCGCCCATAGTAGGAAGCGGTGGGCAGGCTGGCAAAAGCCTCGCGGCCGAGGCGATGGCGGCCGGTGCCAGCCGGGGGAGCGTGGGCAGCGTCGCCCAGACCGGCACCCCGCCCAGCCTGGCGATCGCCTCGGCGTTGTCCTCGCCGCCGGCGCCGATCAGCACGATTCCGGCCACCGGGATGCCGCGCCGGAGCAGCGCCTCCAGCGACAGCAGCGTGTGGTTGATGGTGCCGAGCGTGGTGCGGGCGGCGAGCACGGCCGGCAGACCCAGAA
>CAZZWO010000250.1:2352-4054 GCA_964657885.1 uncultured Acetobacteraceae bacterium | reverse complement strand
CGAGGCTGATCCAGCCCCCGGCGAGGCTAGTGTTGCTGCCGGCAGGGCGATATGCGTGGCCGGGCCGACCTGCAGCGGCAAGTCGGCGCTGGCGCTCGACCTGGCCGCGCGTATCGGCGGCGCCATCATCAACGCGGATTCGATGCAGGTCTATCGCGAGCTGCGTGTGCTGACCGCCCGTCCTTCGGCCGCCGACGAGGCCCGCATCCCGCACCGTCTTTACGGTGTCCGACCGGCAGCGGAGGCGGCAAGCGTTGCCTGGTGGCGGAAGCAGGCGCTCGAAGCGATGGGACAGGTGCAGGCGGCCGGGTTGGTGCCGATCCTGTGCGGCGGCACCGGCCTGTATTTCGCCTCGCTGCTCGGTGGTTTGGCCGAGATACCCGACCCCGGCGCCGAAGCGCGGTCCGAGGCGCGCGGCCTGCTGGCCGGGATCGGGCCGGCAGCGCTGCATGCGCGGCTGCTCGTGGCCGATCCGGCGACCGCCACGCGGTTGCGCCCGACCGACAGCCAGCGTTTGGCACGCGCCTGGGAGGTGTGGCGCGGCACCGGCATCGGCCTCGCCGCGTGGCAGTCGCAACCGCCCGTACCGGACCATGCATGGTCGTTTTTTGCCGTCGTGCTCGACCCGCCGCGCGCGGCGTTGCGGCCGGCGATTGCCAGCCGGTTCGACACCATGCTGGAGCACGGCGCCCTTGCCGAGGTGGACGCCCTGCTGGAGCAGGGACTGGACCCGGCGTTGCCTGCGATGCGGGCGCATGGCGTTCCCGAACTCGCCGCCTATCGCCGGCACGTGATCAGCCTGGCCGAGGCGCGCATGCGGGCGACCCAGGCCACCGCCCGCTACACCAAGCGGCAGGCAACCTGGTTCCGCCACAGGCACATTGCAGACGAGGCTCATACGCATAGGTTCCTTGCGCGATATGAGTGTGAGACGCAAGAAACGGAAAGCCTGGCTGCTGAAATCTTGCGGTTTCTGTGCGGTCGCGATTGACTGCCGCATCGCTTCTCCGTAAACCCGCCCGATGAACGCCATCGTCCAGCCCGACGGCACAATGCCGCCGGCCTCAGCCAACGTCACCAGCACCGAAAGCGGTGCGGAGGTCCTGCTCCGTGCGCTGCGCGAACAGGGTGTGGAGGTAGTGTTCGGCTATCCGGGCGGCGCCGTGCTGCCGATCTACGACGCGTTGTTTCAGCAAACGGCGATCCGGCACATCCTGGTGCGTCACGAGCAGGCGGCGGTGCACGCGGCCGAGGGTTATGCGCGCAGCACCGGCCGCGTCGGTTGCGTGCTGGTCACCAGCGGTCCCGGTGCAACCAATGCGGTCACCGGGCTGCTCGATGCGCTGATGGATTCCGTGCCGCTGGTGTGCCTGACCGGCCAGGTGCCGACACATCTGATCGGCAACGATGCATTCCAGGAAGCCGACACCACCGGCATCACCAGGCCGGCGACCAAGCACAATTACCTGGTGAAGCGCAGCGAGGACCTGGCGCGCACGGTGCACGACGCGTTCTACGTCGCGCGCAGCGGCCGCCCGGGTCCGGTGGTAGTCGATCTGCCGAAGGACATCCTGATTGCGCCTGCTCCTTACGAGCAGGCATCGACCCGGCCGCATCGCAGCTACCGCCCGGTGACGCAGCCCGACCCCTTCGCCATCCGCGCCGCGGTGCGTGCGCTGAAGGCGGCGCGCAGGCCGGTGGT
>CAZZWO010000250.1:0-2252 GCA_964657885.1 uncultured Acetobacteraceae bacterium | reverse complement strand
GGAAGGCTGAACGCGTTCTCCCCAGGCAGCTTCAAGATCCACGCCGACATCGACCCATCGAACATCAACAAGAACGTGTCAGTCGACATCCCGATCGTCGGTGACGCGACACTGGTGCTGCGTGCGATGATCGAGGCCTGGCACGCCGAACCTGCAAGGCAGGACGGCAACGCCATCGCCGCGTGGTGGAAGCAGGTCGCCGGCTGGCGCAGCATCGACAGCCTGCGTTTCACACAGGACATGTCGCCAGGCGCCACCATCAAGCCGCAATACGCGGTGCAAAGGCTGGCGCAGCTTTGCGCCGCCACCGGGCGCGACACGTTCATCACCACCGAGGTCGGCCAGCATCAGATGTGGGCCGCACAGCATTTCCCGTTCGACCGCCCGAACCGCTGGATGACCAGCGGCGGCCTCGGCACGATGGGCTACGGCTTGCCCGCCGGCATGGGTGTGCAGGTGGCGCATCCGGATGCGCTGGTGATCGACATTGCAGGCGAGGCCAGCATCCTGATGAACATCCAGGAGATGGGCACGCTGGCGCAATACCGGTTGCCGGTGAAGGTGTTCATCCTGAACAACGAGTATATGGGCATGGTGCGCCAGTGGCAGGAGCTGCTGCACGGTTCGCGCTATTCGGAAAGCTACAGCGCCGCGCTGCCGGATTTTGTGAAGCTGGCCGAGAGTTTCCACGCGACCGGCCTGCGCGCCCGCAACGTTGGTGAGCTGGACGGGGTGATTGCCGACATGCTGGCGGCCCCCGGCGCGGTGATTGCGGATATCGCGGTGGACAAGTTCGAGAACTGTTTCCCGATGATCCCGTCGGGTGCTGCGCATAACGAGATGATCCTGGGTCCGGAGCATGCAGGGCGTACCGCCAGCATCACCGACGAAGGGATGATGCTGGTCTGATGAACGGCGGTCCGGTGGAACGGCGTGCGGCCAAGGCTGCGCGCGACGCGACCATGCGCAGCGCCACCATCTCGGTGCTGGTCGACAACGAATCCGGCGTGCTGGCGCGGGTGATCGGCCTGTTCTCCGGCCGTGGCTACAACATCGACAGCCTGACCGTGGCGCCGGTTGACGATGACCGCGGACGCAGCCGCATCAACGTGGTGACGTCGGGCACCGAGATGGTGATCGACCAGATCAAGGCGCAGCTCGACCGGCTGGTGCCGGTGCATCGCGTGGCTGATTTGACGAAGCAGGGCCCGCATGTGGCGCGCGAGATGGCGCTGGTCAAAGTGGTTGCCAGCGGCGACAACCGTTCGGAATCGCTACGCATCGGCGATGCGTTCCGCGCGAGGGTTGTGGACACCACGACCGGCAGTTTCGTGTTCGAACTGACCGGAGCGAACGAGAAGATCGATGCCTTCATCGAACTCATGCGCCCCCTGGGCCTGGCCGAAGTGTCCCGAACCGGGATCGCCGCCATAGCCAGAGGCGCCAACACCATCTAACGAAAAGGGGTTTGGGGCCGTCCGGCCCCAATGGGGTCCAGGGGTGAAACCCCGGCCTTGCCTAAAGGAACCAAAAATGCGCGTGTACTACGACCGAGACGCCGACGTGAACCTGATCAAGGGCCGCAAGGTCGCCGTCATCGGCTATGGCAGCCAGGGCCACGCCCACGCCCGCAACCTGGCCGATAGCGGCGTGAAGGACGTGGCCGTCGGCCTACGTCCGGGTTCCTCAGGCGTAGCCAAGGCCGAGGCCGCCGGCCTGAAGGTGATGGGCCCGTCGGAAGCGGCGGCCTGGGCCGATGTGGTAATGGTGGTGACGCCTGACGAAGGCCAGGGCGACCTCTATCGCGAGCATCTCGGCCCGAACATGCGTGAGGGGACTGCGCTGGCTTTTGCGCACGGGCTGAACATTCATTTCAACCTGATCGACGCCCGGCCCGACATCGACGTCTTCATGATCGCGCCGAAGGGTCCCGGCCACACGGTGCGTTCGGAGTACGAGCGTGGTGGCGGCGTGCCGTGCCTGGTCGCGGTCGAGCAGAACCCGTCCGGCAATGCGCTGGAGATCGCGTTGAGCTACGCCAGCGCCATCGGCGGCGGGCGCGCCGGCATCATCGAAACCACCTTCAAGGAGGAGTGCGAGACCGACCTGTTCGGCGAGCAGGCGGTGCTGTGCGGTGGTCTGGTCGAGCTGATCAAGGCGGGTTTCGAGACGCTGACCGAGGCCGGCTACGCGCCCGAGATGGCGTATTTCGAATGCCTGCACGAGGTGAAGCTGATCGTGGACCTGATCTA
>CAZZWO010000249.1:0-4091 GCA_964657885.1 uncultured Acetobacteraceae bacterium | reverse complement strand
CGATCAGCTTCGTGGGGTCGCTGTCCAGATCGACCATGTTGCCGGCCTCGCGCGCGGCCTGCGTGCCGGTCTGCATGGCGACGCCGACATCGGCCTGCGCCAGCGCCGGCGCATCGTTGGTGCCGTCGCCGCACATCGCGACCAGGCGCCCCTCGGCCTGGGTCTTGCGGATGTAGTTCAGCTTGTCCTGCGGCGTGGCTTCCGCAATGAAGTCGTCCACGCCTGCCTCGGTGGCGATTGCGGCGGCCGTGATACGGTTGTCGCCGGTGACCATGATGGTGCGTATGCCCATGCGGCGGAGCTCGGCGAAGCGGTCGCGGATGCCGGGTTTGACGATGTCCTTCAGTTCGATCACGCCCATTAGCCTGCCGTCCGCCAGCACCGCGAGCGGCGTGCTGCCGGCGCGCGAGACGCGTTCCACCGCCTGGGTGAAGGCGGCCGGCGCAGGTGCCGCAAGCTGCTTGAGGATGCTGTCCACCGCACCCTTGCGCCAGGTTCTGCCGCCCGCATCCAGGCCCGAGACGCGGGTGTTGGCGGTGAACGGGATGAGCGTGGCGTCGGCCGGCGTTTCGAGTGCGATGCCGTGACGATCACGCACATAAGTGACGATCGAGCGGCCTTCCGGCGTTTCGTCACCGAGGCTTGCATAGGAAGCGGCTTCGGCGAGGTCGCGTTCGTTCACGCCGGCAACCGGATACAATCCCGCGGCCATGCGGTTGCCGAACGTGATGGTGCCCGTCTTGTCGAGCAGCAATGCGTCCACATCGCCGGCGGCTTCGACCGCGCGGCCCGATGTCGCGACGACGTTGAAGCGGATCAGCCGATCCATGCCGGCGATGCCGATGGCCGACAGCAAACCGCCGATCGTTGTCGGGATGAGCGTCACCAGCAACGCTGCGAGAACGGGTATGCCGAGCGGCGTTGCCGAGTATTTTGCAAAGCCGACCAGGGACACCACGGCAATCAGGAAAATGATTGTCAGCCCGGCGAGCAGGATGTCGAGCGCGATCTCGTTCGGGGTCTTGCGGCGTTCGGCGCCTTCGACGAGCTTGATCATGCGGTCGATGAAGGTGTTGCCGGGCTCGGCGGTGATCCTCACCACCAGCCAGTCCGATACCACCTGGGTACCGCCGGTTACGGCCGAACGGTCGCCGCCGGCTTCGCGGATGACCGGGGCCGATTCGCCGGTGATCGCACTCTCGTTGACGCTGGCGACGCCTTCGACGATCTCGCCATCCGACGGGATGAGGTCGTTGATCTCCACCAGCACGAGGTCGCCGGCACGCAGGTTGGTGGCGGGGACCGGCTTGGTGAGCGCCCGGTCTTTCGGGTTCACCAGCAGCTTGGCTAGCGTGTCGGTGCGGGCGCGGCGCAGGCTCTCCGCACGTGCGCGGCCTCGCCCTTCGGCCACCGCTTCGGCGAAGGTCGCGAACAGCACCGTCAGCCACAGCCATGCGGCCACCGCAATGGCGAAGGCGGCCGGTTTGCCGGTGATCAGCGCCTCGATGCCGATGAAGCTTGTCAGCACGGCGACGATTTCGGTCACGAAGATGACCGGGTTGCGCATCAGGCTGAGCGGGTTGAGCTTGCCGAAGCTGTCACCCGCGGCGCGGGCGATGATCGCGCTGTCGAACAGCGCAATCGTATCGGCTTTTGTCGTTGCCATTATCGTCACCCTCAGAAGGTTTTGCCGGCGATGAGCGAGAAGTGTTCGGCCATAGGGCCGAGCGCGTCGGCCGGCATGAATTGCAAGCCGCCCAGGATGATGATCACGCCGATCAGCAAGCCTACGAAAAGCGGCCCGGTAGTGGGGAACGTGCCTGCGCTGGGCGGCAGCTTCGGTTTTGCGGCCAGCGAACCGGCGATTGCGAGCACCGGCACCATGAACGCGAAGCGGCCGAAGATCATCGCCGTGCCCAGCCCGTAATCGAGCAGCGTGGTGTCGGCGGTCAGGCCGGCCATGGCACTGCCGTTGTTCTCGGTCGCGGACGACCAGGCATACAGCATCTCCGACAGGCCATGCGGCCCGGCGTTGCTCAGCGACGACAACCCGTTCGGCAGGACCAGCGAGATGCCGGCGCCCCCGAGAATGAACAGGGTCAGGATCAGCACTGCCAGCATCGACAGCTTGATTTCCTTCGCCTGCACCTTCTTGCCGAGGTATTCCGGCGTGCGGCCGACCATCAGCCCCGCGACAAACACCGACAGCAGTGCATAGACCACGATGGTGTACAGGCCGGACCCGACCCCGCCCGGCGTCACTTCGCCGAGCTGCATCAGGAACATCGGTATCAGCCCGCCGAGCGGCATGTAGCTGTCGGTGAAGCTGTCGACAGCGCCGGTGGAAGTTCCGGTGGCGCTGGTGTTGAACGCGGCGGACAGCGCCACGCCGAAGCGTACGTCCTTGCCTTCCATGTTGCCCATCGACGGGTCGACGCCTGCATGGGCCAGCAACGGATTGCCGCCCGCCTCCGCGGCATAGGTGCCGGCGATGGCGAAGGTCAGCAGGATCGCCATGGCAAAGAACAACGCGCGCCCTTGCTTCTTCTCACCGACCATGTGGCCGAGCATCAGCGGCAGCGCGAAGGCGATGACCAGCAGCAGCCAGTTTTCCAGGACGTTCGTCAGGGCCGATGGGTTCTCGAACGGGTGCGCACTGTTGGCGTTGAAGAAGCCGCCACCGTTAGTGCCGAACTCCTTGATCGCCTCCTGGAAAGCGACAGGTCCGAACGCGATTGTCTGGCTGCCGCCATCGAGCGGCGTGGCGCTGGCGTAGGCGGACAACGTCTCGGGCACGCCGGCCGCGAGCAGCACAATTCCGGCAACGATGCAGACCGGCAGCAGCAGGTACAGCGTGATGCGCGTCAGGTCGACATAGAAGTTGCCGAGCGTCTTGAGCGAACTTCCCGCAAACGCACGGACCACGGCAACCGCCGCTGCAATACCGGTGGCCGCGCTGAGGAAGTTGTGCACCGTCAGGCCGAACATCTGCGCGCCGTATGAGATCTGGCTCTCCGGCGTGTACGCCTGCCAGTTCGTGTTGGTCACGAAACTCGCGGCCGTGTTGAACGCCAGGCGTGGCGACATCGCCGGTGCATGCGCGGGGTTGAACGGCAGGATGTCCTGCAGGCGCAGGATCGCGTAAAGCAGGACGAAATGAAGCGCGTTCAGCAGGATCAGCGCGAACGCGTATTCCTTCCAGCCCATGCCTCGCCGCGCATCAACGCCGGCCAGCGCGTAGAAGCCGCGTTCCACCGGGCCGAGCACTGGGGTGAGCCAGGTTCTGCCACCGGAAAACAACGCCGCCATGTAGCGCGCGAGCGGAAACGCCGACGCAAACACGAGCGCCAGCACGAGCGCTATCTGCGCCCAGCCCATCAAGGTCATTTCGAAAATCCTAGAAGTCTTCGGGACGAACCAGCGCCCAGACGAGATAGACCAGCATCAGCGCGGAAACTGCGCCGCCCACGACCAGGTCGAGCATCAGATGCGCTCGCACAGTTCTGCGTAGGCGGCCATCAGCAGAATGGCGCCCGTGCCCAGCACAATCACCAGCAAATCACCCATGACCGGCGCCTCCTTCGCGCCACGCAGGGTGATTAGGGTGCAAGCGCATAAAGGCGCGATGTGAGTTGCCGGGCGGCCGCATAAAGACGGCATAAATCCCGTTCGAAGTCAGCGACGGGATCACCGGCGGATGCTGGAGCGGGTGAAGGGAATCGAACCCTCCTCCTCAGCTTGGAAGGCTGGAGCATTACCACTATGCTACACCCGCGCCCGCCCGTCTTATAAGGCGGGCGACCGGCCGTGAAAAGGCTGGGCTGGCGCTACTTCCTGATGAAGCTGCCGAAAGCGCGCGGGCTGGCACCGGCCGGGATGCTGCCGGTGACGGCAAGCTTTTGCGGATCGATGACGCTCACGGTGTTGCTTTCCCAATTGGCGACGTAAAGCCGCCCGTCCGGCCCCGCCTCGATGCCTTCCGGATAGTCGCCGACCGGGATTGTCGCCAGTGTGTGCATGGTTGCAGTGTCGAAGGCGGTGACCGTGCTGGCCAACTCGTTGGTGACGTATCCCCGCCCGCGGTCCAGCGC
>CAZZWO010000248.1:0-4168 GCA_964657885.1 uncultured Acetobacteraceae bacterium | reverse complement strand
CTTCGAGCGCGTTGTAGCCGAGTTCCTCGAGGATCTCGGTCGCCAGCATCCGCAGCGTCGGCTCGTCATCGACCACCAGCACGGTTTCGTCCCTGGGCACGCCCACGCCCTCGCCCCGATGCGCCACGGGTTCATCGGCCTCGTGCTCGCCCGCATGCCGCGGCAGGAACAGGCTCACGCAGGTGCCGCGCCCGGGTTCCGACACGATGCGCGCCTGCCCGCCCGACTGGCGGACGAAGCCGTAGATCATCGACAGCCCGAGTCCGGTGCCGAGACCGATCGGCTTGGTGGTGAAGAACGGGTCGAAGGCGCGGCGCACGGTGTCGGCCGACATGCCGGTGCCGGTATCGGCGACGGTCAGCGCCACGTATTGACCGGGCGACAGCTCGTGCTCGGCGGCCGCGCGGTCGTCGAACAGGACGTTCGCGGTGCCGATCACCAGCCGGCCGCCATCGGGCATGGCGTCGCGCGCATTGATGCACAGGTTTAGCAGCGCGTTTTCCAGCTGATTCTGATCGACAAGCGTGGTCCACAGGCCGGGCGCCGGGACAACCTCGATATGCACGGCCGGCCCCACCGTGCGGCGGATCAGTTCCTCCAGCCCGGTGGTCAGCCGGTTGATGTCGGTGGGCCGCGGCTCCAGCGTCTGCCGGCGCGAAAACGCCAGGAGCCGGTGCGTCAGCGCGGCCGCGCGCCTGCTGGCGCCCTGCGCACCCTGGATGTAGCGGTCGAGGTTCCCCGTGCGGCCCTGCGCGATGCGGGTCTGCAGCAGCTCCAGGCTGCCGGCGATGCCGGTCAGCAGATTGTTGAAGTCGTGCGCCAGCCCGCCGGTGAGCTGTCCCACGGCTTCCATCTTCTGTGACTGGCGCAACGCTTCCTCGGTTTGGCGCAGCACCTCCGCCTGGGCTTTCTCCGCGGTGATGTCGCGTCCGTAACAGTAAACCAGGTCGTCCTCGACCGATGTATGCCACGAGATCCAGCGCGGCGTGCCGTCCCGGTGCCGGTATCGGTTTTCGAAGTTGCTGAGCTCGCCTCGGGAGGCGGTGAGCAACCCGCCTGCGGTCAGCTCCTCGTCCTCCGGCCAGACGAAGTCGCGGAAGCTGTGGCCGGCCACTTCGGACGGGGCGTGACCCAGTATCGTGGTCCAGGCCGGGTTGACCGCCTGGAAGATCCCGTCGGTGCGAATGACCACCAGCAGGTCACGCGAGTTGATCCAGACGCGGTCACGCTCCCGCGTGCGTTGCTGCACGCTGGTTTCCAGCGTTTCGTTCAGCGCCTGCAGGTCGATGGCTGCCTGCTTGGCGATCGTCACGTCGTAGGCGGCGCCGATGAAGCCGACATGCTTGCCGTCGCTGTCCCAGCGCGGCTGCGATTCGGATCGCAACCAGCGCCAGCTTCCCGCCGCATCGCGATAGCGGGCTTCCAGCGTGAACGGCGCCAGTGACGCTTCCTTGGCGATCTGTTCGTTGCGCACCCGCTCGACATCGTCCGGATGGATGACCCGCCGCCAGTCGAAGTCGATCGCTTCCTCGTACGATATGCCGAGGAAATCGACGTAAGCGCGGTTGACGAACGCGCGCTTGCGGTCGAGCCGCGTCACCCACATCGGAACCGGGGCGGAATCGGCGATCAGACGGAAGCGTTCCTCGCTCTCACGCAGGTCCCGCTCCTGCCGCAGGCGGTCGGTGATGTCGAGAAAGGTGCAGATAGCGCCTTCCACCCTTCCGTCGCGCAGGATGGGGTGCACCCAGTATTCGACCGGCAGCGCCGACCCGTCCAGCCGGTAGAACATCTCGCCGATCACATGGGCTGGGGTGCCGTCGCGCGCGCAACGATGGATCGGGCATTGCGAGACTGCGTAGCGTGTGCCGTCCGGATGCGAGTGATGGATGATGTCGTGCAGCTTGCGGCCGACAACCTCGGCTTCGTGGCCGAATCCGAGCATGCGGAGGAAGGCGAGGTTGCAGTGCGTGGTCCGGCCTTCGGGATCGAGCGCGTAGAGGCCCTCGGCGGTCGAATCGAGAAGCAGCTTTACGTAGGCTTCGCTTTCTCGCAGCGCGCGCTCCGCCCTGCCCCGTTCGACGGCGGCCCAGGTGCGCTCGGCCACCTCACTCAAAAGAGCTTTGTCGGTGGCGGTCCAGGGGCGCGGATGGCGGCTGTGGACGTACAGCACGGCCACCAGCCGGCCGTTCTTGATGAGTGGCTGGGCGATCGCGGCACGCGTGCTGGCCACCGCGTAGGCCGCGGCCGAATGATCGACAGCGGTCAGCGCGCCGGTCCGCGCATCGTCGAAGGCCACGCGCTGCCCGGCCCGCAGCCCCTCGATCAGGGCAGGGCCGAAATCGTCGAGCCGATGCGTCCCGCGCAGGCTCGGCATGCCGGGCGCGCACCAATCGTTTTCGACTGTGAAATGCTCGCCGTCATGGGCGATCTCCGCGTATCCCGAACGATCGACACGAAGGTACTTGCCGAGCATGGCGGCGGCGCGCGACATCAGTTCGCGCGGGTCGGACACCAGGCGAAGGTGGTCGTCGAAGGCGAGGCGGAACGCACGCCGCCGGTCGGCCAGCACATGCGCCGTGGTTTCGGTGCAAACGCAAAACAAACCGGCCACCTCCCCAGCCTGGTCGCGCACCGGCGTGTGGCTGTAGGCGAAATGCGCCTCCTCCAGCATGCCCCCGCGCTCGACCATTAGCGAGATGTCGTCCATCTGCACCGGTTGTCCGGCAAAGACTTGATCGAACAGCGGTGCCAGTTCGGCACGCGCCTCGTCCCACACGTCGATCAGCGCACGCCCGAGCGCCGCCGGATGCTTGCCGCCCAGCAGTGTCGCATACGCGTCGTTGTAGATCAGCGTCTGCGGCCTGCCCCAGGCCAGGTGCATGGGCTGCGTGGACGACAGCATGACGCCGACCAGGGTCCGGAGGGCTTCCGGCCAGCCCTCGATCGGGCCGAGCGGGGTCGCGGACCAGTTATGGGCTCGAACCCGCGTCGCCATCTCGCCGCCGCACGCCAGGAAGGCGAACCCCGCCCGGTGCTCTGCTTCGATGTGCGACGCGTCCATTGGCGCAAGGATGCTAGTATTCGAACTGGTAGGATAGTCCGATCGTCGATCCCTGGTCGTTATCGGGCGTCGAGCCCTGTGCGCTGCCGCCACCCGTCGCGAGCTGCGCCTTTGCCTTCAGCCGGCGGGTGATGTCGATCTGGACTTCGGCCGCGGTGCCGCCACCCGACGTCGCCTGCTTGGCGCCCACGTAAACGCCGCGCGCCACGTAGCGGCCGGCTTCGACCGTTGCGCCGGAGGTGGATCCGCCACCGCTGCCCACCGACAACCGGTCCAGCCCCAGCCCCTTGCGCACTGCACCGAGCGGGTCGCCGCCGCCACCGGTGACGCCCGACAACTCGGCGAGCGCCGCACCGATCTCGGCGATCTGGATGGCCGATAGATCCTTCACCGACGTGCCGAACAGCAGGTGCGCCAGCACTTCGTCCTGCGGCAGGTCCGGCACGCTGGACAGCGTGATCTTCGGTGCGTCGGCATAACCGCCTACCGTGAGCGTTGCGGTGACGCTGCCGGACACGCTGTCGGCCACGAAGTTCAGCGTCGGATCGATCTTGTTGTTCACGCCGGTGCCGTCGAACCCGACCTCGCCCTTCGAGAAGGTGAGCGTGGTGCCGGCGACGCTGATGGTGCCGTGGCGCATCTCGAACCCGCCGCCGATCTGTGGCGCCGAACTGGTGCCGCCCACCGTCAGCTTGCCGCCGAGCTCGCTGTCCAGCCCATGGCCGCGCACGAATATGCCCGACGGCGCGTCCACCTCGATGGCCAGGCGCACCACGGCTGGCGGTGCATTGCTGGGCGGTGGCGGCGGCTTGTCGCCGGGGCGCCGGACGTGGAGCACGGCGACGCTCGGCGGCAGGCCGTTCGGGATGTTGATGTCGGCGCGGCGCACGAACACCCGGCCGGACGCCTGCATCTCGCCCGCCGCCCGCCCGCGAACCGTCAGGTCGGCATCAATGGTTGCGGTCAGCAGATCGCTCGCCAGCGGTTTGGCGTGGTCGGCCTTCAGGTGCAGGTCGACCGGCAGCCCCGCCGCCAGCACGCCGACGCTGCCGGTCGCGGACAGTGTCCCCGTGCCCGCGCGGCCGGAGAAGTTCTCGATCTGCA
>CAZZWO010000247.1:0-4171 GCA_964657885.1 uncultured Acetobacteraceae bacterium | reverse complement strand
CTTCGGCACAAACACCGATCCTGAAAGCTGATTGCTGATAGATGGCTGACTTTACTCCCCGTGAAATCGTATCGGAACTGGATCGCTTCATCGTGGGCCAGGGTGACGCCAAGCGCGCCGTCGCGATCGCGCTGCGCAATCGCTGGCGTCGCGCGCAATTGCCCGAGACGATGCGCGATGAGGTCGTGCCGAAAAACATCCTGATGATCGGCCCGACAGGCTGCGGGAAGACCGAGATCGCCCGACGGCTGGCGCGGCTGGCGCAAGCGCCATTCCTCAAGGTGGAGGCAACGAAGTTCACCGAGGTCGGCTATGTCGGGCGCGATGTGGACAGCATCATCCGCGACCTGGTCGAGATCAGCCTCAACATGCTCCGGGAGACGAGCCGGCGCGAAGTGGCGGCGCGCGCCGACCAGGCGGCCGAGGATCGCATCGTCGATGGGCTGGTTGGCGCGACCGCGAGTGGCGACACCAAGTCGAAGTTTCGCCGCATGCTTCGGGCCGGCGAGATGGAGGACAAGGAAATCGAGATTGCGGTGGCCGATCAGGGCAACTCCGCAATTGGCCAGATCGACCTGCCCGGCGTGCCGCCGGGGCAGATGATCAATCTCGGCGAGATGATGCGTGGCATGATGGGCGGCCGCACCACGCAGAAGCGCATGCGCGTTGCCGAGGCCCGCCCGATCTTGACGCGCGACGAGGCCGACAAGCTCGTCGATACCGAGCGGTTGACCAAGGAAGCGGTCGAACACGCCGAGAACAACGGCATCGTGTTCCTCGATGAGATCGATAAGGTTTGCGCCCGCAGCAGCGAAGGTGGATTTCGCGGTGGCGATGTGTCGCGCGAAGGCGTGCAGCGCGACTTGTTGCCGCTGATCGAGGGGACGACGGTTTCCACAAAATACGGGCCGGTGAAAACCGACCACATCCTGTTCATAGCGTCCGGCGCCTTTCACCTCGCCAAACCTGCGGATTTGCTGCCGGAACTACAGGGCCGGCTGCCCATCCGGGTCGAGCTGGCGCCGCTGACGCGTGACGATTTGCGCCGGATCCTGACCGAGCCGGAACACAATCTGCTCGTGCAATATTCGGCGTTGATGCGAACCGAGGGTTTGACACTCGACTTTGCGGAAGACGCCATCGATGCTCTCGCCAACCTTGCCGCGGACATCAACGACCGAATCGAGAACATCGGCGCCCGCCGGTTGGCAACGGTGATGGAAAAGCTGCTCGAGGAGGTGAGTTTTTCGGCCTCCGACCGTGCAGGCGAAAGCGTGCGGGTGGATGCGGCTTATGTGAACGAGAAAGTAGCCCCGCTCGCGGCGCGCGGAGACCTAAGCCGGTTCATCCTTTGACACCAGCCCTGCCTCTGACACCAGCGCTGCCCCCGCTCCGCGAGACGATCGCGCAGTTCCGTCTGGATGCGCGCCGCAAGCTTGGCCAGCATTTCCTGCTCGACGAGAACCTGACCGCGAAGATCGCGAGGCAGGCGGGCGATCTTTCCGGACGCCACGTGATCGAGGTGGGGCCTGGTCCAGGCGGGCTGACGCGCGCGCTGCTCGGCACGCAGGCGGCCAAGATCATGGCGGTCGAAGTCGATCCCCGCGCGGCCGATGCCATCCGTGACCTCGCGGCTAAGCACCCGGGACGGCTCGAGCTGGTCGAGGCCGACGCACTTGCGACCGACCTCGCGGCCCTGGTTCCCGCGCCACGACAATTGGTGGCGAACCTGCCCTACAACGTGGCCACGCCTTTGCTGATCGGCTGGCTGCGGCAGGCCTCGGCTTGGGAGCGGATGACGCTCATGTTCCAGCTCGAAGTCGCCGAGCGCATCGCCGCCGCACCGAACAGCCCGGCTTACGGGAGGCTGGCTGTGCTTGCGCAGTGGACATGCGCCACGGTCCTGCTGATGCGTATTCCTCCCTCGGCCTTCACCCCACCGCCGAAGGTGTTCTCGGCTGTCGTCGGTTTTGTTCCGAAAGCTGTACAACCGGACGCGGCGTTGTTCGCGGCTATGGAGCGGTTGACCGCGGCTGCGTTCGGCCAACGCCGGAAAATGCTGCGCGGCTCGCTCAAGACCCTCGGTGGGGAAGCGTTGCTGGAAAAGGCGGGCATCTCACCGGAACGACGAGCCGAGACCCTCGATGCGGCGGAATTCGAAGCGCTGGCCCGCCTGATCTGATCAGCGCGCCGCGCCGCCCATCTTCGGCAGGAACCCCGCCAGCAATCCGAGCACCGGCAATACCGCGCAGAGTTGGAACACCAGTTCGATGCTGGTCCGGTCAGCGAGTATGCCGAGTGCCGCAGCGCCAAGACCGCCCAAACCGAATGCCAGCCCGAACATCAAGCCTGAAACGGTGCCGACCCGGCCAGGCATGAGCTCCTGCGCATAAACGACGATCGCCGGGAAGGCGGAGGCGAGCAGCAGGCCGATCGGCACCGTCAGCGCGACCGTTCCCGCCAGTCCGACATAGGGTAACGCCAGGGTGAAGGGCAGCACCCCGAGTATCGAGACCCAGATGATCTGTTTGCGTCCGATACGGTCACCAACCGGACCGCCGAGCAATGTTCCAGCTGCGAACGCACCGGAGAACAGGAACAGGCAGAGTTGTGCGTTGTGCAAACTCAGGCCGAACCGGTTGATCAGGTAGAAGGTGTAGTAGTTGCTGATGCTGGCCATGTAGAAGAACTTGGACAGCATCAGAACGACCATGATGGCCATTGCACCCGCCACCCGGGTCGGTGCGAGCGCGAGGCTTTGGCTGACCTGTCTGGGCTTACGGGCGCCTGCCTGGCGGGTGTACCAGACGCTCACCCCACTCAGGACGGCGATGCCCAGCACGGCGACGAGGCCAAACCACGCTAGCTCCGATTGGCCGCCGACATGGGTTCCGTGGGCCGCGATGACGAAGGCGGCCATTAGCGGCCCGAGCGCTGCGCCGGCATTGCCGCCGACCTGGAAGATGGATTGCGCAAGCCCGTGCTGGCCGCCGGAGGCAAGCCTTGCCACCCGTGAACTTTCCGGATGGAACACCGACGAGCCGATGCCGACCAGCGCCACCGCGCAGAGCATGGCCGGAAAACTCGCGGCCTGGCTCAGCAGAAGCATGCCGGCGAGGGTCGATGCCATGCCGAAGGGCAGCGAAAAAGGCATCGGCCGGCGATCGGTGAAATTGCCGACGACCGGCTGCAGCACGGAAGCGGTGAGCTGGTTCACCAGGGTGATCGCGCCGACCTGGCCGAAGCTCAACCCGAACCGCGCCTTCAGAACGGGGTAGATGGCCGGCACGAGGGACTGCAGCAGATCGTTCAGAAGATGGGCGAAGCTGATCGCGCCGAGCACCGTGAAGATCGTCCGGCCGGCAGAGGCCGTGCCCGATGCGGGCGAAACATTCCGTGTCAGCGCCTGGCTCACGTCCGATCCTTCAACCTTGCCGACCCGAGAGGTGGGACCACCCCAGCATATGCCGAGTCTGACGCGCCGCAGCAAACCGCGGTTCATGACAGGGTTGCACATACGCCGCGTCAGGTGAGAAGACCGGGTTGACCACCGCGTTGCGGGACCGGTCGGTCAAGGGGTGGCGGTATGGCGAACGAGTGGGCACGCAAGGTTGGGCAAATGCTGCGCCAGGTCCGCCCTGGCCTCAGTGCCCTGGCAACCAGCCGGCTCGATCTGCCACGGATGGGCATGACGATCTCGAGCCCGGCGTTTGCCGATGGCGGAACCATACCGGACCGCTACACGCAGGACGGCGAGGCGCTGTTCCCTCCCCTCGAATGGCATGGCCTGCCCGAGGGCACGAAATCCCTTGCTTTGATCGTGGAAGACGCAGATGCGCCGTTCCCCAGGCCGCTCGTTCATGCGGTCCTGCATTCCATTCCGGTGACCCTCTCGGGCATCCAGGAGGGTGGGCTTGGGCTGAAGCAGGTGCGCGTGTCGCCACTCGGGTTCAAAGTGGGCCGCAACTCGGTGGCCCGGCCGGGGTGGATGGCGCCCTCGCCCATCCCGGGACACGGGCCGCACCGCTACGCGTTCCAGCTTTTCGCGGCCGACACCGTGCCGACCTTCTCCAGCCCGCCGGGCCGCGGCCAGCTTCTGCGCGCGTTGAAGGGCAATCTACTGGCGGCAACCCGGCTGATCGGGGTCTATCAGCGGCCTTGATGAACGGGT
>CAZZWO010000246.1:0-4219 GCA_964657885.1 uncultured Acetobacteraceae bacterium | reverse complement strand
GCGGCGATGCCTGGTCGGGCGGCGGGGCCGCCGATCCGGGGGCCGGCGGCGACGCCTGGTCGGGTGGCGGGGCCGATGCGGGCGGCGATTCCGGCGGCGGCTGGGACGACAATTCGGGTGGCGGCGGCGGAGACGACGGCAGCTTCTGACCGAGTTGCCCGGCCTCGGACAGGCCGCCTCGCCCGCACTGGTGCTGGCCAGCGCATCGGTGGCGCGCCGCATGTTGCTCGACGGCGCCGGGCTACGGTTCGAGGCGATCGCCACCGGCATCGACGAGGACGCGGTCAAGCGCGAGGCCCGCGTGCTGGATGCGAGCGCCGGCGACACCGCGCTGCGCCTCGCCCGCCTCAAGGCGCAGGCAGTGGACCGTCCTGGCGCGCTGGTCATCGGCGGTGACCAGATCCTGGTGTGCGGCGGACGCTGGTTCGACAAGCCGCCAACGCGGGAGGTTGCGCGCGCCCATCTCCAGGCGCTGCGCGGCCGCACCCACAGCCTGGCGACCGCCACCTCCGTCATGCGCGACGGTGTCGAGATGTGGCACCACGTTGCATCGCCGCTGCTGACGATGCGGCGCTTCACCGACGCGTTCCTCGACGCCTACCTGGACGCGGAAGGCGCCCATGTGCTGGGCAGCGTCGGCGCCTACCGGCTGGAAGCGCTCGGCATCCACCTGTTCGACAGCATCGAGGGCGAGCACAGCGCCATTCTGGGGCTTCCCTTGACGCCGCTTCTGGGCTTTCTGAGGCGCTGCAATGTCATAGGCACCTGAAGATGCCGCAACACCAAGGGCGCGCGAAAGCGCCTGAACACCAAGGGTCGAAATGGCAATAAGCAAGGTGTTTCCCGATGCCGGAGCGGCCCTCGCCGGGCTGCTGCACGACGGGATGACGATCATGTCCGGCGGGTTCGGCCTGTGCGGCGTGCCGAACACGCTGATCCAGGCGATCCACGATAGCGGCGTTGGCGGATTGACCATCATCAGCAACAACGCCGGCACCGACGGCGCGGGCCTGGGAATGCTGCTGGACAGCCGGCAGGTGAAGAAGATGGTCAGCAGCTACGTCGGCGAGAACAAGACGTTCATGCGCCAGTACCTCGCGGGCGAGCTGGAAATCGAGTTCAACCCGCAAGGCACCTTGGCCGAACGTATCAGGGCCGGTGGCGCGGGCATCCCCGCCTTTTTCACCCGCACCGGCGTCGGCACCCTGATCGCCGAGGGCAAGGAGGAGCGCAGCTTCGGCGAAGGCCGCTACATCATGGAGACCGGGCTGGTGGCGGACCTCGCCATCGTGCACGCCTGGCGCGGCGATCCGGAGGGTAATCTGGTGTATCGGATGACCGCGCGGAACTTCAACCCGCCGATGGCGACAGCCGCACGGACCACGGTTGCCGAGGTCGAGGAGCTGGTGGAACAGGGCGCGCTCGACCCGGACCACATCGTGACGCCGGGCATTTTCGTGCAGCGCCTGATCGCACTCGCCCCCTACGAAAAGGCGATCGAGCAGCGCACGACCCGCAAGCGTCCAGACGCATCCCAAACAGCAGGAGCCTGAGCCGATGCCTTGGACCCGGGACGAAATCGCGGCACGGGCTGCGCGGGAATTGCAGGACGGCTTCTACGTCAACCTCGGCATCGGCATCCCGACATTGGTGGCCAACCATATTCCGCCTGGCATGCACGTGGTGCTGCAGAGCGAGAACGGCATGCTCGGCATCGGCGCCTTCCCGTTCGAGGGCGAGGAGGATGCGGACCTCGTCAACGCCGGCAAGCAGACGGTCAGCAGGCTGCCCGAGACGAGCTTCTTCGACAGCGCCCAGAGCTTCGGCATGATCCGCGGCGGCCACATCCAGTTGGCCGTGCTCGGCGCGCTGCAGGTGGCCGAGAACGGCGACCTGGCCAACTGGATGGTTCCCGGGAAGATGGTGAAAGGCATGGGCGGCGCGATGGACCTCGTCGCGGGCGTGAAGCGCGTGGTCGTGGTGATGGAGCACACCGCCAAGGGCGAGCCGAAGATCCTGCCGGCCTGCACGCTGCCGCTGACCGGCGCGGGCGTGGTCGATCTGATCGTGACCGACCTGTGCGTGTTCGATGTCGGCCGCCCCGGGCTGACCCTGGTCGACCTGGCGCCGGGCGTCGGCGTCGAGGACGTGCGGGCGGCCACCGCCGCCAGCTTCACCGTGCATCCCGACGTGCAGTCGCGCGCCGCCGCATAGGCGGCGGAGTGGAACACCCGCGCCCCTTGCGCGGGTATGGGGCGGCGGTTATATGCGCGCTCCCGCGGCCTTTTCGCGAAGGCGTGTCGCGAGCCTGGGGGGCCGTAGCTCAGTTGGGAGAGCGCCTGAATGGCATTCAGGAGGTCAGGGGTTCGATTCCCCTCGGCTCCACCACCCCGCGGGCGACGATCTGATTTTCGAACAAGCGAGACGAGAGCCGGGGCATCCTCCTCGTGAGCCGCGCTGTCGTCCAGCGCGCATTATTCGTGCGCCGACCGCATTTTTCCGTCATTCGTCGGAATTCCGTCAGGACTCGGCCCGGTGCGCGTGCTCAGACATGCGCGCCGGCTCACCTGTTGCCGCTCCACGGCGCAACGGCGCGAGCCCCAACGCACCCGACCTGATGGAGACCCATGTGTCGAATCGTTTTGCCCGCACGCTGATGGCATCGGCGTTCGCGAATTCGCTTGCCTGCGCCGCATCCGCCGCGCCGTTGCGGCTGGACCACAGCATCGTGCCGCTCACCGCCGACGTTCAGGTGACCGGCGCCGCCGACCCTGCCGCCTCGTTGCGTTTCCAACTGGCGCTGCGCGTGCGCGAGCCGGACGTGCTGCAAGCACGCATCGAGCATGGCGTCCGCACGACGCCACAGGAGATGCGCGAACGCTTCCTGCCATCGCAGGCCGATTACGCTGCGGTGCTTGCCTGGGCACGAAGTGCGGGCTTGACCGTCGAACGCACCACGCCGACGCGTCTGCTGGTCGAGGTGTCCGGCCGCCCGGCTGAAATATCGCGCGCGTTGTCGGTGCAGATGGCGCAGGTGCGCACTGAAGGGCGCGATTTCGTCAGCGCGGTGACGGCACCGTCGGTGCCCGCCGAACTCGCCTCGGTGCTGGCGGGGGTGAACGGGCTGCAGCCCTACCTGCACTACCACACCTTCCACATCCGCGCTCAGGGCGGCCGCGCGCAGTCGGGCTTCACCCCCGCCGGCATCAAGGCCGCCTACAATGCAACCGCGCTGACGCAGACCGGCGCGGGTACCACCACCGCGATCATCATCGACACGTTCCCGAACACCAGCGACCTTACCACGTATTGGAAGGACACCGGGACGCCGCAATCGCTTTCGAACTTCACGTTCATCCAGGCGTCGCTCGGCTCGTTGCCTGCGCCATCCGGCGAGGAATCGATCGACACCGAGCTTTCCAGCTCGCTGGCTCCCAGTTCAAAGGTGCGCGTGTATGCCACTGCCACGCTGTCGGATGCGGCGGTGGATAACGGCTACGAGGCGATCGTGCTCGACGCGGTGAACGGCGTGGCGATCGACCAGGTCTCGATCAGCCTCGGCCAGTGCGAAGCTTCGGTTTCGCAATCGCAGGCACTGACCGATCTGTATTACCACGAGATCCTCGCATCGCTCGGCTCGACCGTGCTGGTGGCCTCCGGCGATTCCGGTTCGCATGAGTGTGGCGCGAACGGCGGCAACGTTCCGGCGTTCGATTCGACGAGCCCTTATGTCACCGCGGTCGGCGGCACCACGTTGAAGCTGAGCCAGTCGGGCGTGGCGACGGAAACCGCGTGGTCGGACAGCGGTGGAGGCGTGAGCGGGTTGTTCGCGAAGCCGAGCTACCAGTCCAAGATCAACCTGCCGAGCCGCGGCGTACCCGACGTCGCCGCAGTCGGCAATCCGGCAACCGGCGTCGCCATCGTTTTGAACGGCAACATCGAGGTGTTCGGCGGCACGTCGGTTGCGACGCCGATCTGGGCCGGGCTGATCGCGCTGGTGAACGATGCCCGTTCGGCGAAGGGAAAAGCCTCGCTCGGGTTCATGAACCCGCTGCTGTATCCGCTGGTGTCGACCGCCAACCTGCGTGACATCAAGTCGGGCAACAACGGTGGCTATGCGGCCAAGGTTGGTTACGATCTGGTCACCGGCCTGGGGTCGCCGCTGATGAACAAGCTGCTGCCGACGCTGGTTGCGGACTGAGCGCCGGAACACCCGTCA
>CAZZWO010000245.1:0-4264 GCA_964657885.1 uncultured Acetobacteraceae bacterium | reverse complement strand
GTCGATCGCCGGCTGGAAGGCGATCAACGAGAGCGACATGATCCTGATGCCGGACCCGGCAACCGCGGTGATGGACCCGTTCGCTGCCAAGCCGAGCATGATCCTGTTCTGCGACATCATCGAGCCATCCACCGGCCAGCCTTATGCCCGCGACCCGCGCGGCACCGCCAAGAAGGCCGAGGCTTATGTCGCGGCTTCCGGCATCGGCGACACCGCTTTCTTCGGCCCGGAAGCCGAGTTCTTCGTGTTCGACAGCGTGAAGTTCGGCACCGGCGGCAATTACGGGCACTACAAGCTCGAGAGCGCCGAGGGTCCCGATGCGTCGATGAAGGACTACCCGGAAGGCAACATGGGCCATCGCCCCGGCATCAAGGGCGGCTACTTCCCTGTTCCGCCGGTGGATAGCGAGAGCGACCTGCGCGCCGAGATGCTGTCGGCGATGGGCGAGATGGGCCTGCCGATCGAGAAGCACCATCACGAGGTGGCGCAGAGCCAGCACGAGCTCGGCACGAAGTTCGGCCCGCTGGTGACCAGCGCCGACCAGATGCAGATCTACAAATACTGCGTGCACAACGTGGCGCACAGCTACGGCAAGACCGCGACCTTCATGCCGAAGCCGGTCTATGGCGATAACGGCAGCGGCATGCACGTGCACCAGTCGATCTGGAAGGCCGGCAAGCCGGTATTCGCCGGCAACGCCTATGCCGACCTGTCGGAGACGGCGCTGTATTACATCGGCGGCATCATCAAGCACGCCAAGGCGTTGAACGCGTTCACCAACCCGAGCACCAACAGCTACAAGCGGCTGATCCCGGGGTTCGAAGCGCCGGTGCTGCTGGCCTACTCGGCGCGCAACCGGTCTGCCTCGTGCCGCATCCCGTATGCGACCAACCCGAAGGCGAAGCGCGTCGAGGTGCGGTTCCCCGATCCGACGGCCAACCCCTACCTGGCGTTCGCGGCGATGCTGATGGCGGGCCTGGACGGCATCAAGAACAAAATCCATCCCGGCGAGCCGATGGACAAGGACCTGTACGACCTGCCACCGGAGGAGCTGAAGAATATCCCGACGGTCTGCGGCTCGCTCCGTGAGGCGCTAGGCGCGCTGGCCGCCGACCACGAGTTCCTGCTCGCCGGCGACGTGTTCAGCCGCGACCAGATCGAAAGCTATATCGACCTGAAATGGACCGAGGTGTTCAAGTTCGAGCACACCCCGCATCCGGTCGAGTTCGAGATGTACTACTCGGTCTGAACCGCGCCGGCTGACAGACGCCGGCCATTTCGTGGCGGGTTGCGCATAGCTTCCCGCCACACTTGTTTCTGCGGAGAGTTCAGGCGGCGTCGGGCTTGTCTTCCAGCGTGTCCGGCGGCTGCCGTTCCTCCGGCCGCATGTCGTCCGGTCCGGTGATGCCGCCGAGGGCCGGTGGATCGCTGGCCGGGAAGGTATCCTCCAGCGCCTCGTCCCGTTCGACATCGATTGCCTCGTCGCTGCGCTTGTCGTTCGGCGGGCCGTTCGTCTGCGTGCCGCTCATGGGGTCGCTCCTGATATGGCTTCGGGTTGAACGCAAGTGGACCGGGTGGTTTCACCCGAGCGCCCGGCGGAGCATGCGGCGCAGCTTCTCGCGCAGGGAATGTGGGCCGCGTCCGGCCTGCATCGGCCGGGTCACCTGCGGCAATTCCGCGAGGATGGCCACCTCCGCCAGGATAGACTGGGCCGCATCGCCCCAGGCCGGGTCCGCCGCCCAGCGCTCCGCCAGCGTGCGCGCATGCTCCGCATCGCCGAGGCCGAGCCGGGCGCGCGCTTCGGCAAGATCGATTGCGGCCGGTTCCGGGTGCGGCAGTCCGCGCGCCCGTTTCGCGGCACCGAGCGCTCCGGTGGAGGCGCCGCGCCGGACGAGCGCATCCGATACGCCGAGCCAATAGACCGCGCTGCCGCGCCGCGCCTGCCGCCACCGGCGCCTGAACGCGGCCGGATCGAACCGCCCCTCCAGCATGTCCAGCAGCATGCCCGTATAGACATCGGCCTGCTGCAACATGCGCATCAGGTCGTGGCCGCCATGCCGGATCCGGACTTCCCCGACCGGATGCCGCGCCCGGATATCGGCGGCGTGGCGCCCGTCCACGCAGCCGGGGTCGTAGATCATCCAGCCCTCGTGCAACGGCCCGACCGTATCGATACGATCGTACAGGAAGCCGCCCGACGCGGCGATGCGCGCCGCCTCGCCCCGCCACCGAGCCTCATACGGGGCGCGGGCAGCGTCGATCGAGAATTGCGGGCAGACCGCCACCACCGAACGCAGGCCCAGCGACTCGGAAAACGCGATGGCCGCGTAGGCGCCCATGCTGCCGCCGTAACCGATCAGATCGAAGCCCTGCGTGGCATTGCGGATCGCCGCCAGCACGTCGGCCATCTCAGCGCGCTGGAACCAGTCGTTCTCGGCGGCCAGGATGCCGATAGCGTTGGTGCCGCGATGCCGGAAGAACCCTTCGGCCGAGAACTCGGCGTCCAGCGTAGGCGAGGGCACCCAATACTCGAAGCAGATGACGGCGTTCGGCTGGTCGTTGCAGCGCAGGAAACGGACGCAGTAATACGGCCCTCGATGCAGGATGGTGACCGTCCGGCCGTCGGTGTCCTGTTGCATTGCGGCAACAGATGCGACGGCTTGCCGCGCCGCGCAACCCGCCTGACCGTGCAGGCCGGTCGAAGAAGCTGCCTTGCTGCACTGCACGTGTTGCAAACGTGCAATACACCTGCGCACGCGCCTTGACGCGTTTAGTGTGCCCACCCTAACGTTGCAGTCCTATCGGTGCCGACACGAGCGGTGCCGCTGCCAGTCAGACCGGACGCAGAGCCGGCGAGAGTTACAGGGGACGAAGCGTGAAGGCATCTGTGTTCGAGGCGCGTGTGACGACTTGTTCCGGTTCCGCCGGCATGAATACCGCCAGGCGGGTCGCGCTGCTCGCCGGCGCATCGGCTATGGCCGTCATGGCCGCGTCGGTTCCCGCCCGCGCCTACGACACGACCGTCGGCGGTTTCCAGGTCAACATCGACACCACCCTGTCGTCCAGTGTCGATATCCGTACATCCGACGTCGACGAGCGCTTCGTCGGCACCATCAACGGCGGCAAGTTCTATCTGCCGAACGCCGATAACGGCACGTTGAACTACGCCCCCGGCACGCCGGTCGCCGCAACGCAGCGGATCACCACCGAGGTGCAGATCAAGAAGGACGATTACGGCTTCTTCCTGCGCGCAACAGGCTTCTACGACCCTATCACCGATAGCGAGCGCACCGATTTCCAGCCGCTGACCCGCGCCGCGGTGCGCGACATCGGCGCCGACCTGCGCCTGCTGGACGCGTATTTCTTTGCGCGGCCGAGCGTGTTCGGCCATCCGGTCGATGTGCGCGTCGGTGCGCAGGCGCTGAACTGGGGCGAGAGCACCTTCATCCAGTTCGGCATCAACTCGATCAATCCGCTGGATGTCACCGCCTTGCGCACGCCCGGCTCGGAATTGCGCCAGGGCTTCCTGCCGATCCCGGTGGTCGATTTGAAGACGGAGATCGCGCCGAACCTGTCGCTCGAAGGTTTCTGGCAGTTCGCCTGGACCCGCACCAAGGGTGAGCCGAAGGGATCGTTTTTCAGCACGAACGACACGCTGTCCGACGGCAGCCGCTACAGCCTGACCTACAACAACTTCCCCGACCAGTTCTCGAGCGTGAACGCGCTGAATTTCGGCCTGAGCGACTCGCTCGGCGCCGGCATCCCGCGCAGCAACGACCGTCATCCGACAACCCTGGACGAGTTCGGTTTTGCACTGCGCCAGAACGTTCCCGGGTTGAACGATGCCGAGTTCGGCCTGTATTTCGAGAATTACCACAGCCGCATTCCGTTCGGCTCGTTCCGCACCGGCACGGCATCCTCCGTGCTGCCCGGCGTGCTGGCTTCGCTCGGCCTCGGTTCGGCGCCGGCCTACAACTCGACGACCTCGTCGTTCGCCGATTACCCCAAGGACATCCACCTGATCGGCTTCAGCTGGAACTTCACGGTCCCCGGCGGTGTGGCGATCCAGGGCGAGATCTCCAACCGCCTCAACCAGCCGATCCAGCTCGCCGCGTCCGACGAGGCGCTGGGCGTGGACGCGCCGGCGGCCTGCGCCATCGCCGCACTGGCCGCAGCCGCGGCGAACGCCTGCGCCGACGCGCATGCCGACCCCACTCTGGCGGCGCTCGGTGGGGTGAAGGGCTTCAACCAGGAATTCAACGGC
>CAZZWO010000244.1:0-4273 GCA_964657885.1 uncultured Acetobacteraceae bacterium | reverse complement strand
CGTCCACTTCATCCCCGGCCATTGGGGCTTCGGCGGACGTTGGATCCCTGCGCATTGGGGCCGTTGAGGCTCGCGGGGGCTTCGTCATAGCCGACGCTTTCGTCACCCTGGGATCGAACAGGGCCAGCACAGTGAGCAGGGGCGCGTCTTTCGTGGCCCTGCTCGCCTGCGTGGCGCCACTGGCGGTGGCCGCGGGGTCCGAGTCCTGGCTCGGCCTGGTACCGTGCGCGTTCTGCCTGATCGAGCGGCGGCCCTACCAGCTCGGTATATTGCTGGCCGCGTTGGCGCTCGTGCTGCCCGCCCGCGCGTCGAAAGTCATGCTGTGGCTCGTGCTCGGCGCGCTGATCGTCGCCGGCGGGCTGTCGTTCATGCATGCCGGTGTGGAACAGCATTGGTGGCCGGATCCGCTGGCCGCCTGCAGCGCACCCAACTTCACGGGCATGAACGCTGCACAGCGCTTCGCCGCCATGCCCAGCCGGCCGGCCAAACCCTGCGAAGACCCCGATTACCTCATCCCCGGCCTGCCGGTCTCGATGACGCAGATGAGCACCCTCTACGCCCTCGTAGTTTCGGCATCGCTGGCCATGTACCTGCTGAACCGAAAAGGACGCCGGACTCGATGAGCTTGCCAGGGGAGAGGCCGTTGCGCGACCGGGTCGCGCGTATGGTCCGAGTCGACCACGCCGGCGAATACGGCGCCAAACGGATCTACCAGGGCCAGCTTTCGGTGCTCGGCAACGGTCCCAAAGGCGACATCCTGCGCCACATGCAGGAACAGGAGCAGCACCACCTCGACACGTTCACTCGCCTGATCGCCGAGCGGCGCGTCCGCCCGACCGTACTCTTGCCGCTATGGCACCTGGCGGGCTTCGCGCTCGGCGCTGCAACCGCGGCAATGGGCGAGCGGGCGGCGATGGCCTGCACGGTGGCGGTCGAGGAAGCCATCGACGAGCACTACCGCGACCAGGTCACCGAACTGGCCGAGGACGAGCCGGAGTTGCGGGCGACGATCGAGGAGTTCAGGGCCGAGGAGCTGGAGCACCGCGACATCGGGCTGGAGCACGAGGCAGAACTGACGCCCGGCTACCGTGTGTTGAGCAGCGTCATCAAGGCCGGCTGCCGCGTGGCGATTGCCGTCAGCGAGCGGATCTGACCGTCATCAGTTGACCGGGACGCTGAGGCCGAGGCCCGCGGCGCCGGCCCGGCGGTGTTCGAGGGCGGCTTCCTGGCTCGAACCGTTCGAGAAGCCGTCGCCCTGGAACAGGCTCTTCGGCGACAGCAGCTTCGGCGCGATCTGTGCTTCGGTCTGGACCGCCCCGGGTGGTGCGCCGACGTCTTCGTCCGGCACCGGTGCTGCCTGGTAGATGGTGTTCTGGAAAGTCAGCGCTTTGGCAGGCGCGGGCTCCGGCTGGGCAAGCGGCCCGACATCGTTGATCTGCACCTGCATGCCGTCGGGACCGGCAGCCCCAAGCAGAACCACAAAACCAAGAGCAGAGCCGGCCCGTAGAAGCACGGGAACTTTGAACCTGTTCATGAGGTAACAATGAAGGGATGGTGAAACCCGATCAACAGAAATCGTAAGTTGCTGCGCTCTTGCTGTATCGTTACGATTTTTGCCGTACGCGGGTGCACCCGACAGTTGCGGTGCAGCATAACGCCCCGGTCAGGCGGGTATCGCCACACCGTCGAGCGCCTGTAAGGCCAGGATGCCCGGCAGCATCTTGCCTTCCAGCCACTCCAGGAAGGCGCCTCCCGCCGTCGAGACGTAGCTCATCTTGTCCAGCACGCCGGCATGCTTCAGCGCTGCCACGGTATCGCCGCCACCAGCGACCGACCGCAGGTGGCCAGCCGAGGTGGCGGCCGCGACGGCATGGGCGAGGGCAACGGTGGCTGCATCGAACGGCTCGGTCTCGAACGCGCCGAGCGGGCCGTTCCAGACCAGCGTGCGCAGGCCCGGCAGCTTGGCGGTGATCACACCGACCGTCGCGGGACCGACATCGAGGATCATCGCATCGTCCGGAACCTCGCCGACCGGTACCGTGCGGGTCGGCGGGTTGGCGCGGAACTCGGTCGCGGTGACCACATCGACCGGCAGGATGATCTCGCAGCCACCGGCACGGGCCTGCGCCAGGATCTCGCGCGCTGTCTCGTGCATGTCGGGCTCCTGCAGCGAACGGCCGACCTTCACGCCCTGTGCCGCCAGGAACGTGTTGGCCATGGCGCCGCCGATCACCAGCACATCCACCCGCCCGATCAGGTTGCCGATCAGCGCCAGCTTGGTCGAGACTTTCGCCCCGCCGACGATGGCGCAGACCGGGCGGTCGGGGTGGTCCAGCGCGGCGGTCAACGCTTCGAGCTCGCGTTGCATCAGCCGCCCGGCATGGCTGGGCAGGTGACGGGTGACGCCTGCGGTGCTGGCATGCGCCCGGTGCGCCGTGGAGAACGCGTCGTTGACGTAGATGTCGGCCAGTGCGGCCAGCTCGCGGGCCATCTCCGGATCGTTATCTTCCTCGCCGGGGTGAAAGCGGGTGTTCTCCAGAACCAGCACCTGGCCGTTTTCAAGCCGTGCCACCGCGTCTTCGGCCACCGGACCCACGCAGTCATCGGCGAAGAACACGTCCAGCCCCAGCACGTCGCGCATCGCGGCCGATACCGGGCGCAGCGACATGGCCGCAACCCGCTTGCCCTTCGGCCGGTCGAAATGGCTGACCACGATGACCCGCGCGCCGGCCTCCGCCAGCTCGCTGATGGTCGGCGACACCCGCTCGATCCGCGTGAGGTCGGTGATCTTGCCGTCCCTGACGGGCACGTTCAGGTCGACCCGCAGCAGTACCCGCTTGCCGCGCACATCGACGCCGTCGAGGGTCTTGAACATGTCTCTCACCTATACCGTTTCTGACTGACTTATGTGCGGGATCTTTAGGCGGCCAAACGAGCGTCGCCCGGACCGTGTTCACTCGTGTAAACGCGGTAAAAACCACTCGCCACGGCTGCGAGTAGGGCTACCGTGGCGACTTGGGTCACCCCGCCCAGCATCACGCTCAACGGTCGTTCGAAGCGGAAATCCGCTGACGAGAAACCCCCCAGGCCTAAAATGATCGTTGGGATGCCCACAAGAGCCGTCGGGATCAATGTCACGAGCATCGTGAAGAATATCCTCCACGCATGCGACCGGCTTAGCCGCCACCCGTACGCCGCCGGATGCGTCTGGTCGATCGCCGTCGCCGGAAACAACAGCACCAGCCGTACTCCCGCAATCGCCGTAACGATCACGAGCGCGAACTGGATCAGTCCGGCTATGCCCCCGCCAAGCTGCGAGGAGGTAGCAACTTTGAAAAGGGTGGGAAACTGCCGAAGCAGGTTCAGTGCGATCAGCCAAAGCGCAAATCGCCATGCGCGCGGGTCGGAGGCAATGGCAATGTCGTCGGAAGCCTCGCCGAGCAGGATCAACCGATGAACACCGATCGCCAGGGGAGCCAACACAATCGTTTCGACTGCTGCCGCGCCGATTGAGAAGAGGTAGATCGGCAGCAACGGCATCGGGTGATGCATGCCGGTCGTGATGATGTCATGGGGGCTAGGAACACCCAGGCGATCGCCGGTAGCCAAGATCATAACGTCCAGCGCCATCAGCAGGATAAGCGCGCTGCCGAACAGCTTCGGAAGTCGTAGGCACGCTTGCCACGCGGCACGCCAGGACTCCTTGACCATTTCGAACATCGCGCTTCTCCTTGAAAGGCTACATGCTGCCCCAGAGTGCCGCCGTGTCCGACATGCGGGATGAGAAGCCCCACTCGTTGTCATACCAGCCGGCGACGCGCACCAGCTTGCCGCCGTCGATCGAATGGGTCTGCGTCGAATCGAACGTGCAGGATGCGGCCACGCCGTTGAAATCGGTGCTGACCAGCTTCTCGCTGTTGTAGTCCATGATGTGCTTCATCGGGCCGGTCGCGGCTTCGCGGAACGCGTGGTTCACCTCCTTCACGCTGGCCGGCCGTGCGAGGTTCACGTCGAGCGACACCAGCGAGACGTTCGGCGTCGGCACGCGCACCGACGTGCCATCGAGCTTGCCCGCCAGTTCGGGCAGCACGAGTCCCAGCGCCTTCGCCGCGCCGGTGCTGGTCGGGATCATCGACATCGCGGCGGCGCGCGCGCGGTGCAGATCGCGGTGCAGCGTGTCCACCGTCTTCTGGTCGCCGGTGTAGCTGTGGATGGTCACCATGTAGCCACGCTCGATGCCGAACGCGTCGTGCAGAACCTTAGCCATAGGGGC
>CAZZWO010000243.1:0-4280 GCA_964657885.1 uncultured Acetobacteraceae bacterium | reverse complement strand
CCGCCTCCGCCAGCCCCGCCTCCGCCACCACCTTTCACCACGCTCAACAACGCCTGGCCCTGGTTGGCGGAGGACGAGACCTGCGAGAAGTTCTGATACATGCTGCCCATTTTGGAGATGGCGGACTCCATCGCCGAGGGCTGGCCGTCCGCGCCTGCCACGAAATCGTGGATCCACTTGAAATGCGCATCCACCCGCGTCGCAGGGTCGATGGGTTTGCCGCCGGGCCCGCCGCTGTCGAAACCTTCGCCCAGGATGTTGGCGATCTCGTTCTCCTGACGGGTCAGGCCCATGCGGCCTTCCAGGGCGGCGAAGCCGGCGGCCTTGGTGCCGATCTTTGCGAGTGCACCTTCGGCTTTCGCAGTTGCCTTGTCGGTGGCGCCGGTGCGGCTGAGTTGCGTCTGGGTGTCCAGCGCCTGCATCAGGTCGCGCAGCGGCGAGTCGGGCGCGGATAGCAGGTTCAGCTCGTCGAGGCCCTGTTGCAGGTTGCCGAACGGCCTGACGGCGATGTCGCCCAGCAGGCCGTCCCAGTGCCGCACATAATCGTCGAGGTACAGGCCCAGCACGTCGCGGCGCAGCCGCGTGGTTTCGCTGAGTGTCGCTTCGACACCGCGTTTCGGCTGCCCCAGCACCCAGCTATCCTCGGCGATGTCCTGTGTCACCGTCGGCAACATGGGCAACAGCTTGGAATGGTAGCCGGCATAGGTGAACGCGCCGGGCACGCCGGTCGACAGCTTCTTGCCCGAGCGCAGCATGAACACCCGGCTGGCGCCCGGGCCGGCATTGTCCTGCACCGTCCATTCCGGGATCTCGCGCATGCGGCGGCTGCGCAGGATGCGGCCGTAGCTGTACTCGGCCAGCGGCTCGCGCGTCAGCACCTCGCGCACCCGGGCGATCAGCGGACCGTCGAGCGGTATGGCGATCAGCGGCCGTTCCAGCATCGCGGCTGTGTGGTCCAGCAATTTGTCGCGGCTCGCCTCGTTTTCGTCGCCCGGCAGCGATGCCTCGAGATCGGCCTGCAGCCACTGTGCGATCAGGCCGGGATCGAGCGGCCCTTGCCGCCCCAGGATCAGGTACACCTTCAGCAGTTCGTACAGCGCGTCCGGCTTGGCGATGTGGGTCGCCAGTTCGCTTTCCAGCCGCGCCAGAAGCCGTGGCAGCAGGATGGTGTTCAGGCCGTGGTAGTACGCATCGACCGACGCGGTGCTTAGCTTCTGTCCTTGGTACAGCCCGAAGGTCAGCGAGATCGGCACGGCCTTCTCACGTTCCTCGTAACCGCCGCGCAGGCCCCGCAGCGTGTCGAGCGGCGGCAATGCGGCGAGCAGGTCGACATCCTGCGGTCCGCGATCGTTCAGCGTCTTGAGGTCGGTGCCGTAATGCACGGATTCGCCGTGCACCACCGCCATGAGGTCCAGGTTGCCGAAATAGCTCATGGTCCAGAAGCCGGCGAGGAAGATCACCAGGGCCGCCGCCCCGGCATAAGCCGCGTAATGCGTCAGGCGAGCGCGTCTCTCCAGTTTGGGATCGGTGCTGACCAGCCCGGATTCCGGAAACACCACGTCGCGGACCAGGCGCGCGAGGAAATAGCTGCGGCCGGCACCGCTGAACGCCGTCACCGCCTGGCGCTGCAGGCCGAACTGTCCCGCCATCGCGCCGAGCAGCCGGTCGATCGGCGTGCCGTCCTGCGTGCCGCTGGTGAGGTATACGCCGCGCAGCAGAGGGCGCGCTTCCAGGCGGCTGGGCTTGAATATCTCCTGCAGGAAATCGCTGGCCACCGCACGAAGCGATGCGACCTGCTGCGGGAAGCCGTAGATCAGGCGGCGGCGGCGAACATCGGTTTCCTGGTTCACCCGTTCCAGCAGCCGGTCGTTCAGCCGCTGCAGCAGCGCGTCGAAACCGCTGGCGAAACCCTGGACGGCGCCGCCTTCGATCTTGCCGTCGTCGAGCGGGAAAGTGATGCCCCAGACCTGCTCGCGTTCCTCGCGGCCCAGCGTGTCGAAAAACTCGACAAAGCCGGCAATCAGGTCGGCCTTGGTGAACAACACGTAGATCGGCAGCCGCACCCCGAGTTCGTCATGCAGCTCGCGGATGCGTTTGCGCATGGTCTGCGCATGCGCGGCGCGTGCGGCGTCGTCCAGCTCCGACAGATCCGTCAGGCTGATCGCCAGCAGCACGCCGTTCAGCGGCTGGCGTTTCCGGTGCTTCTTCAGCAGCCGCAGGAAGCCGGTCCACGCCGCGGCGTCGACTGTCGAGTGGCTGTCCTGCGTGGTGTAGCGGCCGGCGGTGTCGATCAGCACCGCCTCGTCGGTGAACCACCAATCGCAATTGCGCGTGCCGCCGACACCCGAGATCGCCTGCGGCCCGGTGGTGTCCGCCAGCGGAAACCGCAGCCCGCTATTCACCAGCGCCGTGGTCTTGCCGGCGCCGGGCGGCCCGATGAACATGTACCAGGGCAGCTGGTAAAGCCGCCGCCCCGAACGTCCGCCCAGCTTGGCCTTTTTCAGGTCATGCAGCGCCGTGCGCATCCTTTCGGAAAGCACGCCGGTCTCGGCGGCAACTGCCGCTGCATCGGCGGCCGCCGCTGCATCGGGCGCCGACACGCCTTCGACCAGGTCCTTTTCCTTGCGCGCGGCGTGCAGCTCGCTGATCAGGTTCAGGCACAGCCAGAGCACGACCAGAATGCCGATTGCGATGATGCGCACGATGGTGCTGTCGAACGGATGCATCTGGCCGATGCCGAGCAACGGCCCGAAGAACCAGATCAGCACCGACAGCACCAGCACGCCGAGTGCGGACTTGAACCAGCGTGAGCGCAGCACGCGATAATAAAGGTTCATGCGCCGTCCCCGGCCAGCACGGCCGCACCCGTGAGTATCGGCATCATTTCGCTCATGGCCCCGACGCCCTGACGAGGACGATCTCGGTGCGGCGGTTCTGCTGCCGGCCTTCCGGTGTCGTGTTGGGGCCGATCGGATCGGCCTCGCCGCGGCCCTGCGCCTTCAGCCGCGCGTGGTCCTTCAGGCGGGTGACAACAACGGCGGCCACAGCTTCGGCACGCGCCTGGCTCAGCTGGAAGTTGGACGGGAAACGCACCGTGCGGATCGGCTGGTTGTCGGTGTAGCCGTTCACCACCACGTTGCCCGGCTCGGCATTCAGCGCATCACCGATCCGCTGCAGCAACGCCGTGTGGCCTGGCGCCAGCTCCGCCGAACCGGACGCGAACATCGACCGGTTTGCAATGCGCACCGTCACCGTCTGGGCATCTTCCAGTACCGTCACCAGACCCTGCGCAATCTCGGGCGCCAGGAACTGGTGCAGCTTGGCCACCGCACCGGTCTGGATCGCCGGCGCGGCTGGCGGCGGCGGCGCTTCCACCTGCTGCGCGCGCGGCACGACCGGCGGTCCGCTCGGCGGCAATCCGGTCAGCTCGGCATAGGCGACGTCGGACCGCCCGGCCAGCGCCAGGTTGAAGCCTGTGTAGAGCAGGCAGGCGATGGTGAGCGAGGCCAGCCCCACCGCCCAGAGCGGGATGCGCCACGACATGCCGCGGCCGATGTCCAGCCCGCGCCATTGCGGCGAAAGCTCCCGCTCGAACTCGCCGCGACGCGTGCGGATGGCGCGGTAGGTGCCTTCGCGCAGCTCGGTCAGGGCCGCGACGCCGCGCGGCATCACCCGGTAGCGTCCCTCGAAGCCGAGCGAAGTGCACAGGTACATCAGCTCGACGACTTCGGAGTGCCGGCCAAGCTCGCGTTGCATCTGTTCGAGTATGTCGAAGAAACGTTCGCCACCGGTGACTTCGTTGTGGAAGATGCTCGTCAGCGTCTGCTGCGACCAGTTGCTCGACGAACCCCACGGCGTGCTCAGCACGATGTCGTCGATCGTCGCACACAGTGCGTAGCGCGCCGCACGCAGCGATTTGGTATCCAGCCCGGTCGCCAGCGCGGCTTTCTCGAACGCGCGCACCGCATCGACCATGCCGCGCCGAAGCTGGTCCACGTCGGGTGTGCGCGCACCGCGTACGCCGGCGATGCGGATGGCGGCCTCCAGCACCGGTGCCGCCGCGGCCAGCAAAGGGTTGGCGCCGGTGGCCGGAACCGGCGCGTCGGGGATGCGGCCGCGCGACGAGCCGTCCATGCTCCCCGACCGGCTCCTTAGCTTCGATCGCACGGTGGACGACCGGCTCGTTCCGCGCTGGCTCGGGCCGCGGGACGACGTCTGGCTCGTCGAGCTCCTCGCCGAGGGGATCGCCAGCTTCCAGAAGTCCTTCGACGGACTGCTGG
>CAZZWO010000242.1:0-4288 GCA_964657885.1 uncultured Acetobacteraceae bacterium | reverse complement strand
CCCTACGATGCACACCCACGCCGACCCACGCCCGAAACCTCCGGAGCCCGCAGGCGGCACGCGCGCCCTTTTTGCAAATCATGCGCGTGCCGTGTGGACGCTGGTTCGGGCGGGGCGCGGGTCTTGGCTAAAGCCTCGCTTTGTAGCCGTGGCGCCGGGACTGGCCGGCTTCCGACTGGATCAGCCCGTCGAGTGGCGACACCCCGGCGTTGGGGAAGACCGTCGCCAGTTGCGAGGGCGTCAGGCCCAGATGGTCCTGCAGCACGCCCATGATGACCGAGCGGATGTCGACGGTCGGTGCGAGGTCGCGGTTGTCGAGCAACTGGTTCGCGGCGAGCGTAGGCCAATCGGACACCACCTGCCCGCCGGCTACCGGTCCGCCCGCCAGGAACATGGCGAACCCGGTGCCGTGGTCGGTGCCGCCGCAACCGTTCATGTAGGCCGCGCGGCCGAACTCGGTCACCGTCATCACCACCGTGTTGGCCCAGGCGCTGCCCATGGCGGAGGCGAGCACGCCGATAGAGGCGTCGAGGTCCGACAGCAGGCTCGACAGACGCGAGTTCTGGTTGATGTGGGTGTCCATCGTATCGGTCTGGACGATCGCGACCGCGGGACCGCCGGGCGACGACAGAAACAAGCCGGCCGCCTGCATCGCCTGCTGCAGGGCGGAGCTGGTCGCCGCCCGGCCTGCGAGGAAGCTCTGCAGCAGCGTCTTGTCATTGAACCCCGATTCGATGGGTCCTCCGATGAGCGGGTCGGGCGAACCCAGCGTTTCGACCAGCGCCGCCAGCGTGTTCGGCGTGCTGGCAATGCTCGACGAGCACCAGCTGGCCGCCTGGACCGGCCCCTGCAGGAAGGTCGGCATGCTGGGGGTGAGTGCCACCCCCGGCTCCACCCCGCCCGGCTGGGTCGCGAGAACCGAGGTCAGGCGGTTCATCCAGCCGCTGCTGGAGATCGCAGTCTCGCCGGTCTGCAACGCCGTCTGGCCGGCGAAATGGCTGCGCGTGTTGACGATGCCGCCGACCGCATGCACGGCCAGCATCTGCCCGGCCTGGAACATGTTGTAGAGCGTCGGCATCGCCGGGTTCAGCCCGTAGAACCCGCCGAGGTCGAACATGCCGCCCGGCTGTCCGACGGCCGGGGGAACCAGCGGTGAGCGCAAGCCGGCCAGGTTAGGGTCGCCGTAAGGCACCACCGCCGCCAGCCCGTCGAGGCCGCCGAGCACGTTGACGATGACCAGGCGCTGCGGAAACGGCACCGCGGCGCGGGCCGGCTTCAGGTGCGCCAAAGCGAGGGCCGCACCCATGCCGCCGATGGTGGCGCGCCTCGTGACATTCAGGCCGCCGATCAGCGAGCCGTGGTGATGGTGGTGGGGATGATGATGGTGCGACATGTCAGCGCCTCTGGAATTCGGGGGAACAGAACAGGACGACCAGCTTGTCGTGGGTCGCCGTGACGCGGGCGAGCATTGCCGTCGTTGCCGGACTGATCAGCGGGCCGAGCGCCGTCTGGGCGGTGGCGGCCGGGTCCACCTTGTTGAAGCCGGTGGCGAACGCGTTGGCCCAGTTGGTGCGCAGCATCATCTGCGACGGTGCCGCCCAGTCGGCGCCGAAATCCGACCAGCCGTTCGGGAAGGGCGGCGACCAGATCTCCTCGCCGAGCGACTTGTTGCCGGCCACCGCGCTCTTTGCGGTGAACGGCTGTGCCGCGACCGAGCGCATCGCGGCCATGATGAAGTCGGCAGGGGTGCGCAGCTTGGTCTGCGGAACCCAGGCGCTGCTGAGCCCGATGATCGCGTTGTAGGCGGCCGTCAGGCTGCCGCCGGTGGTCGACAGCGCGTTGACAACAACGGCAATGTCGTTCGGGTCCGGCGTGTCGCTGCAGAAATGCGCAACCAGCTTGGTGGCGATGTGGTTGTAGGTGGCCGGATGCGTGCCGAGGAAAAGCAGTGCCTCGTAAGCGTCGAAAACGGTGCCCGGATAGGTCACACCCATCAGGGTCTGCGGCCCGGGCTCGTGCGCGTTCGAGTCGATGACGAAACCCTGGCTCGGTGGCGCGGTGTTGACCGTCCAGCCGGTGAGCATCAGGGCCAGCGCATCGACATCGCCCTGCGTGTAGCCGGCGCCGATGCCGACGGTGAACAGTTCCAGCGTCTCGCGGCCGAGGTTCTCGTTGAAGCCTGCACCGGACGAGATGCCGCGGGTGCTATGCGGTCCGATCGAAACGTCGTTGTTAAGCGAGTCCAGCATGGCGGGGTGCTGGATGACCGCGAGCAGCATGTTCACGAACGTGTCGTTTACGTAAGGGCGGATCGCCTGGCGGATGAAGCAGCCGGCGGTCGCCTGGGCCACGAACCCGGCGCCGCTCTGGATGGCGAAGTGGTTCGCCCAGAACCGGACGAGCCGCTCGCGGAACGGCGTCTGTGTCGCGACGGCGCCCTGCACCCAGGTGTTCTGCTCGTTGGAAAGCAGCGTGTTCAGGGCGGTCCGCGCGGTCGCGTTCTGCGTCGAGTGCGGCGGCGAGGACGTGATGGCCTGGACATAACCGAGACAGGTGTTGAGCGACGGTCCGGCGCTGATCAGCGGATCTGTGCCGGTGAGCTGGCCGGTCAGCCAGGCGACCGTGCTGCTGGGAATGCTATCGTCTGGCCTACCACCGAGACCGAAACGATTGAAGGCGTGCGCGACTTGTGCGCCTGTATCACGGACTGACACGCTGGACCTCGCTGGGAAAGGGCAACCCGAAGTTGTGCTCACGAAATCGTTATCGGGCTGGCAACCGGCGGTCAAGCGTTTTCTGCAACGAAAACACGGTGTTTGTGTCGTCGCTTTTTTGTTGTTTTCGAAACGGTTTTTTCAGACGAAGCGAAAAGTTCTTAGGTGGCACTCGGTTCGGAGAGCCGGCCGAGGGTTTCCGCTGGATCTAAACGGCCAAGAATGCGTCCCACCCGTCAGGATGGCGTTGCAGCCGTGTTCACCGACAACCACAACCTGGACGCGAAACGATCCTGACTGGTCGTTTCGCGCCCTCAGCTCCACGGTTGCTTACGCGTTGGCCGGTGCCTTGGCGGCTTGCGCTTTCGCAATCAGCGCATCGTCGATCTCACGCGCGCGGATCGCGGCCGGACGGCTGGCGAAGTTCGCGGTGTAGGTCTCGAACGCCGGGCGTTTCTCGATCGTCCCGAACATCAATCCAAAGCCGAGCTGCGCGCCGATGTACAGGTCGGCGGCCGAGAACTTGTCACCGACAAGATACTGCTTGCCCGACACCGCTCGCTCGAGCGTGTCGAGGACCGCGGCCAAGCTGCCGTAACCGGCCATCCTCTCCTTGCCCTCGGGCACCTCGAACTTCAGATGCGCGTTGGTTATCGCCGCTTCCACTGGACCGGCGCCGAAGAACAGCCAGCGATAATAGGGTGCGCGCAGGTGACTGTTCACCGGTGGCGCCAGATCCGCCTCCGGGAAGGCGTCGGCAAGGTAGGCGCAGATGGCCGCCACCTCGGTCACCACCTCCGTCCCATGCGACAGCGCCGGCACCTTGCCCATGGGATTCACGGCCAGGTATGCAGGCGACTTCAGGGTCGTCGCGTAATCCATCACCTCGGTCCGGTAGGGGACGCCCACTTCCTCCAGCATCCAGCGCGCCATCCGCCCGCGTGACATGGGGTTCGTGTAGAAAACAAGTTCGTCCGGCATCGTGTCACTCCCCGCTCGTTGCCGCCCGAGCTTATGCCTTTGCCGATGTGACTGAAACGGGTAAAAGCATTCTTCTTATTCTGATGAAGAAGAAGCGAGAAGACTCTACTTGTGCTGTCGCGAAGTCTCTCCCCATCAATCATAAGAGTCTTCTGCTTCTTGTCTCCAGAAAAGAAGGCTTTTCTATCCTTGGATCAGCGCCCTGATACGGGCGGCGAGCACGTCCAGGGAGAAGGGTTTGGTCAGCACGTGCATTCCTGCGTCCAGGTCGCCATGCCCGAGCACCGCGTTTTCCGCAAAACCGGTGATGAACAGGACCGGCAGCCCCGGGCGCAGCATCCGGCCGGCATCGGCGAGCTGCCGGCCGTTCATCCCGCCGGGCAGGCCGACATCGGTCACCAGCAGATCCACCCTCATGTCCGATCGGAGGATCTCCAGGCCGGCCGCACCATCCGAGGCTTCGAGCGCGTTGTAGCCGAGTTCCTCGAGGATCTCGGTCGCCAGCATCCGCACCGTCGGCTCGTCATCGACCACCAGCACGGTTTCGTCCCTCGGCACGCCCACGCCCTCGCCCGGATGCGCCGCGGGTTCAT
>CAZZWO010000241.1:0-4302 GCA_964657885.1 uncultured Acetobacteraceae bacterium | reverse complement strand
GGACTGCAGGGCGGCGGTGGCCAGTATGGTGCCCACGCAGGCCAGTCCCAGGATAGAGAACCGCTCGGCCGCGAGCCGTGCCGAAGCCGGTCCGGCGCGCGCGACGAGGATGAGTAGCCCGGGCAGGCCGCCAAGCCAGAGTCCGGCCGCCAGGATGTGCAGCACCGATGACGCGAGCAGCCAGGGCGCGTGGCCCATTGCGAAGGCATGGCTCAGACCCGCTTGCAAGACCAGCGCCAGGCACGCGCACCCGGAAGCGACCGTGCCCCACCTGGCTTTCAGGGCCGCCGCGGCGATGCCCAGCAGGATGAGCCGCGTGCCGAGAAGCTTGCCGAACAGGGTGGCGCCGAGCACGTCCCGCAGCTGGGCTGCACCGAGGTCGGCGGTTGTGGCCACCCCGGTCATGTCCCTCGCCTGCGCGAGCATCCAGACGAGGGCGCCCGCGGCCGCTCCCGCGATGCACCAGAACGCCAGGTGGCGCAGGCGGGCTCGGTCGGCTTCGCCGAGCGATGGCGGCGCGACCCATCGGGCATAAACCAGGCTGCCCGCGGCCGCCGCGAGGCCCGCGACCGAAAGCGCCCGCGCCAGTGCCAGGGAGGCACCGCCCTCGATGTCGAAGGGCGGGATCACGGCCCTACGGTAAACCTGTAGCTTCCCTCGGTGCGGTGGGTATCGACCGAGACGGCGTGCCAGCTCACGCCATAGGTCCCCGGGCGCAGCGCTCGCACGGGGACCAGCAGCCGCGACGGGTCGGCAGGATCGGTGCGGATGGCCCCGGCATTCATCGGCGCACCCGAAGCGTCGGTCACCGCGATGCGGCAGAACCGTGGTTCCAGCGCCTCGCTGAAGCTGAGGCGGAGCTCGCCGGGGGCGGACGGCACGGTGCTGCCGACCGGCGGCACCGCCTGTTCGAGCATGGCGTGCGCATGGGCGGGCGGGCAGACCAGTGCGAGCGCGAAGCCGGCAAGCACGATCGGCATACGAACACGGAGTTTCATGGCAGCTAGCCTTGTGCGGGAGTGTCGGTTGCTACCAGTCGGCGATCGGGCGGCCGAGCGATCGGGGCAGCAGGTCGTCGAGGAACAGGTGGAACTGGGCGATCACGCCGACATTGGTCCCGCTGGCCTTGTTGGCCGGGATCAGCGCTTCCAATCCGACCTGGTAGGCACGGTTGATCCAGATGACGCCCGGCGCCACCAGAACCTGGGTGCCCCCGGTGCTCGGCGAACTGGCCGGGGACGACCATGTCACTTCCACCAGCGGCACCAGATGCTTGAAGAACCGGGGCGCTTCGATGTCGCGGACCTGCGAGACGAGGTAGGGCAGACTGTACTGCAGGGACAGACCGCCCGCATAAGCGTTGTTGTTGCCGTTGTTGAACTGCGCCTGGGCCATCCCGATGCCCGGCGTGGTGCCGGCCGCCGCACCCATCGGCGCCGGTGCGGCGACCTGCTTCAACTCGCGATCCGCGATGGTGTAGCTGAACTCGCCGGTGATCGCGAACGGGCGGAGCGCGTCCGCCGGCAGGTCGCCGAGCCCTTTGCCGAAATACAACGTGGGGGTGGTGGACCCGTACTGGTCGGCACCGGTGTGGATGGTGCCGGTCCTGCCGAACTCCCGCCCGACACCGACGGTGAAGATGAATTCGTGCGGGGCGTTGACCAGCACCTGGTACTTGCCCGTCACCTCGATGTTTTCGCCGCCCATCCGGGTCTTGCCGTGTTCGGTGTCCTGGATCGCCGCGCCGTCATTGATGGCGAGGCCGAGATCGGTGGTGATGCGCTTGTCGTATTCGAAATCGATGTCGGTTTCGTGCACCGGGCCGGGTCCGCCATCGGCACCGGAACGCTGCCAGGTGACCTGCGGCAGGGTGGCCTCGTCGGCGACACCGGGGTCGTCGAGCGTGAGGGTCACGGGGAACACCCGTGCACCGGCTATGGCATGCGCGCCCGCGGCATGCGGCGCGATAAGCGAGACGCAGGCGGCAGCCGCGCTGCGGAGTTTGCGGACCATAAACGATTTCCTGATCTGGTGGCGGGTGGGCCGTCTCAGATCGGGGTGGGCGGCCCTCGCGGTGCGGCGGCCGCAATCCACGGGCGGTGCACGGCGCGGCCTTCGGCAGCCGGCGGGTGTGGCAAGACTCGAGCTTCACGCGGTGCCGGGATTTCCGCGGCGCCGGGCAGGGCCGGAGCGACAGATACCGCGCTGCAGACGGTGCAGCGGGCGCAATCAGCGGCGTTTCGGGGCGCGTGCGCTGGTGTTCCGGCGGGCGGCGACGGCGCCGGACCCACGGAACAGATATGCATATGGTTGAGCGAGCTGGCGGGCGCGGCACCCGCCATCGGCAGGAACAGCGCGGCCTGGCACAGCACCGCGAACAGGGCGGCCAGCATCGCGGGCGGGCTGTAACGGCTTCTCCTCACGCCGCAGCCCTAGCATGCGGGAAGGACCGGCCAAACGGCAAAGTCGCCGCCGGCCGGCTTTCCGGTCAGGTGGGGTGATCAGTAAACAACGCAGCGGCCGGGATGCACGCCGCCATACGGGCCGACATAGCCGGGCCGGCAGGCGCAGGCGCTGACCGAGGCGGCCAAGGCGAGCAACAGCAAGGCGGAAGAGATGCGACGCATGGGTGAACTCCTAAGGCAGTCAGAAGCCGGCGAGATAGGCCGCGGCTGTGTCGGAATTGGGACAGCGACGTGTCGGATTGCAACGGTCCTCGTCGAACACCGCAGGATGCCCGTCGGATTTCCGCCGATACCCGGTTGGACGCGGCTGGCCCGGCAGGCTACAGCGCGGCGCCGAACAGGGACCAGGGACATGATGCGCGGCGTTGCGACGATGATTTGCGGGATGCTTCTGGCGGGCCCGGCCGCTGCCCATGCCGTCCTGATCGACAGCATGCCGGCGCCGCTGGGGCACGTGGCGGCAGGCAAGCTCGACGTGATGCTGCGGTATAACAGCCGGATCGATGCCGGACGTTCCAAGCTGCTGCTGAAACAGGGCGATGCGTCGCGGCGGCTGACCGCGCAACCCGCGCCAACGCCGGATGTGTTGCGCACCGGCCTGCAACTCGAACCCGGGCAGTACGAGATCGACTGGCAGGTGCTGGCGACCGACGGGCATATCACCCGCGGCCGCATCCCGTTCACCGTCGATGCGGCAGCCGGCTCACCTGCGGCACCGGGGCCGAGCGCCGCCCAGTGAACCGGCTCGTCGATCTGATCGGCTACCTGGGCATCCTGCTGCACGGGCTGGTGATCGTCAGCCAGTCGATGGCGCTGGGGGGCATGCTGTTCCTGGTCTGCCTGGCGCGGCCGTTCGCCGGCGCCGTCGGGCCGCTTGTGCTGCGCCGGACCGCCGCGATCGCTGCCTGGAGCGCGGTGGCGCTGGCCGGCGTCGAACTTGTGAATGTCGGGCTGCAGACCGCGGTGCTGGTCAGCACCGTCGATCTGCCGGTCGGCAACGTGCTCGGCGCCAACTTCGCGGTCGCCGGCATCGTCAAGATGCTGGCCGCCGCAACGCTGGCGATCCTGTTGTGGCGCCGCGCCGGAGCCGTCCCGCTGCTCGCGGCGGGTGCTGCGGAGCTGGTCGCGGCCACACTGACGACGCACGCGGCGGCGCGGCTGTCCGATAACGGGCTGCTGCTGGGCGTCGAAGCGCTGCACCAGATCGGCGCCGCCATCTGGATCGGCGGCATACCGTGCTTCGTCATGGCGCTGGCAAACATCACCGACGGCAACGCCCTGCGGCTGGTCGGCGGCCGGTTCTCGCGGCTGTCGATGCTGGGCGTCGCCTGCATCCTGGCGTCGGGCCTGACGATGAGCCTGTTCTACATCGGTTCATGGTCGGCGTTCTACGGCACCGCCTATGGCGTGATGGTCGGCGCCAAGGTGTCGATGTTCGCCATGCTCCTGGTGCTCGGCTTCGGCAATTTCCTGGTCACCGAGCGGATGCGGCGCGACCCCGCGACCCCGGTGCTGCGGATGCGGCGTTTCGCCGAGGTGGAGATCGGCATCGGCTTCACGGTGTTCTTCGCCGCGGCCTCGCTCACCTCGGTGCCGCCCGGCATCGACCTGACACAGGATCGTGCGAGCTGGCACGAGATCGTGCAGCGTGACCTGACGCCGCGGCTGCCGAGCCTGAGCTCGCCCGACCACGCCGGGCTGGCGATCCCCGCATTGCAGGCGCAGCTCGACACCGAGGCGAAGCAGCGCGCGCAGCAACCGCGGGCCGCCTTCGTCGAAGGCTCGGGCGAAATCCCGCCGCGCAACGCCGCCGACATTGCGTGGTCGGAATACAACC
>CAZZWO010000240.1:0-4414 GCA_964657885.1 uncultured Acetobacteraceae bacterium | reverse complement strand
GTGAACAGGATCGGCGCCTCGATCAGGTAAAGCGGCCGGTAGAGCTGGCGCAGCACCTCACGCGAGCGATCGGTCTCGACGCCGATGACGACCCGGTCCGGGCGCATGAAATCCGGTATGGCACTGCCTTCGCGCAGGAACTCCGGGTTCGACGCGACATCGACTTCCAGTTCGGGGCGGACGGTCGCCAGGATCTCCTTGATACGGCGGCCGGTGCCGACCGGAACGGTCGATTTCGTGACGATGACGGTCGGTGCGGTCAGCACGCGGGCGACCTGCTCGACCGCGGCGAACACGTAGGACAGATCGGCATGCCCGTCGCCGCGCCTGGTGGGCGTGCCGACAGCGATGAAAACGGCGTCCACCCCGGCGACGGCTGCTGCGATGTCGTCGCCGAAGGTGAGGCGGCCGGCGCGCACGTTGTCGGCGACGAGCGGCTGCAGGCCGGGTTCGTAGATCGGGATGCCGCCTTCGCGCAGGCTGGACAGCTTGGCGGCATCGACCTCGACAATGGCGACGTCGTTGCCGAGTTCCGCGAAGCACGCGCCCGAGACCAGACCCACGTAGCCGCCGCCGATCATCGCGATGCGCAAAAGCGTAGTCTCCAGAAGTCTCAGGGCGGCGTCATACAGGGATCGGCGGGCAGGGAACAGGCACCGGTAAACGGTTTCGTGAGCGGTGTGATCTATATACTCAATCCCTGAGCAGATCGTTTATGGCCGTCTTGCTCCTGGTCTGGGCGTCGACGCGCTTGACGATGACGGCGCAGGCGAGCCCTGGGCCCTGGCTGCCGTCGGGCAGGGGGCGCCCGGGCAGGGTGCCGGGGACCACCACGGAGTAGGGCGGCACCCGGCCCTGGAAGGTTTCGCCGGTGTTGCGGTCGATCACCCGGGTGGAGGCGCCGAGGAACACGCCCATCGAGACGACGCTGCCGCGTTCGACCAGGAAGCCTTCGGCGACCTCGGACCGGGCGCCGATGAAGCAATCGTCCTCGATGACGACGGGAGCGGCCTGCAACGGCTCCAGCACACCGCCGAGGCCGACGCCGCCGCTGATGTGGCAGCGGGCGCCGACCTGGGCGCAGCTGCCTACGGTGGACCAGGTATCGATCATGGTGCCGGCGCCGACATGCGCGCCGACATTGATGAAGCACGGCATCAGCACGGCGCCCGGGCCGACATAGGCGGAGCGGCGGACCACGGCGCCGGGCACCGCCCGGAAGCCGGCGGCATCGAAGCGGGCGGCGTCCCAGCCCTCGAACTTCATGCCGACCTTGTCGAACACCGGGGCGCCGCCGGCCCCCGGCATCGGCGCGCTCGCCTGCAGCCGGAACGACAGAAGGACGGCCTGCTTCAGCCAGGCATGCACCACCCAGCCGTCCGGCGTGGGCGAGGCGACCCGCAGCCGGCCCTCGTCGAGCGCCAGCAGGGCCTTCTCGACGACTGCGTGGTCGGAGGCGTCGCTGGCGGCGGAGAGTGTCGTACGGCGTTCCCACAGGGCCTCGATCCCGCGTTGCAGTTCCGTATCGTCCATCGCATCCATCCCGGCCATCGCTTTGCGCCAGCCGCGTTCATGGCGGCCCGCAAACGGGTGCACAAGGTCGCTGTGCAGCCGGCCGGCACGTGGCCGGGCGATCACGCCTTGCGCTGCAGGTTGAACAACGTGTCAGGCTGACAAACCGGGCCCGGTGGTGCAACGTTCCCACGCTGCCGATGAACAGCCGAGGGCGCGCGACCTGCCGACACCTATTTCGAAACGATTGTTGCTGATGCTGGCTGCGATCCCGATCGCCGCGCCGGCAACGGTCTGCGCGACCCCGCCGCCGATCGAAGGCGCCGCCTCTCCCGCTTACCCGGGCGCGCCCCTCCCTTTGCCGAAGCTGCGGGCCCCTGTCGCGGTGGGTTCCTTGTCGAGCCCCCCGATCCTGTCGGCGCTGTCCGCGCGCGTGCCGCTGCCACCGGCCAGGCCGTTGCCGGCTGATAATGGCCAGGCGCCCTCCGACGGTCCCGGAGCCGCACGGAAAGGCTTGTTCTCCGAAGAACTCGGGCTGCTCCGCTCCGAGATGGCGCACGAGGTCGCCAACCTCCAACAGCCTGGCCGGCGCGCCGAGGCCGATGCGGCGTCGCGCGCGGCAACGATGCTCGGCCTCGCGGGACAGACGATCGACTCGCCCCAGCTCGTCGTGGTGGTCGATCGCAATCCGGGTGCGCAGTTGCTGTTCCTGATGCTGGCGCGGCCGGGCGGGCCGGAGGGCTGGCGGACCGTCGGCGTGGTGCACGTGTCCACCGGGCAGTCGGGACGGAAGGACTATTACGTGACCCCCATCGGCGTGTTCGCGCATACCGATGCCATCCTGGATTTCCGGGCCGCCGGCACCTTCAACGAACATCATGTGCGGGGCCTTGGGCTGGCCGGCATGCGGGTGTGGGATTTCGGCTGGCAGTGGGCGCTGAAGGGGTGGCACACCGATGGCGAGGGCGGCGACATCCGCCTGCAGATGCACGCGACCGACCCGACCTTGCTGGAGCGCCGGCTCGGGCATCCGGCGTCCGAGGGCTGCGTGCGGCTGTCGTCCTCGATGAACCGGTTCATGGACAAGCACGGGGTGCTCGACGCCGATTACGAGCGGGCTGCGGTCCAGGACGTCCGCTACAGCGCGCTGCTGCGGACCGACCGCAGCCCGAGCCTGTTTGCCGGCCGCTTCATGGTGGTGATCGATACGCGGCTTCCGGCCGACACCCCGCCGACCCAGGCCAGCCGGCCCGCGGACTGGCCGGCACCAGGCGCGTTGCAGCCCGATGTCGGCGCGCCCGAACCAGGGGCGCTCGATCAGTCCACCGGGACCTCGCCGCCGTTACGCTGAAGCCTTTATGCACGATGGCTACGCCATAAGCCGGCACCGGCCCTCACCCCCACCCGGCCACCCACGACAGTCTGATGTTTGTGCGGCCGGGTGGGGGTGAGGGCCGGCGCCGGCTTGAAGTTCCGATGCTTTAACGGTGGATCAGGGTCCCGGGGCCGGCTTCGGTGAACAGCTCGAGCAGGACGGCGTGGGGAATGCGGCCGTCCAGGATGACGCAGCCCTTGGCGCCGAGGCCGAGCGCCTCGAAGCAGTTCTCGACCTTGGGGATCATGCCGCCGGTGATGGTGCCGTCGGCGATGCGGGCGCGAGCCTCCGAAACCGACAGCTCGGCGATCAGGTTGCCGTCGCGGTCGAGCACGCCGGGCACGTCGGTCAGCATCAGCAGCCGGGTCGCATGCAGGGCGCCGGCAATGGCGCCGGCCGCATCGTCGGCGTTGATGTTGTAGGTGGCGCCATCGGCACCGAGGCCCACCGGGGCCACCACCGGGATCAGGCCGGAGCCGGTCAGCGCGTGGATCACCCGGACATCCACATGCTCGGGCTCGCCGACGAAGCCGAGGTCGAGCATGTGCTCGATATGGCTGTCCGGGTCGATGACCGTGCGCGTCATCTTGCGGGCGCGGATCAGGCCGCCATCCTTGCCCGAAATGCCCACCGCCAGGGCGCCGGCGCGGTTGATCAGCTCGGTGACATGTTTGTTGACGGTGCCCGCGAGCACCATCTCGACCACTTCGACCATCGCCTCGTCGGTCACCCGCAAGCCGTCGATGAACTCGCTTTTAATGGCGAGGCGCTTGAGCATGGCGTTGATCTGCGGGCCGCCGCCATGCACCACCACAGGATTCACGCCGACCTGCTTCAGCAGCGCGATGTCGCGTCCGAACTCGGTGGCCAATTCCGGGTCGCCCATCGCGTGGCCGCCGTACTTGATGACGATCGTGGCGCCGGCGTAGCGGCGCAGGAATGGCAGAGCCTGCGCCAGGATAGCGGCCTGCTCGGTAGCGCGCCGCAACGTCTCGGGGCTGTTGGTCATGCGCCCTGCCGTAAAGGGCGGGGCCGCCGACGGTCAAGCGCAGGGCAAGTTCGCGCACCCTTCTCTCGGGCGAAATGATTGGCGTATCGATGCGGGATGTGCGTGGCGTCCTGGTGGAAGGCGCCTTTCGGCTTTTCCACCCTACGTGATGACACGGTTTTTCGACGCTTGTACGGACCCTGACCGCCCGCGCCGCGGTGGAAGGCGCCTTTGGCTTTTCCACCCTACGGGATGGGTTCGGCTAGACCCGACAGGCTGGCTCGCAGCGCTTCGATGCCTTCGCCGGAGCGGGCGCTGGTTGCGATCACCTCGGGGAAGGCGGCGGCATGGGCTTTGACCACCGCCTGCACCTCCGCGAGCTTCCGCGCCATGCGGTCGGGCTTCAGACCATCGATCTTCGTCAGCACCAGCTGGAAACCGACCGCGGCACGGTCGAACAACTCCATCACCGCATGATCCGACGCCTTCAGCTCGATGCGCGCATCCAGCAGCAACACCACGCGGCGCAACACCACGCG
>CAZZWO010000239.1:0-4508 GCA_964657885.1 uncultured Acetobacteraceae bacterium | reverse complement strand
GAAGCCGTCCGTTCCTGGCCGCCTGCCTGCTGCTGGCCGTGGTGATCTGCGGCAAGCCGCCCTACGCACCGCTCGGGCTGCTACTGGGGTTGCCGCTCCGGCGCAGCGATGCGACCGACCTGAGCCGGCGGGCAGTCGCGATCCTGTTGGCCATCCTGCCTGCGCTCGGCTGGATGGTTGCCGAACTGGCGGTCGTCGCGACACCCATCGTGCGCGGTCTGGCGGAAGCCGGCCCGCTCTGGCCAGGATCCCGGCCGGCACTCTTTCCCGGCCCGGATTTCAAGGCACAGTTTCGCGTGTTGTCGGCGGCGCCCTGGCGCGTCATCACGCTCCCGCTGATCTCCATCGCCGGCGAACTGCGCCTGCGGCTGCGCGAAATGATCGGCGAACTCGACTATCTGTCGCTGATGTTGCCAGCCATGTTCTATCACCTTTGGGACGTGGCACTCGCGGCCGCCTCGCTCGAAGCCGGAACGGACGAGGCGAGCTGGCCGGACCGGCTGCTGATCGGGGTGACGATCGTATTGTCTATCTGCCTGGTCGGCACCGCGCTGTACATCCAATGGACACCCGTCGGCATGCCCTGGGTCGCGGGCATCCAGGGCCGCTACCTCTTGCCTCTGTTGCCATTGGTCGCGCTCGGAATGCCGCGGCTGCCGCTCGGACGGGCGGCGCCGTTCCTGGCCGCGGCGCCACTGGCCGTAGGTGTCATGGAGCTGGTCTGGCTGCCACCGGTGATCGCCGCGTTCTATCCGCTGGTGCCCTGATCGAAGGTGATGGGTGCCGCACATGAAAAAGGCCGGACAGCGTTTCCGCCGCCCGGCCCCGTTTTCGAACCACCGCTGGTTTAAGCGGCAACATCCGTCCGGCCGCGGCGATCGGCCATGAACTGGTCGAACTCGGCCTTGTCTTTCGCCTGGCGAAGCTTCTCGAGATACTCGACGAACTCTTTCTGCTCGTCTTCGAGGCGCTTGATCGTCTCGGCGCGGTATTCATCGAACGCCGCGTTGCCGCTGCTGTGCATGCCGCGTCCGCGGCCCCAGCCACATCCGCGCGATCCGGTGTTGTACCACTGGCCGCGCGACTGCATCTTCCAGGCGCGTCCACGTCCGCTGAACACCACGAAGGCGAGGGCGGTAAGGCCGATCGGCCAGAACACCCAGAAGCCCAGCACGATCAGCGCGATCCACGCGCCTTTGCCATACTCATCCAACTTCTCGACGACCATGCCCAGCTCCCGTGGGTTAATGTAAAACACATTTACATAGATGGACGAACGCGCCCCGCCGTCAAGGGGCTTGATGCGATCGGCTTTTCATGACGGCGACGGTGCTGCGACGGACTGCAGGTAGATCAGCAGTCCGGCCTCCAGCAGGTCTTCGGGCGACATCGGCAGGCGGCGGCGGGACCCGCTCGGCCCTTCGATGAACAGCGAGGCGACGCCGTGCGCCATCGACCAGATATGCAGCGCCACCATCAGTGCCGGCGGGCGGCCCGCTGCGGGCATTGCGCGGGTCGCAGCGTCGGCTGCCAGGCGAAGCACGCCGAACGCCCGCTCGGACGACGCGAGCAAGGCAGGGTCGTCTTCCAGCGGAAACCCGGGCTCGAACATTGCCGCGTAGGAGGCCGGCGCGCTTCGGGCGAAGCCGAGATAGGCGCGGGCGACAGCCTCGATTGCCGCGGTCGGGTTCGGCTTGCCATCCGCCCAGGCGGCGAACAACTCCTCGGCGAAACGGTCGAAGCCCTGGCGGGCGATCTCGGCGACCAGCGCGTTGCGGTCGCGGAAATGCCGGTATGGGGCGGCGCCGCTGACACCGACCGCCCGGGCCACCTCGGCCAGGGTGAAGCCGTTCGGGCCGGCGGTCGCGATCAGGTCCAGCGCCGCCTGGATCAGCGCCTCCCGCAGGTTGCCATGATGATAGCTGCCGCGCGTCGCTCGGGGGCCAAAGCTCATGTGGCGACCGCTTACATCATGAAGCCCCTACCGCGAAGCGGCGCCGTCTTCGAGAAATGGAGCTGGCGAGAGGGCGCGCGCCCGGCGGGTCAGTCGGTGACCTGGAACGCGGTCTGCGGAAAGGTCGCAGCGGCGCTCGGGGGTGTCGTGCAGTTACCGGCGGCATCGCAGACGCTGAGCGAGGTGATGGTGTAATTGCCCCTGACGGTATCGGGCGCCATCCTAGCATAGGCGACGACCTGGCCCTTCTTCAGCGGCAAGGTCAGTGCGCTGTTGGCGCCGAGGTACACATTGCTGCCGGGCGGTCCCGAGAAGCCGACCACCACCTGCGATACCCCCGATTGCGCATCGGCGACCGACAGGTTCACCGCAAAGAACGGCGATGGGCCGCCGACCGAGACGACGGGTGTCAGGATACTGCCGGCACCTACGGTGGGCGGCGTGATGTCCGCCGCGGCGTTCACGATCGTCACCGATGGGGCCGGGAACAACGCTGCGAGTTGTCCGGCATCGTAACTCAGGAACTGGCCGTCGCCGCTGATCATGGTGATGCTCGACAGCGTCCACACGCCCGGTTCGGCATACAGGCCGAAGCCGCTGCTGCCCTGTGACGGCGTGGCGAGAAAGCTCACTGCCTGGTTGCCGGCCTGCGCGGGATAGGCCGGCAGGAAAGTCGTTGCAACCGCGGAATGTATGCCGGACGGCGACTGCAGGACCGTCGAAAAATACAGCGTGCCCACGGTGCCGGCGTTCAGCGTCACCTGCATCTGCGGCACACCCGGCGCGCGCCCGACATTGACGCTGGCAGTCAGCATCCTGCCCGACACGATCGACGGTTCGACGACGCTCATCGGCGCCTGGCCGGAAGCTTGCCGCCCGGTCCATTGCGAGCGCAGCGACGCCGCTAACTGCATCGCCTGGTCGCGCTCGGGTCCCGCCGGGATGAGGCATTGCGTATGCGGCGCCTCGGGCGGCCGGGCGTTCGCCGCGGCGCCATAAGTCACCAGTCCCGCCAACAGTAGAAACCCACCTGAAATCCGCACAGAACGTTCCCCAGCCGTATCGAACATCTGGATAGGAGGGTTATTCCGCGCGTTCAAGCGTGGTGTTCGGGATCGCGAAATTCAGGCGGGAGGGTGCCATAGAGGCAACAGCTTGCGGTTGTGCGGCGAGGAGCTACCGGCCCCCGCCGCCCAGTGTACTTCCGCTCTCGTTCAGGCCTGCGCGGTGTGCGCCACGCCCTTCTCGGCCAGGAAGCTTTCCAGCTCGCCCGCCTGGAACATCTCGGTGATTATGTCGCAGCCGCCGACGAACTCGCCTTTGACATAAAGCTGCGGAACGGTGGGCCAGTTCGAAAACTGCTTGATGCCCTCGCGCAGCTCGGCATCTTCCAGAACGTTCGCCGTGCCGAACTTCACGCCCATATGCGTCAGGATCTGCACGACCCGCGCGGAAAAGCCGCATTGCGGGAACATCGCAGTACCCTTCATGTACAACATGACGGGATGCTCACGGATTTCTCGCTCGATGCGGGCGGTAACGGTGTCGCTCATCGTGTTGGCTCCTGGAATCGCGTTCGGGGGAGGTGTCTGGCGCCTCGGTCAAAGAGTGTCGGGTACTAGGGTCTGCAGGGCGAGCGCGTGCAGCACGCCTCCCATCCGGCCGCCCAACGCCTGGAACACCATCTGGTGCTGCTGGATTCGGCTGCGGCCCCGAAAACTTTCGCTGACGATGCGCGCGGCATAGTGGTCGCCGTCACCCGCGAGGTCTTCCACATTGACCTGCGCGTCGGGAAGGGCCGCGCGGATCAGCGTCTCGATCTCAGTAGCCGACATCGCCATCGTCTGTCCTAGCTCCTCATCCAGGCCGCAAAGAAACCGTCATGGGCCTCATGAAGCCGTTCGGCCGATATGGTTGCGCCGCCCGGCAGTGTCAAACCACCCCCATCCGCCCGGCCGATCACCGCTGCAGGGATGCCGGCAGCAGCCGCCTCGCGCAGCAAGGTGGCTGGATTTGCGGTCGCGAGCACGTAGCGCGCCTGGTCCTCACCGAACCAATAGGCATGCGCGGGGAGCCCGGCCGGCGGCGGCGACAGGGTCACGCCAGCCGGCCCGGCCATCGCCATCTCGGCCAGCGCCACCAGCAGCCCGCCATCCGACAGGTCGTGGCAGGCGCTGACGGCGCCGCCGTTCAGGATCGCGCCGCGCACGAAATCGCCGGTGCGGCGCTCGGCCGCCAGATCGACCGGTGGTGGAGGGCCTGCCTCGCGACCCCCAATTTCCCGCAGCCACAGCGACTGGCCGAGATGGCCGGCGGTGTGCCCGACCAGCACCAGCGTGTCGCCACGGCCGGGTGCGATGCCCACCGCCTGCGACGCATCGTCGAGCACGCCGACCGCGCCGATCGCCGGCGTTGGCAGGATGCCGGTGCCCTGCGTCTCGTTGTACAGGCTGACGTTGCCGCTCACGACGGGGAAGTCGAGCGCCCGGCAGGCATCCCCGATGCCTCGCGTCGCGGCCACGAACTGGCCCATGATCTCGGGCTTTTCGGGGTT
>CAZZWO010000238.1:0-4539 GCA_964657885.1 uncultured Acetobacteraceae bacterium | reverse complement strand
GTTTTGCGTCCGGCACGTCTGCCGCGGGTTTGTGGCACAAGGTTTGCTGGCTCACCTTCTGAAGATAGAGCCGCAACGCCAACGTCGCTGACCGTTCCTGCGCCGCACCGTTGCGCGGCTGCATTCGTGTGCCCGCCGCGCCACAGTATCCCGGCGCAATTCACGACACCGTTGCGTGGTCGAGGATTTCCCCTCGCAAAGCCGTTCCGCTGATTTATTGTACGCCGGCGCTCGACCGTCCGGCAGCGTTACGCTTTGGAGTCTTCCCAAATGGGCCTGCGACTATCCCGCTCGACCCTCATGGTCGCATCCGCAATGGCGCTCACCTGCGCCAGACCCTGCCTCGCCTTGGCACAGGACGGCACTGCACAATTAGGGTCCATCGAAAAGCAGATCCAGGCGCTGCAGGCCGAATTGCGCCACATGAAGGCCGAGATGGCCACGCGCAACCGCGAACTGCGCGCCGCCCGCGAGGCGCCGCCCGCGCCGCCGCCACCCACGCAGCTGGCGCCGGTGATGCCGCAGATCCCCGCCGGCTACGCACTCGTTCCGGCCTCGCCCGGGTCGGCGCCCGGTTCCGTCGTGCTGGCGCGCGCCGAGCCGCCGCCGCCCAAGCTGCCGATCGGAACGTTCCGCGTCGGCGCCGTCGATGTGCAGCTCGGCGGCTTCATCGATGCGAGCAGCATCTTCAGGTCGCGCAACGAGGTCACCGACCTGTCGTCGAACTGGAACACCGGCATTCCGCTACGCATAAGCCCGCTCTACCACGAGCCCGAGTTCCGCGAGACCGCGCGCGCCACAAGGCTTTCGGTGACCGCAACCGCGCACCCGGACGACGTGACCAAGATCCAGGCCTCTGTCGTCACCGACTTCCAGGGTGCCGCGCCGACCTCCACATCGACGCAGAGCAACAGCTACATCCCGCGCCTGCGTGAAGGCTGGGTGACCTACGATCGTAACGACCTCGGGCTGGAGATCCTCGGCGGCCAGACCTGGTCGCTGCTGACGATGACCAAGCAGGGCACCAACCCGACGCAGATCAACCTGCCGCTGACCATCGACCAGAACTACGTCCCCGGCTTCGACTACACCCGCCAGCCGCAGTTCCGCGTCGCCAAAAGCTTCGCCCAGGGCCAGTTCTGGCTGGCGGCGTCGATCGAGAACCCGCAAACGGCCTATACGAACACGTCGGCGCCGTCTTCGCTGGCCACCCTCAACCTCACGAACCCCGGCATCGGCGGTCTCGCGAACGGCAGCAACAGCAGCGTCAGCGCTTGCACCGCGGTCACAACGACCGCAACGACAGTCAAGGGCAAGACCACCTACACCTCGACCTGCGCGACATCCGCGGTCACTGCGACCGGCAACTTCAGCGACGACATCGCGCCCGACGTCATCCTGAAGGCCGTCGCCGACTTCAACCTCGCGCATTTCGAGGCATTCGCACTCGGGCGTGTGTTCCACGATCGCCAGAGCGAACTCGGCACCGGCCAGAGCAACACGATGTTCGGCGGAGGTGGCGGCGGTGCGGCCCTGATCCATATCATCCCGAAGATGCTCGACTTCCAGCTCAGCGGCCTGGTCGGCACCGGCGTCGGCCGTTACGGCACCTCGCAGTTGCCTGACGCGACAATCGGTGCGGACGGCAAGCCGGATCCGCTGCGCGAGTACACGGCACTCGCGGGCCTGATCGGCCACCCGTCGCCGAAGCTCGATCTGTATGCCTATGCCGGCACCGAACAGACACATCGAAGCTACTTCAACGCGCTCAACAAGGAAGGCGGCGTGATCACCGCCTATGGTTACGGCAACCCGGCCTATTCCAACCTCGGCTGCGAGGAGGAACTGTCCACCTCCACCTGCACCGCCAACACGTCGGGCATCGTGCAGGGCACCGTCGGCGGCTACTACAAGTTCCTCAAGGGCGCTTTCGGAACGATGCAGGTGGGCGCGCAATACTCCTATACGCACCGGTCCATCTTCCAGGGTGTTGGCCGCACGCCCAGCACCGACGAGAACACGGTGCTGCTGAGCTTCCGGTACTATCCCTTCCAGTAAACCGCCCGGCTTGTCTGGCGGCTACTCTGGCGGCTACGGGCCGGGAAGCACACGCTTCCCGGCCCGTTTCGTTTCGGACCGCAACGGCGCAATGTCAGCTTCGCGGTGTTGCGACCGGCGGGTCGAACAGGCCGGGTGTCAATCGCGGCGCCGGATCGATCCCGGAGAGCTGCATGGTCAACATGCGGTTGTACGCATCGGTCACGGTGACGGCTTCGAGGCGAAGCGGCTGGTCGGCGAAGTCCATCGTCAGGCGGCCCTGCGACGCCTGGTCGGTCTTGGTCACCACGGCGCGAATCTGGCCGTCGCGATGGATCAGGCTGTCGATGTGGGCCGCGCCCGACAGGCTGATCACCGGCGTCAGCAGCAGGCCGAGCGGCGTGCGCGAAACCGGCATGGTGGTCAGCGCGCCCGTTGCGCGGTCGAGGATGCGCACCCGGCCGTTCGCGATCACCATCACCCGGCTGCCAGGACCTTCGTAATCGATGCGCAGATGGCCGGGCCGGTCCAGCCAGATCAGGCCGGCACCGGCGCCGAATGCGCCAGTCTGGCTGAAATGCGCCTCAAAACTGGGCATTGCGTTGAGGTATGCGGTGATGCGCGCCACATCGTCGTTGTCGGCGGCTGACAGCACGGGTTGCCGACCGGCCGTGCAGCCGGCCAGGCACCATGCCGCCAGCGCCACCCGCAAGGCGGATCGGGCCGGGCGGAAAGGCCGCTTCACAACGTGTGCTCCCTGGCGAAAGCGGCTGCGGCGCCGAACTGCCCCGGCTCCGGGTGGACGATGACCTTGATCGGGATGGTGGACAGCATCGGTGCCATCCTTCCCTTGGCGGCGAAGCGCGTAGCGAACCCCGAGCCTGGCAGGATGCCCGCCACCCGGGCGCCCAGCCCCCCGCCGATCACCATGCCGCCGGCACCCTGCGCCAAGGCGATGTCGCCGGCGAAACTTCCCAGCGACAGGCAGAACCGCTCCAGGGCGGCCGCGGCGAGGGGGTCCGCTCCGGACATCGCGGCCGCCCAGAGCGTCGCATCGTCCGGCGCGCGGACCGCACGGCCCTCGATCGACCCGAGATGCTCGTAGATGCTCGCGAGTGCCGGGCCGGACACCACGCGCTCGGCCGAGACGCGGCCGAAGCGAGCGCGCAGGCTCGCCAGCAAGCCGTCCTCGACCGTATCGACCGGCGCGAAATCGACGTGGCCGCCCTCGGTCTCGATCACCGCGTAACCGCCCTGGTAACGCAGCAGGTGCGCGACCCCCAGGCCGGTGCCTGGGCCGAGTATGCCGATGACCCCGGTCGCAGGCAGCGGAACATCCGGGCCTGCGATGTGCTGCATGAACCCCGGCGACAGTTGCGCCACCGCATGCCCGACCGCGCCGAAATCGTTGACCAGCGTCAGCAGGTCGACGCCGAGCTCGCCCGCCAGGGTGGCCGGCCGCAAAATCCACGGGCTGTTGGTCAGCTTCAGCACCTCGCCGGTGATCGGGGTCGCGACCGCCAATGCCGCGGCGCGCGGCAGCGCCCGGCCGGCTTGCGCGGCGTAGGCGGCCCAGGCGCTCGGCAGGCTGGCATACCCGCCGGTCGGGAGCGTCACCGGCTGCCCCAGTGAGGCCACAATTCCCGCGGACACTTCGGCGATTGCAAATCGAACATGGGTCCCCCCAAGATCGACCGTTACGATTTCCATACGTGAAGGCTCCGGGTAAGCGTTCGCGTCTTTACACAGGAAGGCGCGCCCGCGTCAGGTGCTGCCGGCGCTTATGCGCAGAGACGGGCGAAAGGGGGATGCGCGGCGAACAAGGCCGCCGGACGAGTAGGGTAAGAAAAGGGGGCGCCGTTGCCTGCGAAGCCGAAATCGATGTGCGCCGCCTGGCTGGCGGCCGGTTGTCTGTTGGCCGGGGCCGCACCGGCGCAGACGCCCTGGCTGGCGCCGGGAGTGCCGAAGCCACACCGGTCACTGGCCGAGAACCAGGAACTGGCGGACGTCGCGCGAACCCCGTTGCCCACCGATCTGGCGGGACCACAAGCGGGCGGTGAGAACGAAATGGGCGCTCGCTCTAGCGATGCGGCAAGAACGCTGGTGAGCTTCGGCACCGGTTCCGCCCAGCTCACCCCCGGCGGAACCCGCGGCCTGGACGAACTCGGGCGCACCCTGGCCGAACGCGGCCCCGACATCCGCCTGCTTGTCGAGGGTTTCGCCGACACCGTTGGCAAGCCGGACGCCAACCGCGACCTGGCCCAGCGGAGGGCAAGGGCGGTTGCGGCCTACCTGGAGCAGAATTGCGGCTTGGAGCCGGGACGTGTGCACGTGCGCGCGTCGCGACGGCTATTGGTTTCGACGGCGGATCAGGTGGCCGAAGTCCGGAACCGCAGGGTGCTGGTGATCGTGAATCCTTAAGATCAGAGAAGCAGGAGTCTTCTTTTCTGAAGAAAAGAAGCAAAAGACTTTCACTGGTTGCTGTCGCGGAATTATCCGGAC
>CAZZWO010000237.1:0-4543 GCA_964657885.1 uncultured Acetobacteraceae bacterium | reverse complement strand
CGCCGACTTTCAAGCTGCCGGCTGCGAACCATTGCACGCCGTGGTCGGGTTTTACCAAGACGGCATCGACGGTCATTGCGGTGACGAACGGCACGGCCTGTCTTTCGAAAACCGGCAAGGTTTTGACGCTAAGCCTCTTCAACACCGATCCGCAGTTTTTCGGCCCGGGCTCGTCCGCCTCGGATCAGCTACAATTATGCCCGAGCGGCGTTACCGGCTGCCCGATATCCGGCCAGGATGTCGGCTATTTCAGCGGCAGTGCAGCACAGCAGACCTGCACAGCGGCTTTGCTGACGCTGCCGGATGCTCACGATTGAGCGGTGTATGTCTTCCTATGCAGGAGTGCGCAGTTTCGGGCCGGCCGCACGGCCGAGTTGCAGTCGCTGGGCTTTGGGGACGACGTTCGCGTAGAAGATCTTCCAGCCTTCGCAAAGGTAACTGAGGTTGCCTTCGCCTTCGCGCGTGCGCAGCAGGCGGGTTCTCGGGCACTCGCCCCAGCACAGTTTCAGGTAGGCGCACTCGCGGCACTCCCGCGGCAAGGTGTTGAACTTGTTAAGGCCGAATTCGAGCTGCTTGAGCGAGAACACCATCTCGGCGAGTGATTTCTCTCCGATGCGGCCGAGTTGGTGTTCGGGATAGACGTAGTGGTCGCACGAAAACACCGTGCCGTCGTGCTCGACCGCGATGTTCTTGCCACAGACGGGGCTGCTGGTGCACATCAGGCTGGGCTGGCCCTGCATCTGCAGGATGAACGACTCGATCAGGTTGACCTTCACCTTTCCCCTGTCGCGCGCAGCCCATTCGTCGAAGATCGCGACCAGGAAACGGCCCCAATCCGCAGGCGCCACGCTCCATTCGGTGACGACGCTTTGCGGGTGCGTGGCGCGCGCGCGCGGGCTGCCGGCCACCGGCAGGATTTCCGCGGCGTGCTGGTCGGGCGCTGTCGTCTTGAATGCGCGGGGCTCCACGCAGGGGATCATCTGCATGGTGCGTGCGCCGACTTCGTCACGCAGGAAGCGATACACGTCCAGCGGCCGTTTGGCGGTGTCGCGGTTAACGACAGTGAGAGTTCCGAAGCGGATGCCATGCCGATGCAGGCGCGCGGCTGCCTGCATGACGGCGTCGAAGGTGCCGCGGCCCCCCTTGTTGCGCCGGTGGATGTCGTGCAGGTCACGCGGGCCGTCGATCGACAGGCCGACGAGGAAGTCGTGTTCGGCAAGGAACGCGCACCAAGCATCATCCAGCAGCACGCCGTTGGTCTGCAGATCGTTGACGACCCGCCTGCCGGCCGGTGCGTATTGCCGTTGAAAGCGGACGATCTTCTCGAAGAACGGCAGGCCCAGCAGGGTGGGTTCGCCACCGTGCCAGGTGAACGCGATCTCCTCGGCATCCTGGCTGGCGATGTAGTCGGCGACATACGCCTCGAGCATGGCGTCGGTCATCTGCCGGCCGGTCTGGTCCAGCAGCTGTTCCTTGCTGAGATAATAGCAGTAGGTGCAGTCGAGATTGCAGGCGCTGCCGATGGGTTTGGCCATTGCGTGCATGCTGCGCACCACGCCCGGGGCCCGGCGGCCGGTGCCTGCATCCAGGTACGTCTGCAACGCTTCCGGGCTGATGCCGAGGCGCCGCGCCTGGACCAGGATCTCTTCGCCGTAATCCATTTCAGGCCATCGCCAATGTGGGGATCTCAGGTTTCCGGAAATCGGCCGGGACGGGGTTCGCCGTCAGTCCGAGCCAGGCTTCGCGCTTCTGCGTGTCCGCCGATGCCGGCCAGGAGGCGGGAGGCTCGGCGAGCATGTCGCGCAGGCCACGATACTCCACGGCCCAGCTTTCCAGGCGCTTCGTCGTTGGCCGGTCCAGCGGGCGGCGCAGGGTTCGCGCCCGTTCGGTGGCGAACCCGAGCAGTGGCAACTGGGCGTCGATGTAACCCAGGCAACGCTGCCGGCACGCATTCGAAATGCCGGCCACCATCAGCAGGGCGGACGTGACAGGAAGCGCGATGTAGCCGCCAGGCGGAAGGTTGGGCAGACCCTGCCGGAGCAGCGCTGCGGCGACGCTGCGGCCCCAGATTGCCGTGTCGTTCGCAATCGCATCCCGGCGCGCCGTGATCGATCCGGCGAAGTCTGGGTCGACGATCTTGCGATCCTGGGTGAGAAGCGCGCGTGCAGCATCGGCGCCGGTGGCGAGGCAGCCGGCATTGGCGAATGCCGTGTCGGCCATGCGTTCGCGCAGCACGAGCCCTTGCAGCGCGTCGGGTGACAAGGGGTCCAACGGGACCGCGCGGCATTGCAACGGCTTGCCGGCCGAGTGGAGCGAGCAGCCGCCATCTTGCGCCAGTGCCGGGCAATGCGGGTCGGCATCGTAACCGTAGCCCTGCGGCATGATGGCGATGTGCGTGGCGCCGCCCGGACCGGGCGCGCGTACGGCGAGGCGGTCCAACAGCGCCATCCGGTCCGCATGTCCGCCCGCACTCAGGCGCGCGACCGCGAGGCAGCCTATGAAGACGTGCTGGAAACCGAACAGTTCAGGCAGGCTCAGTCGCGGTGGCGAGTTGCAGCAGCGCCCGCAGGCGGTGCAGCCGAAAGCGATGCCGCCGTGATCATGAACATCCATCATGCTACCAGGGCGGCTGCACCGAATCGCCGTAGCGTTCGGTGATGTGGCGACGCATGCCGCGTGACTGGAAGATGCGGGCGAAGTTTGCGAGCCACACGGCGTTCCGGTCAGCCGCGCGCACCGCGACCACCTGTGCGTAGGGAGATTTCCCGTCTTCCAGCGCGATGGAGTCGGTGGCGGGGCGCAGGCCGGCGCGGGCGGCCGCTTCGTAGGGCAGCAACACGGCGGCTGCGTCTTTCAGATGATCGGCGAGCGCGGACGTCTTGGCGCTGCGCAGCACGAAATGACGCGGATCCACGATGTTGTCCAGACCCGGGTCCAACCCATCATCCTCGTGCGCGAACAGCAGCCGGTAATTGTACATCAGCACGCGCGCACGGGCATTTTCCAGTTTGGGATCCGGCAGCACGATCACGTCGTAGTCGCGGAGCTGGACGATGCTTTTCACCCGCCGCGAGTAGATGCCTGTCGGCAGCGTGATCGTTGCAAAGGCGGGAACGATGCCCGCGCCGGCGAGGCTGCCGAGTTGGACCGCGTTGTGGCTTGCCGTTGCCTGCAGCTCGCCACGCTGCACGGCGCCGATCAACCACGCGGCATCGTCGGACCGCACGACCTTCACGTTCAGCCCTTGCGTGTTGGCCATGCCGGCTGCCACGGACAACAGGTCGGCTTGGGGACCTTGCAATGCACCGATCTTGACCGGGGTGTCCGCATGTGCGGCGCGATACAGCAGCAGGCCCGCCATGCCTGCCAGAACCGGCCGGCGCCGCACAGGCGGCGCCGGTGTTCGGGCGATCAATAGTAGCCCAGCGGCCGTGCCGGCTCCACGCCGCCATTGTTCATCATGTAGTTCACCCATTCGCTGAACAGGGCTTCGACCATGTAGGGGTTCTGTTTGGAAACGTCCTTGGTCTCGCCACGGTCGTGCGTGAGGTTGTACAATGTCCAATGCCCGTCCACCGGCCCCAAGGGCGGTTCGATGAACAGCAGCTTGTAGCCGGCGTCCGTCAGGTATGCGCGGCCGTAAGCCTCGTCACCCTGCGGGTCGTTGGCGTGCAGCGGTCCGGCCGAACTTCCCTGCAACTCGGCATAGGCGGACTTGCCGCTGATCGGGTACACGGCACGGCCATCCGGCGCATAGACGCGCGGCACGGAAACATTTCCTTGTGCTGCGGCCAAGGTGAATGGCGGCGCCGGCTCGCTGGGCGGGGCGACGCCCGCGAAGTCGAGCAAGGTGGGTACGATGTCACGCACGTGGATGAAATCGTTGATCGGCGGCAAATGCGTGGTCTGGCCGGGAAGGTGGACGATGGCCGGTGCCGACACGCCGCCTTCTCCGGTGTAGCCCTTCACGAGCTTGAGCGGTGTCGCGCTGACTTCCGCCCAGCGCAGGCCGTATTGTACGTTGGCGCCGCTGGTGCCGAGTTTCAGAAAGTTGCCCGACGGCGGCACGGTGTTGTAGCCCTGCTCGTTGGCGAGCTCGACCGCCGGCGGAAGCGGCCAGCCTTCCGCTCCGTTATCGGAGTGGAACACGATCAGCGTGTTGTCGTAGGCGCCGATGTCCTTCAGGTGCTGGATCAGCTTGCCGATATTATGGTCGAGGGCTTCGACCATGCCGGCATAGATCTCCATGTAGCGCTTCTGGGTTGCAAGCTGCGGCGGCGTCAGATCCGACCATAGCGGATCGACCATGCCCGGGCCGTAATCGACATGCGCGGGGTCGCCGAGGTCGATGCCGAGCCCGAGCACCGGGTTGGGGTTGAGCGCGTTGACATAGAGCGCGGACGGGGTGCCGTTGTTGGGCGTCGCAGGCGTCGGTGTCAGCTCATCGGGGCGCTCGGCCGCCGGCACGTGCGCGGAGGGCAGGATGTGCCGCAGCCGGGCGATCCTGGCGTTGCGGATTGCATCGTAACCGGCGTCGTACACG
>CAZZWO010000236.1:0-4564 GCA_964657885.1 uncultured Acetobacteraceae bacterium | reverse complement strand
CGTTGAAGCGGAACAGCAGCACGTCGCCGTCGCGTACTACGTAGTCGCGGCCTTCGACGCGCATTTTTCCGGCTTCCTTGGCGCCTGCTTCACCGCGCAGGGCGACGTAGTCCTCGTAGGCGATGGTCTCGCAGGCGATGAAGCCGCGTTCGAAATCGTTGTGGATGACCGCGGCGGCCTGCGGCGCCTTGGTGCCCTGGGTGATCGTCCAGGCGCGGGTTTCCTTCGGGCCGCAGGTGAAATACGTCACCAGCCCGAGCAGGCCGTAGCCCGCGCGGATCACCCGGTCGAGGCCGCTATCGTGCAGGTCGAGCCCGGCCAGGAACTCGGCGCGGTCGGTCTCCGGCAGGGTGCTGACCTCGGCCTCGATTGCGGCCGACACCACGACACACGCGGCGCCTTCGGATTTCGCGAGCGCCGCCACCCGCTCGGATTGCGCGTTGCCGGTGGCGGCCGAGGCTTCCTCCACGTTGCAAACATAGAGCACCGGCTTGCTCGTCATCAGTTGCAGCCGGCTGACCGCGAGCTCCTCGCCCGGCGGGATGGCGGTTCGCGCCGGGCGTCCGGCCTGCAGCGCCGTGATGATCGGTTCCATCAACGCAACGGTGGCGGCTGCCTCGCGGTCGTTGCCGCGTGCTTTTTTCTGCAGCGGCACGATGCGCTTTTCGAGGCTGTCGAGGTCGGCGAGCATCAGCTCGGTTTCGATCGTCTCGGCGTCACGGATCGGGTCGATGCTGCCCTCGACATGCGTGACGTCCGGGTCCTCGAAACAGCGCAGCACGTGGATGATGGCGTCCACCTCACGGATGTTGCCGAGGAATTTGTTGCCCAGTCCCTCGCCCCGGCTGGCGCCCCGCACCAGGCCGGCGATATCGACGAACTCCAGGCTGGTCGGCACCACACGGACCGACTTGCCGATCTCGGCCAGCGCCGCCAGCCGCGGGTCCGGCACCGCAACCCGGCCGACATTCGGCTCGATGGTGCAGAACGGGTAGTTCGCAGCCTGTGCCGCGGCGGTTGCCGTCAGCGCGTTGAAAAGGGTCGATTTGCCGACGTTCGGCAGGCCGACGATGCCGCAATTGAAGCCCATTACTTGAGGTCCCTGAGTTTTTCCGGCGCGGTTTCCGGTACGATTTTGGGCGGCTTCCCGGGCGATTTCGGTGGCGGGCTGTCCTGGCCGGTCAACAGCGCCACTCGGGTCATGAAATCCTCGGGCTTGCCGGCTGCCAGCATCGGCGAGGCATCCGCCACCGCATCGAACAGCGTGTCGAGCCAGGGCGCGTCGGCGCGGGCGAAATCGCCGAGCACCCAGCCGAGCACCCGTGCCTTGTCGCCGGGATGTCCGATGCCGAGGCGCACCCGCCAGTAATCCTGGCTGCCGAGCTGGCGGTCCATGCTGCGCAGACCGTTATGCCCGGCCGCACCACCGCCGCGCTTCACACGCACCTTGCCGGGGATCAGGTCCAGCTCGTCGTGGAAGGCGGTGATCGCCTCGGGCGGCAGCTTGAAGAACGCAGCGGCAGCCTGAACGCTGGCGCCGCTATCGTTCATGTAGGTCAACGGCTTCAGCGCGGTAACGCGTTCCCCGCCGATGCTGCCCTCCGCCACCAGGCCACGGAAACGCTGGCGCCACGGGCCGAAGCCGTGACGCTGCGCAATCCGTTCAATGGCCATGAACCCGATATTGTGGCGCTGCCGGGCCATGTTCGGCTCGGGGTTGCCCAAGCCGACCCACAGCAGCATGGCTCGCTCCGCGCGATAGCCCGCGCGGCTACTTCTTCTTCGCGGCCGGCGCCTTGGCAGCCGGTGCAGCCGCGGCCTTCGCCGGAGCCGCGCCCTTGGCAGGCGCCTTGCCCTTGGCAGGCGCCGCAGCAGGAGCGGCGGCGGCCGCTGGCTCGGCGGTCTCGGCCGAGCGGGTCGGCGGTGCAACGGTCGCCACCACGAAGTCGCGCTCGGCGACCGTCGGACGGATTTCGCCGGTGCCCTTCAGGTCGTGCCAGCGGATGTTGTCGTTGATGTCGAGCTCACCGAGGTCCGCCTCGAAGAACGTCGGCACGTTTTCCGGATCGGCCCAGACCTCGACGGTGTGACGGACCACATTCAGCACGCCGCCCTTCTTCAGGCCCGGGCTGGTCGCCTCGTTCAGATAATGCACGGCCACCGACACGCGGATCTGCTCGCCGGGCGCCAGACGCTGGAAATCGACGTGCTCGGCGACGTCGGTCACCGGGTGGAACTGCACGTCGCGCATCAGGGCGCGGGTGCTCTCGCCGCCGACCTTCAACTCGAACAGCCGCGACCGCCAGCCGCCCTGCTTGAGCTGGCCGAGAACCGCCTTCGGTTCCAGCGAGATCAGCGTCGGCTCCTGCTTGGCGCCGTAGATTACCGCAGGCACTCGTCCTGCACGCCGGGTCGCACGCGCCGCCCCCTTACCGGCTCGCGCACGCGCCTCGGCCTCGATCGTCACAAAATTGGCCATAAGCTCCGCTCCAACACGAAACGCCGGCCTCCAGGGGTGCCAGCGCGCAAGCCGCGGTCCATAGCCGAGCGGTGGTCAAGGTGCAAGGAGTTGGGGGTACCCGCTGGGCAGCGCGGTCTGGCCGAGCACCCAACCTTCCCAGGTGGTGATCCATGGATCGGGCGGCGTGGTGTCCGGCCGCTGCCCGGTGACCACGCTGAGCACGCAAAGTGCGCCGAGCAGGCAATCCAGCCGATCCTCGCCCGCCGCATCGGCGCCGAAACCTTGCTCCAGGGCGTTCGGCGCGTCGTGGACGGCGCAGAGCCGCGACATCGCCGCGTGCAGGGCCGGCGCATAGGCGGCACGGTCGGCCTGCCGCCGCTTGCTGCCGGCTGCGGTCAGGCCGAGCTGCCGCAGCGCTTCGGCAGGGTAGGTTTCGGCGATCGCAATCTCGCCCGCCGCGAGAAGGCTGCGGAACGGCCCGTCGAACGGCCACAGGCGAGGCGGCCTGGAGCTTCGCAGCGCCGGGGCGAGCAGGTCGCGCCAGGCCGAGATGGCAGCCTTGCCCGATTGGTTGGCGCCGAGCGTCCAGAACACCGGGGCGCCAGCCGGACGCTCGGCGGTAGCGCGGTCGCAGGCGCGGCAAAGGGCGGCCGCATCGGGCAGGTCCAGCGCCAGCGCGTGTGCGAGCCTGGTCATCCCGGCCAGTCCGCGTGCCGGGTAGAACGGCCGCGCGGCTGACACCTCGGCGAGCGTCGGGGCGACATCGAGGAGAGCCACGTTCTCCGACAACGCGCGCAGAAAGCTGGGGAAGTCGCGCGCTATGGCGTGGCGGGCCGCATAGGCGCGCGGCAGGCCGATCGGACAGTCCAGACCCAGCGCAACCGCCTCGCCCCTTGCCCATTCGGACAGCCGGGCGAGAAGTGTCGCGGGGTCCCCCACCGGCTCGGGCGCCGCGACGTGCCACCTTGGACCGGTTGCCCGTGGATCTTGCCGGATCACCGTCATCCAGCGTTTTGCGGCGTGCTTGCTCCAGTCGGCGTGGACCGCCAGCACCTCAGAGCGGCTTGTGGGCGCGCTCCAGCAGCCGCTTCAGCAGCCCAGGCGGTTTGGCCGGCTTCTGCTCGGCTGCCTTGCGGGCCCGGGCTTCCGCGCGGGCGGCTTCGGCAGCCTGCTTGTCTTTCTCGGCCAGCCATTTCTCGAGCGACATGCCGGCCTTGGCAGCGCGCTTGGCCTCATACGCGCGCTGGCCTTCGGAGAGAGAGCGTTGGAGCTTCGACATGTGCCCGATCTAGTGCGGCGGCGCCCGCTAGGGAAGGTCCGGGCGGGGGCACTCTAGCCATAGCGGCGCAACGCCCAGCCGCTCAGCCAGCCGAGCACCGCGTTGATGGCGAGCCCGGCCATCGACAGCAGCGCCAGGGCCGCGAACATCCGGGCCGTCTGTAGCCGGTAGCCGGATTCCAGGATGCGGAATGCCAGGCCCGATGCCACGCCGCCGGCGCCGGTCACGAACTCGGCGACCACTGCGCCGACCAAAGCGAGCCCGCCCGACACCCGCAACCCTGCGAGGAAGTAGGGTACCGCGGCCGGCAGGCGGACCCGGAAGACCTCCTGCAGCTTGGTGGCGCCGTTCAGGCGAAACAGGTCGAGCAGTTCGGGCGGGGTTGCCGCCAGCCCGGTCGCGGTGTTGGAGAACACCGGGAAGAAGGCAACCACCGTTGCGCAGACCACCATCGAGGCGAACGGGTCGCCGATCCACACGATGATCAGCGGCGCCACCGCAACCACCGGCGTCACCTGCAGGATCACCGTCCACGGCTGCAGGGCGGCGCGGGCCCACAGGCTGGCGGACATCAGGGCGGCGAGCACCACGCCCGCCACTGTCGCCAGCAGCAGCGCCGCGAACGTCACCGACAACGTGGCGAGCAGCGCATGCAGCAGGCCGGACGGGTCGGCGAGGAACGCCTGGCCGATCGCGATGGGGCCGGGCACCAGATAAGCGGGCACCTGGGACAGCCGCACGGCCGCCTGCCACAGCAGCAGGGCTGCCGCGAAGGACAGCAGGGGTGCGAGCCGGCCGAGCTGCTTCCATGCGAAGTTCATCAT
>CAZZWO010000235.1:0-4598 GCA_964657885.1 uncultured Acetobacteraceae bacterium | reverse complement strand
CGCGCAAGGTTGGGCGGCCGGCGCACAAACGCGGGCGCTGATCGCCGCCTTCATCCTTTTTGCAACGGCGGCACACGCTCTCGCCACGCCCAGCGTCGGTTTCGACCTGGCGCTCGCCTCGCGCGTGTTCGCCGCCGCCCTGGGTTTTGCCGCCCCGCGCGTCCTCGACCCGGTCACCGCGCAGGACTTGACGCTCTGGGGCCTGCACGGCATCACGGCACTCGATCCGGCGCTGAACACCAATCTTCGGGGCAACCGCCTGCAACTCGCGCTTGCGACCAGGGTGGTGTTCGACCGCCTGGCGCCCGTGGCCGACGACACGGGCGGCTGGGGCCATGCCGCGGCGGAAGTCGAGGCGGCTGCCTACACCGTTTCGCCCACCCTGCGCGCCGCCGGCACCCAGGGGCTGATCCAGGGTTTCTTCGATGAGATGTTCAACCATCTCGACCCGTACTCCCGGTACGAGCCGCCCGCGCCCGCCGAAGCCGAGCGAACCAAGCTGTCGGTGGATGCCGGCGCCGGGCTGGGGCTGGTGATCCGCGATCACGGCGTGGTGGTAGGCGACCTGGTGCCCGATGGCCCGGGCCAGCAGGCCGGCGTGCATGTCGGCGACCGCATCCTGTCGGTCGACGGCCATCGCCCGCATGGCCGGCAGCTCGACCGGGTGCGCGCCTGGCTGTCCGGCCCCGAGGGCACCTCGGTGCAGTTGCGGGTGCGGGGGCTGGACGGCAGCGATCGCACCTTGCCGCTGGTGCTCGCCTATATCCCGCCCGAAACCGTGTACTCCGAGCGCGACGGCAATCTGCTGCTGATCAGGATCAGCAGCTTTACCAGCAACACCGCCGAGCGCCTGAGCGAAGCGATGGAAGCCGGTCTGTCCGCCAAGCCGCCGCCATCGGCCATTGCGGTCGATCTGCGCGGCAACCGGGGCGGCCTGCTGCGGCAGGCGGTGACCAGCGTTGCCCTGCTGGCCGACCACGGCGTCATCGCCAGCACCGCGGGGCGTGACCCGGAGGCGACGCATGACTGGCGGATCGATGGCGGCGACCTGACGCACGGGCTGCCGGTCGTCATCCTGGTCGATGGACGGTCGGCCAGCGCCGCCGAGATCATGGCCGCCGCTCTCGCCGATCTCGGCCGCGGCGTGGTCGTCGGCAGCGCCACGCTCGGCAAGGGTCTGGTGCAGACGATCACCCGCCTGCCCGACGGCGGCGAGCTCTACGTGACGTGGAGCCGCGTGCTGGCCCCGAAAGGCTGGCCTATCCAGTCGCTCGGCGTACTGCCGCAGCTTTGCACCAGCGACGGCCCCGAGCAGACCACGCGCGCGCTGGCCGATCTGGCGGTGGGCAAGGTCGATATGGAAACCGCGCTGACGGCATCGCGGGCGGCCCGCGCACCGCTGCCTGTCGAAAAAGCGTTGGACATCCGTGCCGCCTGCCCCGCCGCCGAGGGCAGCGACGACGACCTCAAAGCCGCGCATTTCCTCGCCGATCACCCCAGGGCCTACCGCACGGCTCTGCTGCCGGCGGCCGGCTAGGGCGGTCCCGCCGGGCTGGCCCCGTTCGCCGGCGCGACGACCCGATACAGGTCCATCCCGCCGCTGCTTGCCACGGGTGCGAGGTTTTCCGGCAACGGCCCAGGATCGCCGCCCAGACGCTGCACCAGCACATAGTCGAACTTTTCTGGCCAGCCGAAATGGTAGTAGCGGGCACCCAGGCCGTCACCGTGCGCCGTGCCGTCATCGCCCTGCGCCATACCCTCACGTAGCTGGGCGGGCGAGATCGGCAGACCGTTCGGCGTGCTGGACAGGCGATACTCCGGGCGGACGCGGACCGTCGTCAGGCCGGTGAACAGCGTGGGGACGAAAGCGTCGCGATCGATCACTGCGGTCAGCGGCAGATGCCAAAGCGTGTTGATCGGGATCTGCTCGTGCCCGCTGCCGTGCCCGTTCAGACTGACCACCAGAAGCCTGGCGCCCGCAGGCAACCGGCTTAACACGTGCCGTGTGTCGGTGAACTCCGCATCGGCCCGGTGCATGGCAAGCCAGGCATCCGCGGATTTCACGCCGGTCAGCACGAACAGGCTCGCCAGCATTGCGCTGCGCAGCACCGGTCCTGCACGGACGCGGACGCAGGCGATCAGAATGAGTACCGTCACCAGCGGCAGCCGTAGATCGGTGCCCCAGGTGCTCGACAACACGTGCGGGACGGCACAGGCCGCCAGGGCCAGCACCAGCGCCGCCGGCCAGAGTGAGCTTGCCAGCCGCAGGCGAGGCGACAACGCGGCCGCCAGCAGCACGGCGGCGAGAAGCACCGCGCCCTGACACTCGTCGTGCAGGAACTCGAATGGAGAGAACAACGCGGCCAGCTTGTCGCCGGCGGTCCCATACTCGGTGTTCAGCTTCCCGACATAGCCGGAGCTTACATCGAGCGTCGCTGCGAAACAGAGGGCCGGCACCGCCTGGACGAAGGCGGCGCCGAGGTCGGCCGCAACGGCGAGGCGCGGCCTGAAACCCGACCGCATGGCGGATGCAAGCTCGAAACCGGCAACCGCGAGGCAATACGCCGCGCAGCCGAAAGCGTGCCCGAAATACAGCACCAATACGCCGGGCGCGAACAGCGCGGCACGGACCCAGCGCGACCAGTCGGCCGCGGCGATCCAGCCGGCGAAAAGCAACAGCGCCAGGCCCGCGGTGAACAGGAAATTCAGGAAGCCGAACGACAGCAGCGCGTTGGTGCTGACCAGAAAAGCAGCGCACGGCACCAGACTGGCGCGCCGATGCACGGCGAAATGGAGGGCTGCCGTACCCCCGACCGGCAGCAACACGCAGGCGGCGACGAAGAGCTTCCCGGCGGCATAGACCGGCATGATGCGGGCCAGGAGCGGCACGACGGCATCCATCGCCAGATAGGGGATGGGTGTCCAATGCACCTCGTAGAAGCGTTGCAGCTCCTGCGAACGGCCTATCGTCGCCAGGATGTGCATCCTGGCGAGATGGTTAAGCGTGTCGCCAAGTCCGGGGATGCCGACGCTCAGGAACGGCGCCAGCACGACCGCCGAGAACGCGAAATAGACGGCAACGACCCGAGCAACCCGGGCGGGTTCACCGGCAGCGGACGTCGTGTGCAGTATGTCTGCTTGGCTGATCGGCGGCATGCGCCGCGAGTAAGCTACTTGTTCAGGATTCGTCCCAGCACCTGGGCTTCGATTTCGGCGAGTGCGGCGCCGGCGCGGCGTGGGCGCGGGAGGTCCACGTCGAGGTCGAGGGCAATGCCGCCATCCTCGATCAGCAGGATGCGGTCGGCGAGCAGGGCGGCTTCGGCCACGTCGTGGGTGACCAGGACCGCGGTGAAGCCGGCACGCAGCCACAAATTCTCGATCAGCGCCTGCATCTCGAGCCGGGTGAGTGCATCGAGCGCACCGAGCGGCTCGTCGAGCAGGATCAGTTGCGGGTCGGCCGCCAGCGCACGCGCCAGAGCCACACGCTGCCGCTGCCCGCCGGACAGCACGCGCGGCCAATCACCGGCACGGTCCGCCAGCCCCACCGATGCGAGCGCCGCCTCCGCCCGGGGCCGCGCGGCCGACGGCAGCCCCAGCGTCACGTTGTCGATCACCCGGCGCCAGGGCAGCAGGCGGCCATCCTGGAACATGATGCGCACGCCGTCCGCTGCGGCCTGCGGCGACATGCCGCCGAGCTGGACCTGGCCTTCGTCCGGCAGGTCGAGGCCCGCGAGGATACGCAGCAGCGTGCTCTTGCCCGAGCCGCTGCGGCCGACGATGACGATGAACTGGCCCGGATGGATGGTCAGGCTGACGTCGCGCAACACCGCGCGGCCGCCGAATTGCTTGCCGATCCCCTGCACCCGGATCGGCAGGCCCGATACCGGCGCCTGGGACCGTTCGCCATGCGATGCGGGTACCTGCGAGCGCGGCGCGGCTGTCAGGCGCGGCAGGTTGCGCGCGAAGAAGTTCAGGCCCGGCTGAACGATGGATGCCATGCGAGCGCCCCCTTTTCGATTGCCCGCGCGGCCACGTCGATCAGCTTGCCCAGCACCGCGTAGAGCAGGATGCCGAGCACCACGATGTCGGTCTGCATGAATTCGCGCGCATTCATCGTCATGAAGCCGATGCCGGAATTGCCGGCGATCGTTTCGGCGACGATCAGGGTCAGCCACATGATCCCGAGCGCGTAGCGGACGCCGACCAGGATCGACGGCAGGGCGCCCGGCAGGATCACTTCGCGAAACAGCGCCGGGCCGCGCAGCCCCTGGATGCGCGCCATTTCCAGCAGGCCGGCATCGATCGTCCGGATGCCGTGGTAGGTGTTGTAGTAGATCGGGAAGAACACGCCGCACGCGACGAGGAACACTTTCGCCGACTCGCCGATGCCGAACCACACGATCACCAGCGGGATCAGCGCCAGATGCGGCACCATGCGCAGCATCTGCAGCGCGCCGTCGAACAGGTTTTCCGCCAGCCGGCTGATGCCCGCCGCCAGCCCGAAGCAGAAGCCCAGCGAGCCGCCGATGACGAATCCGGTGGCCGCCCGGCCGGTCGAGACCAGCACATCCTGCAGCAGTTCGCCCGACCGCAGCATG
>CAZZWO010000234.1:0-4611 GCA_964657885.1 uncultured Acetobacteraceae bacterium | reverse complement strand
CCAGCAGGTTGGACGGCGCGGCAGACGCCGACACCGTCTGCAGAAGCTGGTTCTGCGCGATGTCCTGGCGCACCAGCTCAAGAAAATGCGCCTCGCTCATGTTGTTGCTCGACAGCGCCTGCAGCAGCATCGGCCGCTGGAACTTGCCGTCGGCGCCCTGGAAATCCGGCATCGCGAACACCGTCTGGCGCACCTGCTCGTCGGGGACCGCGACGCCCATCCGGCGGATTTCGCCTGCCAGCGCCTGCTGCGTCACCAGGCGCTCCAGCGTCTGGCGGGCGATCTGCTCGCGCAGGGCGGCCGGGATCTGCGACGGGTCCGGCAGCCGTTCGGCGGTCCGGCGCAGGGTGATCTGGTACTCGGACATGAATTGCTGCGGCGTGATGTCGTGGCCCTGCACGGTCGCCACCGCATTGCTGCCGGCGCCGATGTTGCGCACCACGTCGGCGATGCCCCAGCTCGCGAAGCTGGCAACCAGGACGAGGAAGAAGATCCGCGCGGGCCAGGTGTTGGCGAATTTGCGGAAGGCGGAAAGCATTCGATGGCGTCCGGACGTGGAAGCCCGCACCATACGGACGCCGCGCCGCCGCTTCCACCCCCGTCCGGTTCGCTCACCGTTCTGCGGCTTGCGGCTTCGCCCGGCACCGCCCAGCTCCGGCAGGGCTGGGTTCCGGCGCGTCTAAGGGTTGGCCCTGGACCCCGCATACAACTCGTCCCTAGAACCTTCCGGACATGGCGGGGGCTTCATGCTGCAACTGGTCGCGGGGAATTGGAAAATGAACGGGCTCGCGACCGAGGGCAAAAATCTGGCGGCGGCGATCAGGGCAGGCGCTGGCGGGTTGCACTGCGACCTGCTGGTCTGCCCGCCCGCAACCGTGGTTGCCCAGGTGTCGGAGCTGCTCGCCGGGAGCGGCATCGCGGTCGGCGGCCAGGACTGCCACGCCGAGGCCTGCGGTGCGCATACCGGCGACATTTCGGCGGAAATGCTGGCCGATGCCGGCTGCACCGCGGTGATTCTCGGCCATTCCGAGCGGCGCCAGAACCACGGCGAGACCGACGCCCAGGTGCGCGCGAAGGTCGGGGCCGCCACCCGCGCCGGGCTGCTGCCGGTCGTTTGTATCGGCGAGACCGAGGCCGAACGCGATGCAGGACGCGAGATGGAGGTCGTCGGGCAGCAGATCGCCGGCAGCCTGCCGGATGGTTTCACGGGCGTGGTCGCCTACGAGCCGATCTGGGCGATCGGCACCGGGCGCACAGCCACCGTCCGTGATGTCGAAGCGGTGCACCGGCACATCCGGAGCGCCCTGCAACAAAGGCTCGGCAAGGCCGGAAGCGGCTTGCGCATCCTCTATGGCGGCTCGGTCAAGCCGGACAACGCGGCCGAGCTTCTGGCGGCGGACGAGGTTGGCGGCGCGCTCGTCGGCGGCGCCTCGCTGTCCGCCGAAAGCTTTTTGGCCATTGCCAGGTTGGCCAGGGCATTGCCCGCGGCGGCCGGCGGACACGCCTCGTGACTGGTGACGGGCCGGTTTATGGCGACGACGAGCAGCTCGACGTTTCATCGCCGCCCCGCACGCCGTTCCAGCGGAGGCGCATGTTCGCCGGCGGCATCGGGCTTGCCGCCGGTGTGGCCTTGAGCGCACGGCCCGCCGCTGCGTCCTCGTCATCGAGCGAGGCGCATCGCAACGTGGTGAAATGCGGCGCCGACCCAACCGGCCGCACGGATTCCAGCCGCGCCTTCGCAAGTGCGTTCCGGCAACTGCCGAACACCGGCGGCACCATTTTCGTACCCGGAGGCCTGTACCTCCTGGACAGCCCGCTGGTGTTCGCCAACAAGCCGCTCTGCCTGCTGGGTGACGGCAGCGCGGCATCGGTGCTGGTGATGAACCACACCGGAACCGCGATCAGCTTCGTCGGGCTTACGCAGGTCTATCCCGCCGCGACGCCGTTCCAGCTCTGCGGCATCACCATCGCCGGTCCGCCGAGCGGCGCCGCCGCTGCCGGTGCGGTCTCGGTCGCCTACCCGCCTTCGGTGAATGAGACCGGCTACCAGTATTGCTCCATCGAGGACCTCAACATCGGCGCCGCCGACGTGAACAGCGCCAATGGCTGCAACATCGCGCTCGGCCTGTCGCTGCGGAACATCTGGAAGAGCCGCTTTTCGAATGTGCGGATGTTCGGGCCGTTCCAGTCCGGCACCTTCATCGAGCTCGGCGGCGTCAACAACGTGGACAACTGGTTCCTCGACTGCATTGCCGACGGACCGCGCTACGGCTTCGTCATCGCCAGCTACTCGCAGGGGGTCAGGATCACCCGCCCGCTGCTGATCACCGGGGTCGGGTTCACCTGCAATTTCCAGAACACAAGCGGCACGAACATACTCGGCCTGTATATCGAAGGCGGCGAGTTCAACACGTCGGTGCTGGCGGCCGATCTGCAGCAGGTCAGCCAGGGATACATATCGGACACCCATTTCCGCTGCATCAACGCCAACGCGCCGGCGGTGGTCTCGCTGGAGAACTGCGTCGGCGTGCGGATGAACAACCTGATCGTCGAGGGGCCTTATCCCTCCGGCGGCGGGTCGGGCAACGTGTTCGGCATCAACCTCGGCGGCGCACTGTGCCAGGTGGCCGGATGCCTGTTCACCAACCTCGCCAATGGTGTCCAGTTCATGCCGGGCGCCCTGTCGAACAGCGCGATCGGGCTGCAACTGGTGAACGAAGCGGCCTACCCGCAGCTGGTGAGCATCCCGGCGGCGGTCGACAACAGCGGCAACGTCGGCGCCGGCGTCAACAACGCGCAATGGCAGGTCAACAACGGCCAGTTCCAGACGCTGTATTAGCTGGCCGCGGCTGCTGTCGGCGCTCCAGCCTCCAAAGCCCGGCTTCCGAAGCCTCAGCTTTCCAAAGTTGGGGCGGTTCTGTAGAAGCCGACCCTTCCCGTTAGGTTCTCCCGGCCTGTCATGAACGCCCTCACCACCCTGACCCCCGTGCTGCGGGTGCTGCACCTGTTTGTCACCCTGGCGATGATCGGCGTCGTGCTGATCCAGCGCAGCGAGGGCGGCGGCCTCGGGATCGGCACCACGCAGGGCATGGGCGCGTTCATGAGCGGCCGTGGCACCGCCAACCTGCTGACGCGGACCACCGCCATCCTTGCGGCGCTGTTCTTCACCATCTCGCTCAGCCTCGCTCTGCTGAACAAGGGCACCAGCGGGGTGGGCCGCAGCATCCTCACGTTGCCGTCCCCGGTGTCCGGCCCGGCGGTTCCCGGCGGAAAAGCTCCTTCCGGGAAGTTGCCGGCCAGGCCGCTGGATAGCGGACCGAAGGTGCCCACCCAGTGATCGCCGGCAGCGCGTGAAGGCGATGGCGGCTTGAGCCGGCTGGCTTCGGCCAGCGCGGATGTCGATGTGGCCGTCGTGGGGGCAGGGGCAGCCGGCCTGGCCGCCGCCGCACGCCTCCGCTCCGCTGGCCTGCGGGTCGCGTTACTTGAAGCCGGCAGCCGCATCGGCGGACGCGCCTTCACCGATCATCCGGCGGCGCTGGGTGGCGCCCGCTTCGATCATGGCGCCCAGTGGCTGCACGCGGCGCACCGCAACCCACTGGTCCCGCTCGCCCGCGCCAAGGGCATCGCGGCGGGCCCCGACACGCCGTGGGACGACCGCGCGCTGGTCATGGACCCGCCGGGCACGCCGTACGAGGGCGCCGGCTACGAAGAAGCCGAGGCGGCATGGCACGACGCCGTGGCCGCCCGCCTGGCCGGCCCCGATTGTAGCCTGGAGGACGCCGCATCCCCGGTTGCCGCCAACCCCTGGACGCCGACCATCGAAGCCTGGGAGGGTGCGATCATCGCTGCCGGCGACGCACATGACCTCAGCCTGCACGATTGGCACGCGAACGTGCTGCAGGGCGAGAACTACGTGGCCCCTGGCGGCCTCGGCGCGCTGGTGGCCGCCTGCCTCGATCCAGGTCCCGGCGGCGTGCGCTTCGGCGTCCGGGTGACCGGAGTCGAAGCCGCAGCGGGCGGCGTAAGCGTCGCCACCACCGGCGGCACCCTGCGGGCCGGAGCGGCCATCCTGACCGTCTCCACAGGCGTGCTGCGAGACGGCGCGATCGCGTTCTCGCCGGCGCTGCCGCAGGAAAAACTCGCGGCGCTCGACGGCCTGCCGATGGGCCTGCTCAGCAAGATCGTGCTGCGGGCGAACGGACCCGGGCGGCTCGGGCTGAAACCTTCCAGCGGCGTGTTCCGGCGGCTGCCCGAACGCGGTGCCGCGTTCCTCTCCACCATCTTCTGGGCGCCGCAGGACGGCGTGCCGGCCGACCTCGCCGTGGGGTTCGTCGGCGGCCGCGCGGCGTGGTCGCTAGCCGGCCGCCCAGCCGAGGCGGCCGCGTTCATGCGCGCCGAACTCGCCGCCACCTTCGGCCGCGACATCGGCGGCCTGTTCGGCCCGGACATGCTTGCCACCACCTGGGGCGAGGACCCGGCGTTCCTCGGCTCCTACGCCTATGCAAGGCCGGGATGCGCCGGCGCGCGGGCGGTGCTCGCCGAACCTTTGTGGGACGGCCGCCTCGTCTTCGCGGGTGAGGCGTGCGCCACCGACGGCCTGGCCGGGACGGT
>CAZZWO010000233.1:0-4667 GCA_964657885.1 uncultured Acetobacteraceae bacterium | reverse complement strand
AAAAGGTGCTGCAATACTGCGAGGCCGAGGGCATCGGCTTCATCCCATGGTTTCCGCTCGCCTCGGGCGCCCTCGCAAAGCCGGGCTCGATCCTGGACAGCGTTGCCCAGTCGAAGCACGCGACGTTCAGCCAGGTCGCGCTGGCCTGGGTGTTGAAGCGGAGCCGCGTCATGCTGCCGATCCCCGGCACGTCGAATGTCGCGCATCTGGAGGAAAACCTCGGCGGCGCCACCATCGACCTGACCGACGAAGAATTTGCGGCGCTGGATACCGAGGGTTCCGCCGCGTTCCAGCGAGCCGCCGGCGCCGCCTGAACCTGGTGCGCCGGCGGTCAGCCGGTGCGGCTGCGCATTGGCGGAACGGTGTCGCGCGTGGCCTTCAGGATCTTGGTCACCCGCAGGATCGACTCGCCGATCTTCTCGCCGGCGCGCCTGACCTGCGGATCGGTGCTGGACCGCAGACGGTCAGCCACCATCAGCGCGGGCGTCAGCGCCCCATTCACATCGTGCCGGACACTGGAAACCAGTTTCTCAAGTTCGCCGATCCGCTTGTCCGCATCCGGAACAGACCGGCTCGCCTCGTGACCTTGCTCCGTATCCATGCCGATCAACCGTTCCTGTTCCCGCCGCTACTGTCCGGCGCCGCCCGCAAACGGCGTCGAAACTGCCTGGTGTGGCCGACGCGCGCCGATCTGGGCAACCTTGCCCGCCTCGCCCCGCCCCCCAACATCACTGCCGCTTCATGAGGTGTAACGAATGACCAGCTTCGACGGACGCACCGCGGACCACCCGATCGAACGTATTTTCCTGGAGCGCTGGTCGCCACGCGCTTTCACCGGGGCGCCGATGGACGATGCGACGCTGATGAGCATCTTCGAAGCAGCACGCTGGGCGCCGAGCAGCTACAATTCGCAGCCATGGCGCTTCATCTACGCCAAGCGGGACACGCCGGCTTGGGATCGCATCTTCAACCTCCTCGTCGCGTTCAACCAGTCCTGGGCTAAGGACGCGGCGGTCCTGATCGTGGCCGTGTCGAAGGTCATGATGGCCCCGCGCGGCACCGAAATGCCCAGCCACAGCCATTCTTTCGACGCGGGTGCCGGGTGGCAGAGCCTCGCGTTGCAGGCTACCGCGCTGGGCTGGCACGCCCACGCAATGGTCGGCTTCGACATGCCACGCGCGGCGGCCGAGCTCCATGTGCCCGAAGGTTACCGCATCGAGGCCGCCATCGCGATCGGGAAGCGCCGCGTGTTGCCGGAGGGCGCGGAGGGCACGGAGGCGCCGAACGGCCGCAACCCGGTCGGCAGCTTCGCCTTCGAGGGCAGTTTCCCACCCGCCTGACGCGCCCCTACCTGGCTCATTTCGTCCAGCGCGCCAGCCAGGCGAGCACCGTCGCCTGCCATAGTTCCGAGTTCTGCGGCTTCAGAACCCAGTGGTTCTCGTCGGGGAAGGTCAGGAACTCGCTCGGCACGTCGCGGCGCTGCAAGGCGGTGAACGCGGCCAGTCCCTGTTCCAAAGGAATGCGGTAGTCGTGCGCGCTGTGCACCACCAGCATCGGCACCCGCCAGTCCGCCACATGGTCGATAGGGTTGAAGCGCTCGTAGTTGTCGGGCTTTTCCCACGGCGTCGCGTGGCCGTTCTCCCACTCCGAGAACCATAGCTCCTCGGTCGAGTAGCCCATCATGCGGTTGTCGAAGACGCCATCATGATCGACCAGGCAGCGCCAGGGCGCACCCCACACGCCTTCGATCCAATACACCATGAAGCCGCCATACGAGGCGCCGAGGGCACAGGCTCGGCTGCCGTCCAGGTATTTGAACTTGTCGAGTGCCGCATGCCACCCGGCCTGCAGGTCGACCAGCGGGCGGTCGCCCCAGTGCGCGCTGATGGCATCGGTGAATGCCTGCCCGTAGCCGGTCGAGCCGTGGAAATCGATGAACACGGCGGCATAGCCCGCCGCGGCGTAAGTCTGCGGGTTCCAGCGGTAACTCCAGCTATCGCCGAAGCTGCCCTGCGGCCCACCATGGATCAGGAACGCGACCGGGTAGGATTTCCCCGGCTCGGCACCAGCCGGCGGCATCACGTAGCCATGCACCGTCTCGTTGTTCCAGCCGGGAAAGCTGAACTGCTCGTAACGGGCGAGGCTGACATCCTTAAGCGCCGCGTCGGCGTGCGTCAGCTGAACGGCACCGGTCTTGGACAAACGATATAGTTCGGCGGGGCCAGCCAGGCTGTCCCGCGCATAAACGACGGCGCCGCCGGCCACATCCAGCTCGGACACGTGGCCATCATCGGTCAGCCTGGTGGCGGCGCCGGTCTTCGCATCGAGCGAGAACAGCAACTGACGTCCGGTATCGGCGGCGGTCACATACAGGCTCTGTCCGTCGGCCGCCCACCGGATGCTGTCCGCCGAATGGTCCCACCCAGGCGCCAGTTCGTGGATGGCGCCGGTCGCCACGTCGCGCAGCATGATGCCGAAGCGGTCGGCTTCGAAGCCGGGCCGGCGCATCGCCTTGTAGGCCAGCATCTTTCCGTCGGGCGAGAACAGCGGCGCGCCATCCCATGCAGGATTGGCCGCGGTCAGGTCGGCCGGCGGCTCGCTGCCGTCCAGCTTCACCTGGAACAGGTCGAAATTCGTGCTCCACGGTTCGGTGCGGCCGGCCATTCGCGCGGAGAACACCAACGTTGCGGAATCGGGCGAGATGGCGAAATCGTCGTCACCGCCGAACGGCTTGTTGGGCACGTCGCCATCGAAGCCGCGCATCAGCGGCCGCGCCTCGCCAGCCGGGGCACCCTGTGCGTCAAGCTTCAGCGCCCAAAGCTGGTTGCGCGTGCCGTCGGCCCACTCGTCCCAATGACGGACGAACAGATGGTCGTACAGCACGCCGGTGCTCTTGCGTGCGTCCTTGGCATCCAGGCGCTGCCTGGTGCAGGCGGGCGTGTCGCAATCGGGGAACACCGCCATCGATAACACCACCGTGCGGCCATCCGGCGTCAGGCGGTAATTGCCGATATCGAGCGGCAGATGCGTGACCTGGACGGGTGCCGCGCCGGCATGGCTGGACGCGATGTCGGTGCGCCAAAGCTGGTTGCCGCCGGACCGGTGCGACAGGAAATACACCGAGCGGCCATCCGGAGAAAACCGGGGTGCGGTGGCGCCGCCGTCCGATGCCGCCAGCCGCCAGGGCTGGTCCTGGCACGACACACAGGCCAGCCAGATTGCGTGCACGCCCTTGTTGGCCGCGAAATCCGTGCTGCGCACATCGTAGGCGACCAGCTTGCCGTCCGGCGACAGATGCGGATCCGACACCCGGTCGAGCATGACCAGATCGTGCGGCGTCAGCGTCCGCGCGGCGGCCGGCATGCCCGCAAGCAGGACCAGGATGGCGGGCGAGACGGCGAGGCGAACGGCGGTCCGTGTCATGAACTCTCCAGCGTTGTTCGGGGGAACGCGGCTTCGGCTGGTACTCCGCCGAGCGCGGCTTGACTTGATCCGATGCTACAAGCTCCCCTGCCGCCATCAAGGGCCGCTTTCAAGGCCAGTTGGAGCGGGGTGGGGGGAACGCCAATGAATACGCCGAGCATCGACGACCAGACACAAGGCACCCCTATCCTCGCCGAGCAGCAGGGTGACGTTATGACGCTGCGGCTGGACAATCCTGCAGCGATGAACGCGATCGACGGCGAAATGGCCGAGGCGCTGACGCGGCTTTTGCAGGCGGCCGGCAAGACCGCGCGCGCCGTGGTCCTGGCTGGCCACCCGCGCGCTTTCTGCGCCGGCGCGAACCTGGCCCGTGCGGAACCGGCCGCCGGTGATTTCGATGCCGGAGCGCGCCTCGAAACCTCGTTCAACCCGTTGATGCGGGCGATCAAGGACTGCCCGGTGCCGATCATTTCGGCGGTGCGCGGGGCGGCAGCCGGCATCGGCGCCTCGATCGCGCTGGCTTGCGACATGATCGTGGCGGGCGAGAGCGCGTATTTCCTGCAGGCGTTCCGGCGCATCGGCCTGGTGCCGGATGGCGGCTCGGCAATGCTGCTGGCCCACACGGTCGGCCGGGTGCGTGCGATGGAGCTGATGCTGCTGGGCGAGCGGCTGCCCGCGCCGACGGCGCTGGCCTGGGGCCTGGTCAACCGCGTGGTGCCGGACGACGAGGTGGAGAATACCGCCGCAAAGCTTGCCGCCTCGCTTGCCGCCGGCCCGACCCGCGCGCTCGGGCTGATCCGCCATGCGGCCTGGGCGGCGCTGTCGTCCGGCTGGGAGGACCAGCTCGCGAGGGAGCGGATGCTGCAACGCGAAGCCGGCGGCAGCACCGATTTCCAGGAGGGGATCGCGGCATTCCTGGAGAAACGCGAGGCGCGGTTCACCGGCGCCTGAAACGCTCACCCCTGTAACAAATCCGCACTGGCCTCCGCCCGGGTTCGGCCGTCATGATGGCGACGGAGAACGCGCCATGTGCCCGGCCAGCCGAACCGTGCGGCCTTGTATGCTCATCGTTGCAGTCGGGCTGGGTGCCGCGGCCCTGCCCGAGCGGGCGAGCGTCGCGCCGAACACGACACCCGCGACATCGACCGCATCCAGCGTGCCCGGGCTGCCCGCTTCCCCAGGGCTGCCCTACTCGCCGGGCCTGCCCACTTTGCCCGGCCTGCCCGCGGCCCAGGACAACTACA
>CAZZWO010000232.1:0-4700 GCA_964657885.1 uncultured Acetobacteraceae bacterium | reverse complement strand
CCCTGAACCGCGAACGCACCGAGCGACTGGCCGGCGCTGCCGCGCAGCCGCGCCGTGATATGGCCTGGCGCCAGACCGGTCATGCCGAACTGGCGCACGATGCGTGAGCTGAGCTTGGTGCCGATGGCGCGGTGCGTGTTACGGATGCCGTATTGCAGCTGCATCTTTTCGCCACGATCGAACAATGCCTGCGCGTCGGCGATCATCTGCGCATCGAGGGTTTCGGGCACTTCGTTTCGGCCCTCGCGCGTGCAGAACTTTGCATGCGGGCCGGCATCCGCCTGCGCGAGAATAGGGTTGAGATCGAGGTCGTCCAGCAGGTCGGAGCCGCGGCTCACCTGGGCCAGCAGGTCGCTGCGGCCGATGATGTCTTCAAGCTTGCGGAAGCCGAGTTCGGCGAGCAGGCCCCGCACATCCTCGGCGATGAAGCTGAACAGGTTGATGACCTTCTCGGGCGAACCTTCGAACTTCTTCCGCAGGTCCTCGTCCTGTGTGCAGACGCCGACCGGGCAGGTGTTGGAGTGGCATTGGCGCACCATGATGCAGCCCATGGCAACCAGCGATGCGGTGCCGATGCCGAACTCCTCGGCGCCGAGCATGGCGGCGATGACTACGTCGCGGCCGGTCTTGATGCCGCCATCGGCACGCAATTTCACCCGGTGACGCAGGCGATTCAGCATCAGCACCTGGTGCGCTTCCGACAGCCCCATTTCCCATGGCAGGCCGGCATATTTCACCGATGTCTGCGGCGAGGCGCCGGTGCCGCCGACATGGCCGCTGATCAGGATGGCGTCGGCCTTTGCCTTGGCCACACCCGCCGCGATCGTGCCGATGCCTGAGCGGGCCACCAGCTTTACGCAGACCGTTGCATCCGGGTTGATCTGCTTCAGGTCGTAGATGAGCTGGGCGAGGTCCTCGATCGAGTAGATATCGTGGTGCGGCGGTGGACTGATCAGCGTGACGCCCGGTGTCGAGTGGCGCAGTTTCGCGATCAGCGACGTCACCTTGAAGCCGGGCAACTGCCCGCCCTCGCCGGGTTTGGCGCCCTGCGCCATCTTGATCTCGATCTCGCGGCAGGCGTTCAGGTATTCCGCCGTGACACCAAACCTGCCTGACGCTATCTGCTTGATTGCCGACGATGCGTTGTCGCCGTTGGCGCGTGGCCTGGCACGCGACGGGTCCTCGCCGCCTTCGCCACTATCCGACCGTGCGCCGATGCGGTTCATCGCGATGGACAGTGTCTCGTGCGCTTCGGGGCTGAGTGCACCGAGCGAGATGCCAGGTGAGAGCAGGCGCTTGCGGATTTCGGTGATGCTTTCCACGTCATCGACGGAGATCGGCGTCACCCGCTCGCGGCGGAAATCCAGCAGGTCGCGCAACGCCACCGGCGGCATCCGGCGAACGCCCTCGGCATAACGCCGATAGACCTGGTAGCTGTCTGTCGCGACAGCGGTCTGCAACATGTGGATCAGCCCGCCATCGAAGGCGTGCGTCTCGCCGCGGCGGCGAAGCTTGTACTGGCCGCCGACAGGCAGGGTCACGAACTCCGCATTCCAGGCGGCGCGGTGCAACGACAGCAGGCGGCGCGCGATGCCCGACAGCCCGATGCCCGAGATGCGCGACTGCATGCCGGGGAAGAACTCGCCGACCAGCGCGCGCGATAACCCGATCGCCTCGAAATTATAGCCGCCGCGATAGGACGAGATCACCGAGATGCCCATTTTGGACATCGTCTTGAGCAGCCCCTTGTCGATCGCCTTCTTGTAGCGCCCGACAGCGTCCTTCAGCGATAATTGCCCGAACAGGCCGCGCCGGTGACGGTCGGCGATGCTCTCCTGCGCGAGGTAGGCGTTGACCGTGGTGGCGCCGACGCCGATCAGCACAGCGAAGTTGTGCACGTCCATGCATTCGGCGGCGCGGACATTCAAGCTGGTGAAGGTGCGCAGGCTGGATTTCACCAGATGCGTGTGGACCGCGCCGGTGGCCAGGATCATCGGGATCGGCACGCGCGTGGCGCATTGATGCTCGTCGGTCAGCACGACATGGGTGCAGCCTTCGCGCACGCCCTCTTCCGCCTCGCGGCGCACCCGCAGGATCGCCTGACGCAGCCCCGCCTCGCCCTCCTCGACCGGGAACGTGCAATCGACGACGATTGCCGCGGCGCCCATCGTGCGCAGCATCGCTTCGAACTCGGCGTTGCTCAGAACCGGTGTTTCGAGCTGCAGCAGGTCGCATTGGGTGGCGTCCTGGTCGAGCACGTTGCCGAGGTTGCCGAGCCGTGTCTTCAAGCTCATCACACGGGTTTCGCGCAGGCTGTCGATCGGCGGGTTCGTCACCTGCGCGAAGTTCTGCCGGAAATAGTGGTGCAGGCCGCGATACTGTTCCGACAGCACGGCAATCGGCGTGTCGTCGCCCATGCTGCCGGTCGCTTCGACCGCATCTTCCACCATCGGGTGCAGGATCGTCTCGAGCTCCTCGAGAGTCATGCCAACCGCGAGCTGACGGCGGCGGAGCGTTTCCCCCTGGAAATAGACGGGTTCGGCCGCGTCGGTCTTGACGATGTGGTCGATCTTCTTCACCCGCGCGGTCCAGGCCCCATAGGGGTGGCGCGCGGCCAGCATGTCGTTGATCGCCTCGTCCTTGAGGAAGCGGCCGGTGTCGAGATCGACGCCGATCATCTCGCCGGGACCGATGCGTCCCTTTTCGACGATCTCGCTTTCCTCCAGCGCCACCATGCCGGTTTCCGATCCGAGGATCAGCATGCCGCCGGTGGTGACGGAGTAGCGCAGCGGCCGCAGGCCGTTACGATCGAGCCCTGCGATCGCCCAACGCCCGTCGGTGGCGCATACAGCGGCCGGCCCGTCCCACGGCTCCATTACCGCGTTGCAATATTGGAACATATCGACATGTGCCGGCTTCATGGTCGCGTCGTTGCCGATGCTTGCCGGGATCATCAGCGCCTTCGCCATCGGCGCGTCGCGGCCGGCGTGGATAAGCAGCTCGAACACATTGTCGAGCACGGCAGTGTCGGACCCGCTCGCCTGGATCACCGGCTTGATGTCGTCGATATAGGCATCGAGTTCACCGGCCGCGAGCCGTGTCTCGTGGCTTTTCATCCAATTCGTGTTGCCGGAGACCGTGTTGATCTCGCCGTTATGCGCCAGCGTGCGGAACGGCTGCGCCAAGCGCCAGGTGGGAAAGGTGTTGGTGGAATAACGCTGGTGGTAGATCGCGAACCGGCTGACGAAGCGTTCATCCAGCAGGTCGGGGTAGAACGCGGCCAGATGCTCGGCCAGGAACATCCCTTTGTAGATGATCGACCGGCACGACAGCGAGCAGATGTACAATTCCGGAATCTGTGCGGCGATGGCGGATTTCTCGATGCGCCGGCGGATCACGTACAGGTCGCGCTCGAACACAGCGGGATCGCTGCGCCGGCTGTTCCGCACCATGATCTGTTCGATTTCCGGCCGCGTGGCGTTGGCTTTTTCGCCGATCACGCTCACGTCGATCGGCACTTGCCGCCAGCCATAGATCTGGTAGCCGAAATTCAGGATCTCGGTTTCCACGATCTGCCGGCAGCGTTCCTGCGCCGAAAAATCGGTTTTCGGCAGGAACACCATGCCGACGGCGATCTGGCCGTCCTGGGCGCGTTCGCCGCCGCGCTCGATGGCTTCGGCGAAAAAGTCCTGCGGAATTTCTATGTGTATGCCGGCGCCGTCGCCGGTCTTGCCGTCGGCATCTACCGCCCCGCGGTGCCACAGCGCGCTGAGCGCGTCTATGCCGGCTTGCACTATGGCGCGGCGGGGTTTGCCGTCCAGGGATGCGATGAGGCCGACGCCGCAGGCATCGTGCTCCTGGGCGGGGGAGTAGGTGTGTTCGAGTCGGGCGATGTTGGCGTGCCAGTCTGCGGGGAAGTCGTTCATTGCGCATTTCCTGACGGATGTAATTCCCGGTCCGACTGTGCGTCCGCGCTGGCCCAGAGGTGGGCAACAAAATCCCGCATCAGCGGTGCTGATGCCGCTTCAACCTCTGCATTGATCGTTGTTTGTTCCGCAATCAGCTTTTGGCCAACCCGCGATGTGTAGAACGACCTGTAGAAATGCGTGATCTCGTCGAGCTCGGGAGTCGAAAAATGGTCTGAATATATCCGAGCTTCCGCCTTCATACTGGCGTCTCGGTGCGCCTGCAGATCAGGCAGGATCGACTTAAAACGCGCTTCAGCAACTTCGTTCGATATCTTTCCGCTCTGCATAGCTCGTTTCATAAACATTTGGCGGACGCTTGCCTCGGCTGCCGGTCCCGAGGAACTCGTATTCATCGCTTCGACTGCCGCCAATGCGGCCTGATAATGCTGCGGGTCGTCAGTACGGGCGTGCGCTCCGAACGCCAGGAAGCAGGCGGCGGCAATCACAACCGGCCAACGGCGTCTGCTCACGACGCCGCTCACTCCGCAGCCATCAACACGGCCGCCCGCGCCGTCGGCTGCAGATACGCATGTATCCGCGCCGCCGCATCCCGCCCGTCACGTATTGCCCACACGACCAAGCTAGCCCCCCGCACGATATCCCCCGCCGCAAACACCCCAGGCAAGCTCGTCTGAAACGACGTATGATTCACCTTCAAAGTCCCCCAACGCGTAACCTCCAGCGCCTCCTGCCCCCACAGCACCGGCAAGGGTTCCGGATCGAAACCGAGCG
>CAZZWO010000231.1:0-4723 GCA_964657885.1 uncultured Acetobacteraceae bacterium | reverse complement strand
CCCCGTTATCGAAGATGCGCAGCGCCCCGCCATCGAAGATGCATCGTCAACTCATGCTTTTGGCAGGCGCACCACGAAGCGCGCGCCCATGATGTGGCCGGTGCTGTCGCGGCGGTTCTCGGCGCTGATGCGGCCGTGGAGTGCTTCCACGATCTGCCGGCTGATCGACAAGCCCAGGCCGGAATGCTTGCCGAACAGTTCGCCCGATGGGCGCTCGGAATAGAAGCGGTCGAACACGTGTTCCAGGTTGCCGTCGGGGATGCCCGGCCCCTCGTCCTCGACCGACAACTCGACCATCCCGCCGGTTTCGCGCCCGCGCAACGCGATGGTGCCGCCGGCCGGCGAAAAGCTCTGCGCGTTGCCGATCAGGTTGCGCAGGACCTGCACCAGCCGGCCCTCCACCGCCTGGACCGGCAGCTCGCCCTGCGGCGGCAATTCCACCACCAGATGCGGCTCGCCCTCGCGGCGGGTGGCGTCCGCGATCTCGCCCAGGGCGGCCATGATCGGCACGACATCGACGCGTTCGGTGGCGGTGCGCGACAATTCCGCGTCGACCCGGCTGGCATCGCTGATGTCGCTGATCAGGCGGTCCAGCCGTACCACGTCGTCCTGGATGATGGCGAGCAGGCGGGTCTGCTGCGACGTCTCGCGCACCCGCTTCAGCGTGTCGATGGCGCTGCGGATCGAGCTGAGCGGGTTCTTGATCTCGTGCGCGACATCGGCGGCAAAGCGTTCGATCGCATCCATCCGGCCCCACAGCGCGGTCGCCGAGTCGGACAATGCGAGGCCCAGCTCGCCGATCTCGTCGCGGCGGCGCAACAGCGGCGCCGGCACCGCGCCGGTCCGCCCATGGCCCTCGCGCATGTTCCGTGCCGCATCGGCCAGCAGCAGAATCGGCCGGGCGAGCGTGAGGGACAGGTACCAGGACAGCAGCACGGTCAGGATCAGCGCGCTGAGGAACAGCCCCAGGATCGAGATGCGCACCGCGAACAGGCTGTTATCCACCTCCACCGCGTCGCGGGTCAGCAGCACGATGCCGACGGTGTGGCGGTCGCGCTCCACCGGTTCGGTCACCGTCACCAGCAACTGGTTTTCCTGCGTGCGCCGGATGTAGGGCGGCATCTCGTGGCTGTCGTTGCTGCTGGTCAGGCGCAGTTCCTGCCGCACGTCCGGCTGCCAGTCCGGGCCGGCGGCGTTCGGACTGAGTTCCACATTGGTGGACTGGTTGTGCGGCAGCAGCGCCAGCACCGCGTCGTAAACGCGCCCGACCAGGCCCACCACCGGGCCACGCGGCGCCGCCACGGGCAGCGGCTCGGTGCTGACCGCGCCGCCCGCCCCCATGCGGACCCGGCTGTCGGCGATCAGCGTGCCGTCGGGTGCGTAGATCTTGGCGCCGGCGTTGGGCGTCGGGTCGGTCAAGCGGCGCAGCAGCGGCCGCGCGAGGTCGGGCACCAGCACCGGGTTGTTGGGGTCGGTTACCCGCACCGCACTTTCGCCGAGCGCGCCGGCGTAGATGCGCGCCTGCTCGCGCAGGGCCGCCACCTCCGCTTCCAGCAGGCCGTCCTGGTATTGGTCCAGATAGAGCACCGCGCCGAGCAGCAGCAGCAGCGGGACAAAATTCACCAGCAGCACCCGGCGCATGAGCGGGCTCACCCAGCGGGCGCGGTGGCGTCGCGGCGTGTCGGACATGCGCCAGGATGTGCTCAGCCGGGCGAAAAAGGCCAGGGCAAGGGCGGCGGCTGCTCCCCGCATTGGTCCCGGCCGGAACTGGTTCGGAGCGCGCACGATTGCTATGGATTGCGGGTGCGCATCCATTTTGCCCTCGCCTGCTGCCTCGCCTTCGGTTCCGCGGACGCATCGCCGTTGACACTCGCCCTCTCCGTCAACAGCGCCGGGCAGGCTTTTGCACGCGACCCGCAGCGCATGACGAAGCTGGATCCGGCCGCGAAACTCGCGCTGCTCCGCCAGCATGTCCGTTACGTGTTCATCCTGTTCCAGGAGAACCGGTCGTTCGACCATTATTTCGGCACCTATCCCGGCGCTAACGGCCTGTTCGCCAGCTTCCCCGGCGCCGATCCGGCCGATCCGATGCAACGATCGGCGCGCGACGGCGAGAGTTTCCGGCAGACGCTCTGGCGCACCGACGGCTCGTTCGGCGCCATCTCGCCGTTCCTGGCGCCGCGCGAGATCGATGCGGCGGGACACCGCGTTGAGCTGTTCCCCGAAGACCTCGCGAGCGTCGAGCATTCCCACGAGGGCCTTGCTCACGCGATGCATGTCGATGGCGCAACGCGATCCCGGTCTCGCAACGATGCTTATGCGCTCGTGAACGAAGGCCTGCAGTTCGGCGGCGATGCATCCTCGCCGGACGGCGTGCTGACGCAGGGCGGCGGAGCGGTCACCACCCATCCGGACCAGAAAGTGGTGCAGATGGGCGAGCTGGTGATGGCGCATCTCGACTGCGACACCATCCCGTTCCTTTGGCAGCTCGCCGACCGGTTCACGCTGTTCGACAACTTCCACCAGACGACGATCGGTCCATCCACGCCGAACGCGATTGCGATGATCGCTGGCCAGAGCGGCGAGACGCAATGGGCGCTGCATCCCGGCACCACGGGCCTGCACGCGAGCGGCGGCCGCACCATCCCGGTGATCAACGACAGCGCGCCGTTTCCAGGCAGCGCGGACGACAACGCGCCCGGGCCGAAACCGCCCAACGGTCCGGACGAACAATCGTTCGGACCGCCGGCGACCGCACCGGCACCACTGGCGCCGATCGCCGGCGCCACGCTGCACATCGCAAAGCTGAAGGGTGTGCCTGGCAAATACAACGCGACGCCGCGTACCAGGCCGTTGCAGCCGCTGACCTTTGCCAGCCTGCCGCTGTCGTTCATGGGCAATGACATCGGCGCGATCGTGAAGCAGGACGAGAACCCGGCGCTCGACCTGCTGGATGTCCAGGGCGACATCGCGGCAATTGGCGGCGGGCGTGCTCCGGTCGCGTGGCGCTGGTATCAGCAGGGTTACGGACGCGAACCGTTCGATGGCCGCGCGACCGTCAACCTGGTGCCGGCGTCGACCGCGCACCCGTCCTACATCGTGCATCACAATGGGCCGCAATATTTCGGGTATGTCGGCGACAATCCTGCAGAGCAGGCGCATCTGCACAGCCTCGACCAGTTCACCCGCGACCTCGCGGCGCATGCGTTACCGGCGGCAGGCGGCGTGTTCACCGTGCGCGGCGGCTACTACAACAACGACGATCTGCAAACGCTCGATCCAAACCCGGACGTGCGTGCGATGTTCGCCGGCAACGACGACCATCCGGGCTATTCGGATTCGCAAATCTCCGAGGCGCTGATTGCAGATACGGTGAATGCGATTGCCGCGAGCCCCTACTGGCCGCAAAGCGCCATCATCATCACCTATGACGAAACCGACGGCCTGTACGACCACGTGCCCGAGCGAGTACGGGCATGGGGACCCGACGGCTTGCCGCTGGCGGGCGGCCCGCGCATTCCGGCCATCGTGATCTCACCGTTCTCGGCGGCCCACAGCGTCAGCCACGTGTACAGCGAGCACAGCTCGGTGATCAAATTCATCGATGCGCTGTTCGGCCTGACACCGCTGGCCGACCTGCCCGACGAGCGGCGCGGCCGCAAGCTTGGAGCCGACAATCCGCAGCACGATCCCGCGTTGCGCGCGCCGGACGGCAGTGCGCAGCACGACCTCGGCCCCGCCGACGATCTGGTGGAGATGGGCGACCTGTCCGAAGCCTTCGACAACGACAGGCTTCTCGGCCGCGCGCCACCGCTGCCTGCGCAGTTCGCGATGATCGACGGCGCGAAATCGCTGCCGCATGACGGCGGTGCGGGCTGCACCGCGCTTAAGATAACGCCGACCGATTACCGCGGAGCGGTGCGGCCGGGCGGCGAGATCGACCCGCCGCCACCGGACTTCAATCCGCGCCCTGTCGTCTCGCCCGGTATTCCCGCGCGTGGCGATTGGACGCCGTAGAACCGGCCTACCTCTCGGCGGGCGGCGATGGTGCCCAGCCTGTCGCCTCACCGGCAACGGCGGATTTGTAGATCTGGCCGCCCTTCATCACGAAGGCGACCTGTTCCAGCTTCGTCACGTCCTGCACCGGGTCGCCCTGCACGGCGATCAGGTCGGCAGGCTTGCCGGTCTCGACGGTGCCCGCCTGGTCGTGCAGGCCGAGCAGGTCGGCGGCGTTCACCGTCGCCGCTTCGATCGCCTCCATCGGGCTCAGGCCATTTTTCACCATCAGGGCGAATTCCTGCGCGTTCAGGCCGTGCGGGCTGACCGCGGTATCGGTGCCGAACGCAATCTTGACGCCCGCATCATGCGCACGCCGCAAATGCGGCCCCATGATCGCGCCGACCGCCTGCGCCTTCACCTGGACGGCGGGCGGAAAGTAACCCGGTGTCTTCGCCTTTTCCGTCACCTCGCGGCCGGCCATCAGCGTGGGCACCAGATAGGTGCCGCGCGCCTTCATCAACCGGGCGGTGTCGTCGTCGAGATAGGTGCCGTGCTCGATGGAATCCACGCCGGCCAGCACCGCGGCGCGGATGCCGCGCAGGCCATGCGCGTGCGCGGCGACTTTGCGCCCGAGGCTGTGTGCGGTCTGCACGATGGCGCGCAACTCGTCGTCGGTGAATTGCTGGTCGGTGCCGGCGGCACTGTCGTCCAGCACGCCGCCGGT
>CAZZWO010000230.1:0-4744 GCA_964657885.1 uncultured Acetobacteraceae bacterium | reverse complement strand
AGTTGCCGCGGTTGATGGCGGCGTCGGTCTGGATGAAGTCGTCGTAGGGGCCCTGCTGGATGTCGCGGCCGCGCGCCGAGACGATGCCCGCGGTGACGGTGCCGCCCAGGCCGAACGGGTTGCCGATCGCCAGCACCCAGTCGCCGACCCGGCTGGCGTCACTGTTGCCAAAATGGACGGCGGGCAGCTTCTTCGCGGAATGCACCTGCAGCACGGCCAGGTCGATGCGGTCGTCGCGGCCGATCAGCGTCGCCTTCAGCGTGGTGTTGTCCTGCAGGGTGACGGTGATCTCGTCGGCGCCCTCGATCACGTGGTTGTTGGTGACCACGATGCCCGACGGATCGACGATGAAGCCGGAGCCGAGCGACTGCATCCGATGCGGATGGCCACCCTGGTGCGGGTCGGCCTGGCCCTGGTCGGGCGCGCTGTCCGGACCGTCCTCGCCCGGGTCGCCATTATCGTCGTTGCCGCTGCCCTGATCGCCGCCGCCCGATCCACCGCCCTGGCCGCCATGCCCATGGCGGTTCATGAAATCCTTGAAAAACTGCTCGAACGGCGAGCCGGGCGGGAACACCGGCATTTCGGGACCCTTGTCGCTGCTCGCGGTCTGCACGTTCTGGGTGGAGCTGATGTTCACCACCGCCGGCAGCAGGTTCTGCGCCAAGTCCGCGAAGCTGTCCGGGGCGCCACGCGCGAGCGCGCCGGCCGGCACGGTGAGGGCGGTTGCCAGGGCTAGCAGGGTCGGGAAGCGCATCGCGAGGTGTTCCTTTGTCGCCGGCAGTGTGTTCACGCGCGGTGCTGATCGGCAAGTAAGCGCTACGGCCCGGATGGGAAGCATCCGCCTGGACAACCCCGTCCGCCAGCCGGCGTTCCCAGCCGGATTGTTACTCGCGCACCTCGTGGCCCGGCCCCGCGCCTATTGCGGCGGAACACCCTGCATCAGCTTCAGGAAATCGCTTTGCGGGGTCAGCACCAGCCGCGATTTCCCGGCAGCAAAGGCGTCATGATACGCCTGCAGCGTCCGCCAGGTGGCAAAGAATTTGGGGTCGCGCTGGAACGCGTTGGCGTAGATTGCGATGGCCTGCGCCTCGCCTTCGCCACGCAGCCGGTCGGCGTCCGCACGCGCCTGGGCCACCAGCACGGTCTTCTGCCGGTCGGCGTCGGCGCGGATGCGGGCGGAGGCTTCGGCGCCCTCGGCACGCGCCTGGCTGGCGACGCGCTTCCGCTCGGACTGCATGCGCTGCAGGATCGCCTCAGTGTTCTCCTCCGGCAGGTCGGCGCGGCGGATGCGCACATCGACGACGTTCACGCCGAAGCCCTTCATCTCGCCGTTCACCTGGCTGCGGATGGCGCCCATGATGCGCGGCCGCTCGGCCGACAGCACGTTCAGCAGCGTCTCGCCGCCCAGCACGCGGCGCAGGCTCGATGTCACGACGGAGTTCAGCCGGGCGCGGATACCATCCTCGGTCGGGCCGACCGATTGGTAGTATTGCAGCGGGTTGGTGATCAGGTAACGCGTGAAGCTGTCCACGATCAGCCGGCGCTGGTCACCGAGGATCACTTCCTCGGACGGCGCTTCGTAATCCAGCAGGCGGCGGTCGAACGGGATCGCCGTCTGCACGAAGGGTATCTTGAAGTGCAGGCCCGGGTCCTCGATCACCCGCACCGGATTGCCGAGCTGGGTGATCAGCACGATCTCGGTCTGCGCCACGGTGAAGAAGCTGAGGTCCGATACCACCAGGAACACGAACAGCGCGGCGAGCGCCACGACCAGCGAGCGGCTCATTTCGCGTCTCCCGGCGTTCTGGTATCGCCTTGTCCCAGCTGCAAAGTCGGCAGGATGCTGCGCAGCTTGTCGTCGACGACAATGGCCGGCGTGTTCTTCAGGATATCCTGCATCGTTTCGATGTACAGGCGTTTCAACGTTACATCCTTCGCCAGGATATACGCGGCATAGACACTGAGGAAACGCTGCGCCTCGCCGTTCGCGGCGCTGATCGCGGCCTGCTTGGCGCCGTTGGCCTGCGCCAGGATCGCGGCGCTTTCGCCACGTGCGCGCGGCACTACGTCGTTGCTGTAGGATTGCGCATCGTTGCGCTGGGTGTCGGCGTCGGTGTTGGCGCGCTGCACGTCGCGGAAACTCTCGATCACGTCGGCGGGCGGATCGACCTTCTGCAGCTGCACCTGGGTGATCTCCACCCCGGCGCCATACTGGTCCAGGATTGCCTGCGTTCCCGTGGTGACCGCCTGTTCGATCGCCGCGCGGCCGCCGGTCAGCGCGGACTGGATGTTGGTGCGGCCGACCACCTGCCGCAGCACGGATTCGGCGGCCGACTTCACCGTGTAACCCGGGTTGCGGGTCTTGAAGGTGAAGGCCGCGGCATCGGAGATGTGCCAGAACACACTGGCGTTGATGTCGACGATGTTCTCGTCGCCGGTCAGCATCAGGCTTTCCTCGGCCAGGTCGCGGGCCGGCGCGCTGCGGGCCGGCTCCACCACGCCTTCGGGGCTGCGCGGCGAAACGTCGGGCTCGTCGGCTGTCGAGCTGCGGAAACCGATCTCCACGCGGTTGATGCGGGTGACCGCCACCAGCAGCACGCTCTCGACCGGCCACGGGGCATGGTAGTTCAGGCCGGGCGGGGTGCTGCGGACATAGGCGCCGAACCGCAGCACCAGGCCCTGCTCGTCCGGCTCGACACGGTAGAAGCCGGTGGCCAGCCAGATGGCGGCAACGGCGACAGCGGCCAGGATGGCGCCGCGCCCGGCGGTGGCCCCGGCCCCGCCGAGCATGCGGCGGAGAAAGGCGCGGATCTGGGCCAGCAACTGGTCGAGTTCGGGCGGCAACTGGCCACCGCCACCGGTCCCGCCGCCACCACCCCACGGACCCTGGATGGGGTTGGGCGGGCGGCGAGCGCCGTTGCCGCCTAGGTTCCAGGGGTTCTGATCGGAGGGCATGGCGAGGGGCTCCTGGGGCCGAAGCGTTGGCAGGCGCTGCGCGCTTCGCCATATGCCGGCTGGCGTTGCGGATATGGACCGTGACGGGAGGTTTGCAAACCTATGGCGGATGAGCGGGCGGGACTGGAGGCGCGGCTGATGGATGTGCTGCGCGGGGTCGGCGGCCCTGACGGGCGCGATATCATCTCGGCGGGGCTGGTGGACGGGCTGCAGGTGAAGGATGGCCTGGTGCACCTGGCGCTGCGGGCGGACCGCGCGTCGGTCGGCCGGATGGAAGCGGTGGCGGCGCAGGCGAGCACGCTGTTGAAGCAGCAGCCGGGCGTGCTGAACGCCGCGGTGGTGCTGACCTCGCATCGGACGGCGCCGGAGATCCCACAGGCCAGCCCCGCCGCCTCTGCGCGGCCGAACCCGATGACCGATCCGCCGCCGGGGATGATGCGCGGGCATGGCGAAGACCCGGCGGGCGAAAAGTTTTTGCGCAGCGTGCGGCGGGTGATCGCGGTAGCGTCCGGCAAGGGTGGCGTCGGCAAATCCACCGTGTCGGTCAACCTGGCGGCGGCGTTCGCGCAGATGGGATTGCGCACCGGGCTGGTCGATGCGGACGTGCACGGGCCGAGCATGGCGCGGATGCTGGGGGTGAACCGCAAGCCGGATGTGTCCGGCAAGATGATGCAGCCGGTGCGCGCATTCGGGCTCAGCGCCATGTCGCTGGGGTTCCTGGTGCCAGAGGACCAGGCGATGATCTGGCGCGGGCCGATGGTGATGGGCGCGTTGCAGCAGATGCTTGGTCAGACCGAGTGGGGCGAGCTGGACGTGATGGTGGTCGATCTGCCGCCCGGCACCGGCGACGCGCAGCTCACCCTGGCGCAGCGCGTGGTGGTGGCGGGCGCGGTCATCGTCTCGACACCGCAGGACATCGCGCTGATCGACGCACGGCGCGGGGTGGCGATGTTCGAGAAGGTGGGCGTGAAGATCCTTGGCGTGGTGGAGAACATGAGCTTTTTCCACTGCCCGAATTGCGGGCATGACAGCGCCATCTTCGGGCATGGCGGCGCGCGGACCGAAGCGCTGCGGCTCGGCGTGCCGTTCCTCGGCGAGGTGCCGCTGCTGCTGGACGTAAGGGCGGCGGGCGATGCCGGACAGCCGATCGTGCTGGCGGCCCCGGACAGCACCGGCGCGCGCGCGCTGACGGCGATTGCGAAGGCGGTATGGGCGGGCGTAGGCGGGTAATGCCGTTCCGCACTGGTGCAAACTGTGCCGAGGGCCAGATGCAGCCTTACACAGATTGACGGAGAACGAGCGATGCGCGTTGCGATGGCTGCCCTGATCACCGCCGGCCTGATGGCGACGCCCGCTCTGGCGACATTGCAGCCGGGAGCACCCGCCCCGGACTTCTCGGCTCCGGCGACGCTTGGCGGAAACTCGTTCTCGTTCCATCTGGCCGACGCGCTCAAGCAGGGGCCGGTGGTGCTGTATTTCTACCCCGCGGCGTTCACCGGCGGCTGCACGGCCGAAGCACATGCGTTTGCCGATGCGATGCCCGAGTTCAAGGCGCTGCATGCGACGGTGATCGGGGTGTCGATGGACGGGCTCGACAAGCTGAAGAAGTTCTCGGTCAGCGAGTGCCGCAGCAAGTTTCCCGTCGCATCCGATGCGGACGGCAAGATCAGCCACCAATACGATGCGGTGATGCTGCGCGTGATGCCGCTGTCGAGCCGGACGAGCTACGTGATCGCGCCCTCGGGCCAGGTGATTTACGCGTATAGCGCAATGGATCCCGACGCACATG
>CAZZWO010000229.1:0-4755 GCA_964657885.1 uncultured Acetobacteraceae bacterium | reverse complement strand
CGGTTGAGAATGCGCTAGGCCTCACTCGTCAGGCGCGGCTGCCAAAACCCGAGCGGACCTTGATAGTCCGAGAGCACCGGCTACTACCGGAAATCACGTATCGGGACTTTGATGCCTCGCATGTCCGGGGCGCCGCCGTGTTTGGCTTCGTCGCCGCGGCCGGTGTGGAACGGGAAGGTCTCGTCGCGCGCGCCAACGCTGCGCAGCATGTCCGAGCGGTCTTCCAGATAGTCGGCGATGATGTGGATCACGCTGCCTTCCCGCTGCAGTTTGCCGTGACAGGCGATCATGCCCGACGACAGGATCAGCCGGCGCTGGGCTTCGAACACCGCGGGCCAGATGATCAGGTTGGCATGTCCAGTCTCGTCCTCGATGGTCATGAACATGATGCCTTTGGCGCTGCCGGGCTTCTGCCGCACCAGCACGATGCCGGCTACCGTCACGCGCCGGCCGTCGCGCGCGTGCGGCAAATCCGCGGCGCGGATGACGCCCTCGGACGCGAGTTCGCCGCGCAGGAAACCGACGGGATGTCGGCGCAGCGTCAGCCCGGTGCTGCGGTAATCCTCGACCACTTCGCGGCCGGGCTTCATCGGCTTTATCGCTGTTGCAGGCTCGGTAAAATCCTCGCGGCCGGCAAATAGCGGCAGGTCGGCCGCCGACAGCGCGCGCACTTCCCAGAGTGCCTGGCGCCGGTCGAGTTGCAGGCACGAGAACGCGTCGGCCTCGGCGAGCCGTTCCAAGGCAGCGACGCCGAGTCCTGTGCGCCGCTGCAGGCCGGCGACGCTGTCGTACGGCGTGGTGCGATGGTTGATCAGCGCGGCGCCGTCCTTGTTGGCCAAACCCTTGGCCATCCGCAACCCGAGGCGCAGCGCGAATGTCCGCTTTTTCGCCTCACCCGGCCTTGGCGTCTCCAGCGTGCAATCCCAGCGGCTGTCATTGATGCTGATGGGGCGGATTTCGACACCGTGCTGGCGCGCATCGCGGACGATCTGCGCCGGCGCGTAGAAACCCATCGGCTGCGCGTTCAGCAGCGCGCAGGCGAACACGTCGGGATGGTGGCATTTCACCCACGAGCTGCCATACGCGATCAATGCAAAACTGGCGGCGTGGCTTTCCGGAAAACCATAGCTGCCGAAACCTTCGATCTGCTTGAAGGTGCGTTCGGCGAACTCGCGCTTGTAGCCGCGCGCCACCATGCCCTCGATCAGGTCGATCTGGAACTTGGTGACCCCGCCTGTAACCTTGAACGTCGCCATCGCGCGGCGCAACTGGTCGGCCTGGGTTGCTGTGAAGCCGGCGCAGACCATTGCCACCTGCATCGCCTGTTCCTGGAACAGCGGCACGCCCAGGGTTTTCCCAAGCACCGCCTTCAACTCCGGCGTCGGGTATTCCGGAGCCTCCAGCCCGTCGCGCCGGCGCAGATAAGGGTGCACCATGTCGCCCTGGATCGGGCCCGGACGCACGATCGCCACCTGGATGACGAGGTCGTAAAGCTCTTTCGGTTTGAGGCGCGGCAGCATCGACATCTGCGCGCGGCTCTCGATCTGGAACGTGCCGATCGTGTCGGCGCGCTGGATCATCCTGTAGGTGGCTGCATCTTCCGTGGGCACGTCGGCCATGGTGTTCAGCCGGATGCCGCGGTGCTCGGCCAGCAGGTCGAAGGCGCGGCGCATGCAGCCGAGCATGCCGAGGCCCAGCACGTCGACCTTCATGAAATTGAGGTAATCGATGTCGTCCTTGTCCCACTCGATCACCTGGCGATCGTTCATCGCCGCGGGCTCGATCGGCACCAGCGTGTCGAGCCGGTCCTGCGTCAGCACGAAACCGCCGGGATGCTGCGAGAGGTGGCGGGGAAACCCGATCAGCTCGCGCGCAAGATCGAGCGTGAGCGACAGGCGGCGATCCGACAGGTTCAGGTTCAGCGCCTCGGCATGTTCGTCCTCCACGCCCTCGCTGCTCCAGCCCCAGACCTGGTTGGCCAGTGCGGCGGTAACATCCTCGGTCAGGCCAAGAACCTTGCCCACTTCGCGCACCGCCCCGCGGGACCGGTAGCGGGCGACGGTGGCGCACATCGCCGAGCGGTCGCGGCCATACGTCTCGTAGATCCACTGGATGACTTCCTCGCGCCGCTCATGCTCGAAATCGACGTCGATGTCCGGCGGCTCGCGCCGTTCGGTGCTGAGAAACCGCTCGAACAGCAGGTTGCTCTGCACCGGATCGATGGCGGTGACGCCGAGCACGTAGCAGACGGCCGAGTTCGCCGCACTGCCGCGCCCCTGGCACAATATGCCGCGCGAGACCGCAAAGCGAACGATGTTGTGCACCGTGAGGAAGTACGGCGCGTAGCTCAGCTCGGCGATCAGCGCGAGTTCGTGCCTGATCTGGGCCGCAACTTTCTGGTCGGGCGTGGCATAGCGGCGAGCAAATCCCAGCCATGTCAGGCGTTCCAGTGTCTGCTGCGCCGTCTCGCCCGGTGCCGCCTCGTGCGGGTACTGGTAGCACAATTCGGCGAGGCTGAAACGGCAGCGTTCGGCAATCTCGCTGGTGCGCGCAACCGCTTCGGGGTGCCGGGCGAACAGCCGCGCCATTTCTTCCGGTGTCTTGAGGTGGCGTTCGGCGGAACGTTCGCGGCGGAACCCGGCATCGTCGATGGTGCAGCCTTCGCGTATGCAGGTGACGATATCCTGCAGGATGCGCCGCCTCGGCTCGTGGTAAAGCACGTCGTTGGTCACGACCGTCGGCACGCGCGCGTCCTGCGCCATCATGCTCAGCGCGTGCAACCGTTCGGCGTCGCCGGGACGCCGCCGCAAAGTCAGCGCGAGATAGGCACGATCCGCGAAATCCTGTTTCAGGCGCTGCAGGGTTTGCCGCAGGCCGGGTTCCGGGTCGCCGGCGAGCAGCACCACCACCAGGCCTTCGCCATGTGCCGCGACGTCGCTCCATTCCAGGCTGCACGCGCCTTTGCCGGCGCGTCCCTTGCCGATGGTGAGCAGGCGGCACAATCGTGCATAGGCCGCGCGGTCGATCGGGTATGCCAGCAGCGACACGCCACAAACCAGGTCCAGCCGGCAGCCGACGATCAGCCGCAGGCCGGCTTCCTTCGCCCGCTGATGCGCGCGCGCGATGCCCGCCAGCGAATTGCGGTCGGTGATCGCCATCGCCTCGCAGCCGAACAGCTTTGCCTGCGCAAACAACTCCTCGACATGCGACGCACCGCGCAGGAACGAGTAGTTCGACGTCACCTGAAGCTCGACATAGCTCATGCGCGGCGCATCCGCGGAACCGCTTTCGTCACCCGAACATGCCGTGCAGGAACCATTGCAGGTCGCCGGTCGGGGCGTGTTCGCCGTCGCCCCTGCGGAACAGCCAGAAACGCTGGCCGGCTTCGTCCTCCACCTGGAAGTAATCGCGCACTGCCCAGGTCTCGGCGGCATCGCGCCACCATTCGCCGAAAATGCGCTCCGGCCCGTCGGCGCGGCGCACCCGGTGGGCGCAGCGCCGCCAGGTGAACTGCGCCGGCGCGTGGTCGGGCAGCAGCGCCATTGCCTCCACATGGCGCGGCGGGGTGAACAGGCGGGGTGGCCGCGGCAGGCGGTCGGGCCAGTTCGCACCCTCGGCCTGGGCCAGCGGCGGCAGGCGGCGCCACGAACGTTCGGGCACGTCGCTCTGCACCGGCACGATGCGATGCACGCGGCCCGGCCCCAGCCGGTTCACCAGCGTATCGATCAGCCCGGCCAGGTCCGGCGCCCGCCCGCCAGCACCTCCAGACTCGACACTTCCAGACTGGGCACCCAGACCGGCCAGCGTCGAGGCCATCTGCCGGGCGCCGAGCGTGCCGGTCAGCGGCGCCGACAGCATCATGGCTTCGATGCCGAATCCCGGGTCTATGGTCTCAATCTGCGCGGTCAGCAGCCGCACCAGATGCGCCGCATCGCGGGTGGGGGCGGCGGTGCCGATGCGGATTGCCTGCGCCGCGCCGTCCACCCGCTGGAACACCAGGTCGAGGCGGGATGCGCCCAGCCCGCGCTCCTGCAGCTTCTCGCACAGCCGCCCGGCCAGCAGGGTGGTGGCGCGCGCCAGGTCGTCCGGCGTGGCGATCGGTTCGGGAAAACCCTGGCGGGTGCGCGGCAGGTCGGGCGGCAGCATCGGCTCGATCGGCTCGGCCACGCTGCCTATCGCCTGATCCAGCCGGCGCAGCACCGCCGTGCCCAGCCGCTTGGCGAGCGGCGCGCGCGGGGCCGCCAGCAACTGGCCGATGCTGTCGAAACCCAGCGTGCGCAGGGCCGCCGACGCTTCGTCCGGCAGGCGGAGCGCCACCGGCGGCAAGGCGGCCAGCATGTCGCGCGTGCCGCCCGGCGGGGCGATGGTGATGGGGGTTGCGGCATGGCGGGCCAGCGCGTGGGCGGCGCCCGGCGTGTCGGCGATGGCGAGGCGGCAGCCGATGCCCGCATGCGTCAGGCGTGCGGCAAGCTGGTCCAGCAGGCCGGCCTCGCCGCCGAACAGGTGGGTGCAGCCGGTGACGTCGATCCAGATGCCGTCGGGCGGGGCGGCCGACACCAGCGGGCTGTACTGGCGCAGGCACCATGCGGCCAGGCGCTGCAGGGCGGCCGCATCGGCATCTGGCGCCGCCTCGTGCAGCGCCAGCCCGGGCACCAGCGCCTGGGCATGCGCCACCGCCATGCCGGCATGCAGGCCCAGCGCCTGCGCGCGCGCATCCGCCGACATCACCAGCCGCTTAGACCCCTGGCGCGCGAC
>CAZZWO010000228.1:2328-4798 GCA_964657885.1 uncultured Acetobacteraceae bacterium | reverse complement strand
AGGGGGGCAACTCGCGCGTTGCAACGGCCTCGGTGCCCCCCTTCACCCCTGCCCTGGTAATGGTGTCCAGAGGCCGACTGGCCTTTGGCGGGGGCTCGGGGGCAGCGCCCCCGCTCTTGCACCCGCACGCCCAGTGCCCCTGGCCTTACGCGCAAGACGTGGTAGATGCCGGCGCCGTGGAAGCGCTTCAGCCGGTTCGCGGCACCAGGGACATCATTGGCGACGACCAGCGGCGGCATGCGCATGTCGTCGGTGTCGCGCGTGCGGCCTCCGCTTTGTACGATTTCGACGAGTGGGCGACGCCGATCTTCGAGGACACGCGGGTGTTTGCCCGTACGTTGGGCGACACGTCGGACGTTGTCACGAAGGAGATGTACACCTTCGCCGATCGCGGCGGCGACAGCATCACGTTGCGGCCGGAGGGCACGGCGGGGATTTGCCGCGCGCTGGTGACGGGCGGGTTGACGCAATCGTTGCCGCAGAAGGTTTTCTACACGGGCCCGATGTTTCGGTACGAGCGGCCGCAGAAGGGCCGTTACCGGCAATTCCACCAGATTGGCGCCGAGTTGATCGGTGTTGCCGAGCCGCTGGCGGATGCCGAGGTGATTGCGCTCGGCTGGGACATCCTGTCCGGCCTGGGGCTGGGTGGCGACGTTGTTCTGGAGCTGAACACGTTGGGCGATACGGCCAGCCGCGAGGCGTATCGTGCGGCGCTGGTGACGTATTTCACCGAGCACGAGGCGGAGTTGTCGGCGGAGAGTCGTGACCGGCTGGCGCGCAACCCGATGCGCATCCTGGACAGCAAGGACGAGGGCGACCGTGCGCTGGTGGCGCGGGCGCCGGTGATCGGGCCGCATCTGACCGAGGCGGCGAGCGCCTTTTATGCCGGCGTGAAGCGGCATCTGGCGCAGCTGGGTGTGCCGTTCGTCGAGAACCCGCGGATTGTCCGCGGCCTGGATTACTACAGCCACACGGCGTTCGAGTTCGTCACCGGCCGGCTGGGAGGGCAGGGCACGGTGATGGCTGGCGGCCGGTACGATGGTTTGGTGGCCGAAATGGGTGGACCGCCGACACCGGCGGTCGGCTGGGCTGCGGGCATCGAGCGTCTGTCGATGCTTCTGGAGGGTGTGCCTGCCCATCCCCGCCCGGTTGCCGTGGTTCCGATGGGCGAGGCGGCGGAGGCGACTGCGCTGCGTGTTCTGTCGGCGTTGCGTGGCGCGGGTTTGCGGGCGGAGATCGCGTATCGCGGCAACTTCAAGAAGCGCATGGAGCGGGCGAACCGGATCGGCGCGCGTGCGGCGGTGATCCTGGGCGATGACGAGGTTGCGCGCGGTGTGGCGTCGGTGAAGGATCTGTCTACCGGAACGCAGACGGAAGTAGCTCTCGACGAGCTGGCGCGGAGCTTGAGCGTCTGAGCGATGGCGGCCGATCAGCAGACCCTCGATCTCTCGCAGAAGTTCGACCGCATCGTGTTGCGGGCGGAGGAGCTTCGCCACGATCTGTCGTCGGGTTTGAACGGCGATGCATTTTCACGCGCGTCGAAGGAGTTGTCGGAGCTCGAACCGGTGGTGGCGCGCATCGAGGAATGGCGAGCGGCGGAAGCGGAAGCGCGGGATGCCGAGCAGATGCTGGCCGATCCGGAAATGCGCGAGATGGCGGAGCAGGAATTGCGTGAGCTGCGCGAGCGCATTCCGAAACTGGCACGTGAGATCCAGCTCGCGCTGTTGCCGCGCGACGAGGCGGACGAGCGCAGCGCGATCCTGGAAATTCGCCCTGCCGCGGGTGGTGACGAGGCTGGTCTGTTCGCCGCCGAACTGTTCGCCGCGTATCAGAAATATGCGGGTTTGCGCGGCTGGCGTTTCGAGTTGCTGGAGTATGGCGAAACCGAGCTTGGTGGCCTGAAGGAAGGCATTGCCGAGATCACCGGCCGGAACGTGTTTGCCAGGTTGAAGTACGAATCCGGCGTGCACCGCGTGCAGCGTGTGCCCACGACCGAAACGCAGGGACGCATCCACACGAGTACCGTGACTGTCGCCGTTCTGCCCGAAGCGGAGGAGGTCGATGTTCAGGTGAACGAGAGCGATCTGCGCATCGACGTGTACCGTGCGTCGGGCGCCGGCGGACAGCATGTGAACAAGACCGAGAGTGCGGTCCGCATCACGCATTTGCCGACCGGCATTGTCGTCGCCATGCAGGAGGAGCGGAGCCAGCACAAGAACCGCGCCAAGGCGATGAAGATATTGCGCTCGCGCATGTACGAGGCGCAGCGGGCGGCTTTGCATTCCACCCGTTCGGCCGACCGCAAGAGCCAGGTTGGCACCGGCGATCGCAGCGAGCGTATCCGCACCTATAATTTCCCGCAGGGCCGGGTGTCGGACCACCGGATCAACCTGACGTCGCACAAGATCGACCGCGTCATGCAGGGCGAGTTCGACGAGTTCGTCGATGCCCTTACGGAAGAAGATCAGGC
>CAZZWO010000228.1:0-2228 GCA_964657885.1 uncultured Acetobacteraceae bacterium | reverse complement strand
GGTTACGAGACCGGGATGCTGCAGACGTTCGTCTTGTGCAGATCGGTCGGGGTTGCCGTTTGTTCGCCGGCGCGTTCGGCCAGGAAGAAGGTGGTGAACCCGTCGGCGGCGAGCGCTTCCAGGTGGCGGCCCTGCGGGTCGGGCATGGTGGCGCCATCGTCGAGCACATGGGTTTCGCTGTGCCCGTCCGGTGTGCGGATGGTGATGCGCCCGCACAGCGCGTATTCGTAGCGGTCGGCGGCGGGCACGCTCACGTCCACTTCGGCGAACGGGTGGTCGGCGCTCAGCTCGAAATGGGCCACCTGCTTGCCGTTCACGAACACCGTCGTTGCCTCGGTGATCTCGACGGGGTCGGTCTGGTCGGCGATCCGGAAGCTCACCATGGCGCCACTCGCGGACGAGGCGGCGGCGAGGATGGGGATCACAATGGTCAGGGCAAGCAGGCGCATCGTCAATGTCGTTTTCCGTGCCGGTGTCGAAGGATAGCGCGCCCGCTTCGGTTGGCGAAGAGCTTGCCCGCGCGGCAGCGACGCTTGCCGCCGCCGGGATCGAGCAGCCGCGGCGCGAGGCGCGTCTGCTGGCGGCCCACCTGCTCGGCATAACGGCGGGCGCGTTGCCCGATCAGGCCGGGACCATCGATGCCGTGGCGTTCGCGGCGCTGGTGTCGCGCCGTGCCGCGCGCGAGCCGTTGGCGTTCATCACCGGCCGGCGTGGCTTCTGGACGCTGGACCTCGCCGTCAGCCCAGACACGCTGGTGCCCCGCCCGGACAGCGAGACGCTGATCGAGGCAGCCCTCGCCGCCCTACCCTCGCGTGCGGCGGTAGCCGACATCCTCGATCTCGGCACCGGCACCGGCTGCCTGCTGCTGGCGGCGCTGGTGGAGTTTCCGGCGGCGTTCGGGGTGGGTGCCGACCTGTCGCCGGCCGCTGCACGCCTGGCCGCCGGCAACGCGCGCTCGTCGGGATTTGCGGGGCGGGCGGCGTTCCTGGCAGGCGACTGGGCCGCGGCCCTGCGCGGCCGCTTCGACCTGATCCTGTGCAACCCGCCGTATATCGAATCGGCCGCGATTGCCGGGCTGATGCCGGAAGTCGGGCGGCATGAGCCGGCGCGTGCCTTGGACGGCGGCGCATCGGGGCTCGACGCCTATTCCCGCATCATGCCCACTTTGCCGGCGCTGCTGAAGCCGGGCGGCATTGCGGTGTTCGAGCTCGGCGCCGGCCAGCTTCAGGCGGTGTCGGGGCTGGCGCGGCAGGCCGGGCTCACCCATATCGCCGTGCAGGACGATCTCGGCGGGGTGCCACGCGCTCTGGTCCTCGGGCTGCCGGCCCGGGATGGCTGAGACACAAGCCGAAAAAAGCGTTTGGCATCGGGCCGTTCGGCCGCTACGGTCCGCCTGCGCCACGAAGCAGCGATCCGATAGGGCAATCTTTACTTGCCCCGGTTACGGATACGCCGCGGATAGTCCGGCCATTGCGGCCGAACCGGCGTGGCAGCGCGCCGCCCGATGGCGCGAACTCGTGGCAGAGTATTTGGCACATAGGCACCTGCTTCGGCCATGCCGCGCCGGGTCGGTCCGACAGGGAAGCACAGTAGTAATCGGATGAACATGAAACGCATGCGCGGACGTACCCATCGCAATGGCGGCGGCGGGGGCGGGGGCGGCGGCGGAAGCCCCCGGCAATATGGCGGTAACATCCCGCTCAACAGGAACCATGTATTCGACAGCAGCGGACCGGACCTGCGCATTCGCGGGACGGCGCAGCAGTTGTTCGAGAAGTATCTGCAGCTCGGTCGTGACGCGACCGGCTCCGGCGACCGGGTGATGGCCGAGAGCTACTTCCAGTATGCCGAGCACTATTTCCGCATCCTGAACGCGATCAACCAGGCGAGCCAGCAGCAGAACCCGAACCAGAACGCCGGTCAGGGCCATGGCGGCCAGGGCGGCGGCCAGTTCGAGGGGCAGCGGCAGAACGGACAGGGCGGCCAGTACAACGGCCAGCAGCGTCGCGACCGCGACCAGTCGGAGGCGGAGGAACCCGCACCGCCGATGGCGAACGGCCCGGCGCCCGGCTATGGCGACCAGCCGGACGCGGCATTGGCGGAAGAAGCCGCGCGCTGAACTGACCCGCGCGGCTCCGGGCCCGCAACGATGCCGAGCTAGGCTCGATGAGCCGCATCGCCTACGTGAACGGGCGCTACCTGCCGCATGCGCGGGCCACGGTCCATGT
>CAZZWO010000227.1:0-4840 GCA_964657885.1 uncultured Acetobacteraceae bacterium | reverse complement strand
CAAGGTAAGCCTTACTTGCCGGTACGAACGATCGACGTGGTGACGACCGCCGTGCAGCCGCCGCCAACCGGCGACGTTGCCGGGATGGCGATCGTGGTCGAGCCGACGCCGGAGTTCGCGTCCGCCGTCGTTGCCTTGAACGAGAAATTCACGTTCTCGGCAGGGATGTTGCCGTTCACCGAGTAGATCGCGCACTTGGCGTTCGACGAGTAGCCGTTCAGACCGCCTGCGGGGATTGCGGTGAAGCCGGTGCAAAGCTGCAGGAGGCCGGCGGCCGGCACGTAGAGGCGCAAGCCGGTCTTGCCGGCGCCCGGATAGTCGAGAACGCTGGTGTTCGGGCTGCCGTTGGTGAGACCGGCGGCCGCGCAGTTCGACGAACCGTTGGTGCTGGTGACGCTGCCCGTGCTGGCGTAGATGCCGGCCACGAGAACCGGAGCTGCCGCGTTGGCAGAAGCCACGCCAGCACAGACAAGAGCCGCCGCCGACAGACCGAGCGTAAACTTGTTCATAAGAAGTCTCCCTAAGTATCGTCTTCTTGTTCAGGAGCATTCAGCCGGACGTCGCATGTCCATCTGGTGTCCTGACGTTAACGTCACCCAGCATGACTGTTACGTCAACCCTTCAGCTGTTCATTCTCGAAACTGTGAACCGTCATTATTGCGTTGCAGCGAACATCCTGCGCAGCGTCAGTATTGCAAGGCAGCGCTCGCGACTTCCACCGGATCGGATGCATACTGTTCCGTTACTGCAATAGGAAGTAGGCGGCGCACGGATTGCCGCCTTGGTCAGCTGTCCGGAAAGCGGCGGTGCAGTTCGCGAACCAGGTGTTCCAACGTGGCGGTCCGGCTGAGCTCCAGCGCCTCTTCCTGGCCTTCGACATCGATGCCGAGGGCACGGCTGATGCGGTCCAGCATCTGGATCGTCATAGAAGCTTCCTGCTCGGCCAGGAGGTTCACCTGGAGGTCGAGATGGTCCCGCCGGTCGGCGATCCGCGACATGCGGTTCTGCTTGATCAGCACGACCGCCGACAGGAGCACCGCCTCGGCCGACGCGATCGTCGAGAGCAGGTTGAACGGGTAGGGGTCGAACCGGTGGAGAGGCCCGAACCAGCCGGTGTTGGCGAGTATCCACAAGGTCACCAGGGCCGCATGCACCGCAACGAACGTAAAGGTGCCGACCGCCGTGCCGAGGATCTCGCTGGCCGCTTCGGTCCAGCTCCGGTCGTTCGAGGCGCGGGTTTCGATGTCGATGATGCGGTCGATGTTGCGGCCGACCATGTCGGGGCCGTGGCCCTCATGCCCGCCCGGCGCCTGCCCGGGCCGGTCCCGCTCCTCCGACCCGGTGCCGGCAGCCCTGGCCCGATCCTTTTCGCGCGCAGTGGCGCCGGCTGTCATTCCCGGGCTCAGGTGAGCAGGTTCACGCCGGTCACCGCCAGCAGCACGAACAACAGGAACACCGCGATCGCGATGAAGAAGAAAATCTTGGCGATCCCGGCAGTTGCTGCCGAGACGCCGCTGAAGCCGAGGAAACCCGCAATCAGCGAGATGATCGCAAAGATAAGAGCGTAGCGCAGCATGTCTGAATTTCCCTGCAAAGCCGGCAAAGCCGCCGTTGCAGGGCACAACGCGCCCCGCTCCGCCGCGTTCACCGTCTCATTACGCGATCAACCCGATGTGGCGCCGCTCGCGCCAAGCGTCACATGCCGGTCGCGCCGAGCGTCGCATAAAGGTCGAGCCGAGCGCGCGATGAGAAAGCTCGGCGCCCGGATCAGTCGTCCTTGGGAGCAACCTTCGCGAGCTTCTCGCCGAGTTTGCTGGCGTATTTGTCGCCCTTGTAGATGTCGGCGACGATGCCCTTCAGCTTCTCGACGTGGTCCGTCATGCCGAGCGCGCCGGCATAGGCGGCGGCCGACCCGAAACCGGCCAGGCCGTAATGGCTCATCCGCTGGTACTGGGCGATGATGGTCACGTCGAGCAATTCGCCATTTTCCGGCGCTTCCTTGGTCGTGTGCTTTAAGGCCTCCTTGGCGAGGCCCTCCATGCCCTTGCAATGTTCCTTCTCGACTTCGCCGCCGGCTTCTTCGAGCAGGTCCTTGAGCATGGCGGAATGCTTCTCGATGCCGGTGACGCTTTCATCCAGCATGTCCTTGAGCTTCGGGTCGTGCGCCTTGCCCGCCATGGTCTTGACCACCCGGGTCATCTGGTCGTTGGCGGACCACAAATCCTTCATCTCGTCGGTGTAGACTTCCTTGAGGCTGTCGGGTGCGGGCATGGTCGGTCTCCTGTTCGCGGCAGCAACGGGGCGGACGGGAAGCCGTTCCATGTGCACGCGCACATGAGCGTTCGAACGGTTCGTCCGCACCAATGCCGCCGATCCGGCGTTGCACTCCGTCGTCAACGCATCGAGCATCACGTCATGGCAACGAAACCGACCCCGACCATCCAGCCCGCCCAGAGATCGAGGGCGCTGACCGAGGAGCGCAACCGCAAGATGGCGGCCTCCGCGCATGCCTATGTCCGCGGCAGCACCGTCCGCTTCTACGAGTGGCTGGAGGGGTCGGGACGGCTGTCGCTCCCCAGCGGCCCGGAGGTCTGGATCTGCGGCGATTGCCATGTCGGCAACCTCGGCCCGGTCGCCAGCATGAAGGGCGCGCTCGCCATCCAGATCCGCGACCTGGACCAGACCGTCATCGGCAACCCGGCGCACGACATGATCCGCCTGGCGCTCTCGCTGGCGATGGCGGCGCGCAGTTCCGACCTGCCCGGCGTCACCACCGCGCTGATGGTCGAGCGCATGGTGCACGGCTACGAGACCGCGTTTTCGTCCGAGGCACAGGGCGAGACGACCGACAGCGAGGAATCGATGCCGAAGACCGTCCGGCTGGTGATGCGTCAGGCCGCGGGCCGGAGCTGGAAGCACCTTGCCGACGAGCGGATCGAGGGTGACGGCCCGGCGATCCCGCTCGGCAAGCGTTTCTGGCCGCTGACCAAGGACGAGCGACAGGCCGTCGATGCATTGTTTGCCGAAGCCGATGTCAGCCGGCTCGCCACCCTGCTGCGCAGCCGCGACGACGATGCGCCGGTGCGGGTGCTGGATGCGGCCTACTGGCGCAAGGGCTGCAGTTCGCTTGGCCTGCTGCGGGTCGCGGTGCTGGTGGCTATCGGCAGCGGCAAGGCCGAGCGCCACTGCCTGATGGACGTGAAGGAAGCCGTGGCCGCCGCGGCGCCGCGCAGTCCGAAGGGGATGCCGCGCGACAATGCCCAGCGCGTCGTCGCAGGCGCCCGCGCCCTGTCGCCATTCCTGGGCAACCGCATGGTAGCGGCCCGCCTGCTCGGCCGCGGCGTGTTCCTGCGCGAGCTGCTGCCGCAGGACCTGAAGCTGGAGATCGAGGACCTCACGCGCGACGAGGCGATGAGTGTCGCCGAGTTCCTGGCGCACGTGGTTGGGCGGGGCCACGCGCGCCAGCTCGACGACGCCGGCCGGGCGGCCTGGTCCGCCGAGCTTCAGCACAACCGGTCCAAATCGCTCGATGCGCCCTCGTGGCTGTGGAACAGCGTGGTCGAGCTGGTGGCCTCGCACGAGGCGGCCTACCTCGAACATTGCCGGCGCTGGGCCCTGGCCGACGCTGCCTGATGAACTGCAGCGGCAAGCGGCCCGCCCCGCATGGCCGGTAACCGCTACTACCAGGGACCGCCGTCCGATCATTACGACGGCGAGCGCTTCTTCAATCCGGGCCATCCAGGTTTCGATCGCAGCCTGGTCGAGCTGCTGCGCTGGCGCCTGGGCGGGCAGCGGCCAGCCTGGGCTGCAACCGCGGTCCGGACGGTCGTCCCCGCGCCCAGCGTCGCGGACCTCAGCGTGACGCTGATCGGACATGCGAGCCTTCTGCTGCAGGTGGACGGCCGCAACATCCTGGTCGATCCAGTCTGGTCCGACCGGGCCAGCCCGCTCCGGCGGATCGGGCCACGACGCTACAACCCGCCGGGCGTGGCGTTTGACGCGCTGCCCAAGATCGATGCCGTGCTGCTGACGCACAACCATTACGACCATTTCGACATCCGCACGCTGCGCCGGCTCTGGGAGGCCGGCCGGCCGCCGATGGTGGCGCCCCTCGGCAACGACCGGGTGCTCGCCCGCACGGATCCCGGCATCGGGGTGCGCACGCTCGACTGGGGCGAGAAGCTGACGGTGGCCCCTGGCATCGAAGTCTGGCTGCAGCCCGCCATCCATTGGTCCAGCCGCGGCGTCGCCGACCGGCGGATGGCGTTGTGGGGCGGGTTCTTCATCGCCACGCCTGTCGCGAGCCTCTACGTGGCCGGCGACACCGGCTATGGCGACGGCTCGATCTTCCGCGGCGTTCGCGAGCGGCACGGGGCACCCGACGTCGCCATCCTGCCGATCGGTGCCTACACGCCCCGCTGGTTCCTGAAGGACCAGCACGTCGACCCGGCAGAGGCGGTGCGCATCATGCAGGATTGCAGCGCCGTGCAAGCGCTCGGCGTGCATTGGGGGACCTTTGCGTTGTCCGACGAGCCGCAACACGCGCCGAAGCAGGACCTGCAACGCGCGCTGCAGGACGCCGGCATCCCGCAGGACCGCTTCCTGGCCATGTCGCCCGGCGACTGCTGGACGCGCCGGAGATGACGTACGCCGGCGGGTGACGCGATCAGAGCGGCATATGGAGGAACTGGTTGAAGTCGCTCGGCACGTAGTCGGCGAAGGGTTCGCCGTTGCGGAAACCATGTGCGCGGTAAAGCGCCAGGGCAGGGTCGAAAGCCGGCCCGCTGCCGGTCTCCAGGCTTAACCGGGTCAGCCCTCGCCGCCGGGCTTCGGCGATCAT
>CAZZWO010000226.1:0-4846 GCA_964657885.1 uncultured Acetobacteraceae bacterium | reverse complement strand
TTATGTGCCCGGACCGGATCGCGGTGCGCTGTTGCGCAACCGCTTCCGCATCGAAGCGATCGCGGAACGGCGCGGCTACCGCATCGCGGTGATCGACCAGATGGGCATCGCCGAGCGCGCGGCATTGTTCGGCAGCGCGTCACGCATCGTCGGCCCCTACTCGACGGCGCTGCATCACAGCGTGTTCGCGGCGGAAGGCGTGACGGTCTGCGCATTGCGTGGCACCGGGCGGTTGCCGGGAACCTTGCAGACCGGCGTCTCGCACGCGCTCGGGCAACGCACCGGCTATGTGTTCGGCGTCACCGACGAGACCGGCTACACCATCGACGAGACGGATTTCCGCCGCGCCCTGGAGCTGATGGATCTGCCCTGGAGCTCCCGCCCGCGCGGAGCCGGCGCATGACGCATCCGGTCATTGTTGTCATCGGCATGCATCGTTCCGGCACCAGCATGTGTTCGAACATGCTGCACATGCTCGGCGCCGACATGGCGGAATCGATCCATGCCGCTCCCGCCAATGCAAAAGGCCATTGGGAACGGCCGCGGCTGGTCGACATGAACGATGCGATCTTCGGTTTTTTCCGGCGCCAATGGGGGTCGCCGTCGCACGTGCTCGACCTGCCGGAACACTGGCTGTCGGACCCTCGGGTGCACGAGGTCCGGGCGCGCGCCGCCGAATGGTTGCGGCCACGCCTCGGTGCGTTGCGTCCGTTCGGTTTCAAGGACCCGCGCACCACCATCCTGCTGCCGTTCTGGCGCCAGGTGTTCGCGGAGATCGGTGCCGAGCCGCGCTATGTGTTCTGCATACGCGACCCGGCGCAGGTCGCCCGCTCGCTGCAGGTGCGCGACGGCATGGAACGTGGGCAGGCGGAGTACCGCTGGCTCACCTACAACCTCGAAGCGATCGACGCGGTGGCCGGCACGCCAGTCTGCATCCTGCCTTACGAGGACTGGTTCGATGCGCCCGAGCCGACCGCGCGGCGGCTCGCCCGCGACACCGGTTTGCCTGAGCCGTCGCCCGCTGCCGTCAGGCAGGTGATCGACGCCGAGTTGCGCCATGACGACACCGGCATTCCACCCGCGGCACCGCTTGCGCGACGGCTTCACAAGATGATCGTGGACGATGCGCAGGAGCCGGTGTTCAGCGCCGCGCTTCGCGAGTTCGCAGCACTCGGCCGCGAGTTCAAGATCCAGGTGCAGCCGCTGCTGATCGACATGGAAGTGATGCGCATCGGCATGAACGAAAGCCGCCGGGTGATCGGCGACCTGCAATCGCTGGTGCGGCGCCTGCGCGATGAGCAGAACGCAGTGCCGCCCGGCGGCGCGCCGGGCGGTTGAGGCAGGGTTCAGCCCCGTTCGAGGTCGCGAAACTGGCGCCACAACGCCGCTTCCTGTTGCAAGGTGGCGGATTCGAGGTCGGCCAGCCTGGCATCCAACGCCCCGAAGCGGTCGCGCACTCCCCCTAGACCAGCACCCCCTTCGCCGGGCCGGAACGGCGACGAGGCGAACTGTCCCTGCACGCCACTGCCAAAGTCCTGGCGTGCTGAGCGGCACAGTGTTTTTGCCAGCACGACATACAGGATCACCGCAAGCACCCAGTGCAGCACGCCGAACACCAGGAACGCGGCGCGTGGCATCCACACCGGCAGGCCCGCCCGCTCGGCCAGGTTTTCGCACACGCCGCTGACGATGCGCGGGCCGTGGAAGCGCGCACTGGCCCAGCGCGAAGGGCTGCCGAACCGCTGCGCATTAGGCCAGCGGGAATATGCCGTCGCACTCATCGCATCTCACTCCTGCTGCGCCAGCCGGGCACTTCGGTGTCCAGCACGGTTTCCAGATAACCTATACGCGTTTCCATGCGCCGTGCGGTTTCCCAAAGCTGGCTCGTAGCCGCCATATCCGGCGCGGCCGCCTGCATCCGCCGGGCCTTGATGCGGAAATCGTAGGTCAGTGCGGCCACAACGATGATGACCAGACAGACCATGACGATCGCCACGATCAGGAACTCGAATTCCTCGGAATGCATGTCGGCTGCCTAGCCTTCAGCTTTGGTCATGTCTTTCGGCGGCATCCGGTTGGCGAGGCGCGCCTTCAGGGACTCCAGCTCGTCGTTCATGCTGGCATCCGCGGCAAGGTTGGCAAGCTCCTCATCCAGGGTCGGGCCGCGTGACGGCTGCCGGCCCAGATCGTATGCTTCGACGCGGCCTTCCATCTGGTCGAGCTGGCGTTCGGCCGTCTCGAACCGCAGGAACGCATCGTTGATCCGCTCGTCGTGCAGCTTCTCGCGCACCTTGATGCGGTTGCCCGCCGTGGTGCGGCGCTGCGCAAAGGTCTGCTCGCGCGCCTTCGCGTCGGCCAGCTTGGTCTGCAACTTGCCGATATCCTCGTTCTGCTGCGCCAGCGCGCCCACCAGCTGCGCCACCTGCTTGTCGAGGCTGGCACGTGCCTGCGCACGGTGCGAGCGGGCCAGCAGCGCACCACGCGCCAGGTCCTCGCGGCCGCGGGTCAGCGCCAGCTCGGCCTTCGCCTGCCAATCGTCTTCCTCGCGCTTGAGGGCCTCCACCTTGCGCTCCAGGTCGCGCCGCTCGGCAATGCTGCGAACCGCGGAGGAGCGCACTTCGACGAGCGTGTCCTCCATCTCCTGAATGATCAGGCGGATGATCTTCTCCGGGTCCTCGGCACTGGCGAGCAGCGCGTTGAGGTTGGAGTTCACGATGTCGGCGAGCCTTGAGAAGATGCCCATGGCGAGGGGTTCCTTGGTTGATGCGATGTTAGCGGCTTATGGTCAGACGGTCACGAACAGCCAGGCCAGTGCGACGGACGGGACCAGGGCCAGGGCGCCGCGGACGGCGACACCGAAGATCGCGGTCAGATGGGGCGCCTGCTCGTGGCGGGCCTGCAACGTGGCGAGCCGGGCGGCGAACGAGGTTTTCGGAGCGCGCGGGGCGGCCCAGGCGGTGTAGCTGATGTCGTTGAGGCTGAGTGTCGTCACGGTGGTAACTCCTGGTGAATGTCGCGGCCGAAGCCGGCCTGCCAGGATGATTGCATCCGCCGTGCCAGAGACTTAACCCGATGATTTGCTTGAGTATTTCTTCACCCTTGCCGGGGACACCGGCGGCCCGCTAGTGTGTGCAGGCCAAATTCTGGCAAATAGGACCATCCTATGGCGCGCCTGGCTAGCCCTGCCGAACTTCCCACACCGATCGGCTCCGCGCCGGCGTTCCTCGACATGTTGGCGCATGTATCCCAGGCGGCGCCGCTGAACCGCCCGGTCCTGGTCATCGGCGAGCGCGGCACCGGCAAGGAGCTGGTGGCCGGGCGCCTGGCCCTGCTCTCGCCGCGCTGGTCGGCGCCGTTCATCAAGCTGAACTGCGCCGCACTGCCCGACGCGCTGCTCGACTCCGAGCTGTTCGGCCATGAAGCCGGCAGCTTCACCGGCGCCCAGCGCCGCCGGCCGGGACGCTTCGAACTGGCCGACCGCGGCACCATCTTCCTCGACGAGATCGCGACGGCCTCGGCTTCGGTGCAGGAAAAGCTGCTGCGGGTGATCGAGTACGGCAGCTTCGAACGGGTCGGCGGCGGCGACACCCTGACCGTCGATGTGCGCGTGGTCGCCGCCACCAACGTGCACCTGCCGGAGCTGGCGGCCGCCGGCAAATTCCGCGCGGATCTGCTCGACCGGCTGGCGTTCGACGTGGTGACGGTGCCCCCGCTGCGCGCGCGGCGCGACGACATCCCGCGTCTAGCCGAACATTTCGCGACCAAAATGGCCAGCGAACTCGGCCGCGAGTTCTTTCCCGGCTTCACCGACCGCGCGCTGGACGTGCTGATGCGGCACGACTGGCCAGGCAACGTGCGCGAATTGCGCAACGTGGTGGAACGCAGCGTCTATCGCGCCCCCGACCCCGAGAAACGCCTCGCCGTCATCATCCTCGACCCGTTCGCCTCGCCGCACACGCCAGCCGCGCCCGCCCGTGCCAACCCGGTCAACGCCGTACCACCCGCGTCCGCGCCGAACATCGTGCCGATCTCATCCGCCCCGGCCAACGAGCCCGCCACCGGCGGCAACTTCGAAGCCGCAACCCGCGCCTACGAAGCCAAACTGCTCAACCAGGCGCTTGAATCCTCGCGCTACAACCAGGCCGAAGCCGCCCGCCAACTCGGCCTCAGCTACTACCAGTTCCGCCACCACCTCCGGAACCACGGCCTGCTCAACAACAGCAACGCCGACCCCAAGAAAACCGCCCGGTCGGCGTAACAAGAGTTTGCCGTGCACCGTAGAGCCGTAGGGTGGAAAAGCGCAGCGCCTTCCACCGTTGGCGGGTGTGAACATCGGTCAACGTTTTTGCGGTGAAACGGGTGTTGGCGGAAGGCGCTTCGCTTTTCCGCCCTACGTGTCACGGGCCATGATGCACGCATTTGGATAAACACGTTTTTACACCGGATGGGCGTTATCTTGTGGTGCGCGGCCGGTTGTGGCGGCGGGCGAACCCGAGCCTGGGCGGGGAGGAGCGGCAGCGATTGGTTGCCGAGCTTATGGCGGCGCGGCGTGACAAGGGAGCTGCGATGAAGGCGGGTGACATCGAGGCCCGCAATGGTTCGAAGCGACGGGTGGAGGTTGCGAAGATTGCCCTGGGCGAGCGCGGCCCGGTCTGGTGGACCGACGGTGCGCCGGACCTGAACCGGCACATGGCAGCGAACTCACCCTACGCAGAATGGTACGCGTCGCTAAACCACGACGCCCATGAATAGCTTGCTTCCGTATTGCCCATCACCGAGCGACCAAAGCGAACACCCGGTGATCCACCGACAACGTGCAACTCATGACCGTCGCAATCGCCAGGGC
>CAZZWO010000225.1:0-4893 GCA_964657885.1 uncultured Acetobacteraceae bacterium | reverse complement strand
GCCGAGGCGCTGAAGCTGACCGCCGCGGACCTCAAGGCGCTGCACCTCATCGACACCATCGTGTCCGAGCCGCTGGGCGGGGCGCATCGCGAACCCCAGGCGACGATGGCCTCGGTCGGCACGGCGGTAAGCGAGGCGCTGCGCCCGCTCCTGGAGCTCGATCCTGCGGCACTGCGCGCGCAACGGCGGGAGAAGTTCCTCGCGATGGGCCGCGAGGGGCTGGTGTAGTCAGGCGAACGCAGAAGATGCGGCCCACGCTGCCGCGCCCGGCGGCGATGCGGGTTGCACTGAAATGCGCAAAAGCCTAGGAACTGCGCGGCTTCGGCACCCGGGGCTGCTGTAGCTCAGTGGTAGAGCACTCCCTTGGTAAGGGAGAGGTCGAGAGTTCAATCCCCTCCAGCAGCACCACATTCTCCGGCGCTCCATTCTCCGGCGTGCGGCAGTTCGAAAACCAGAGTGCAACCCGGTGGGTGGTGGCGGGCGTTTGCGGTCTCGCACCGATCGACCGTGACCAGGCGGTGGTCGGTTGTTCGACGGTCCGCCAGAGCAGCCACGCCGCGCTCAGCATGACGGGCAGCGCCAGGATTACGCCCTGGTTGCCCAACAGCGACACGAAAGCTTCCAGCACCACCCAGTGGATCAGATAGAGGCTGTAGGACACCTTGCCGAGCCATTGCGCGGCCGGATGCTCGAGCAGCGGCGAGCGGTGTTCTATACGGCTGCACAGGGCGCCGGCGACGAACACCGGCCCATAGATCAGGTTGGGATGCACGAACACCGCGCCGAGCAGGAAGGCGAGGCATAGTGCGGCGGCGCGCCGGATCGGGCCCGTGCTTGCCCAGACGATGGCCGGCATCGCGAGCATCGCCCATGCTTCGACAAACAGCGACCAGGCCGGCGGGTTGAGGTAGTGCGCCTGCGGGTCGCCCAGGGGCGGCAGCCAGATCAGCGTGAAAAGGTCGGGCATCTGACGGTGCAGCGCGCTGGCGGCCAGCATGGCAACGGCGAATGGCGGCCACAGCCTGACGAAGCGGCGGGCGAGGAACACGCCGAAACGGCCGTCCCAACCCCGTGTCAGAACGCAGCCCGACAGGCCGAAGAACATCAGCACGGCCGAATGGGCCGCCAGGTAAGACAGGCCGCCGAGCCAAAGGTAGGATGTGATGTGATGCAGGGTCACCAGCAGCGCGAGGCAGCCACGAAGGCCGTCCAGGGCGGGAAGCCTTGCGTTACGCTCCGGCGTCAACGACTGCGCTACCCTATGGCGGTATAGCCGAGCCCTTGTTAACCGGGATTGTGCTTCCGGCCTAACGGTTTCACTTACGTATAGACCTGAGTCTTTTGCGGCGCTCAGCGCGTGACGGCAGCCAGCGCCTCGGGCAGGGCAATTGCCAGCAGCCTTGCCCAGCTTTGCTGGCCTTCGGGGTGGGCGATCAGGTCCTGGCGGATTTCCAGCTCCAGGTAGGGCAGGCCGCGCGCTTCGGCGTGGACGGGAACGGTGTAGTCGGAGTCGTCGCCCAGGCTGTAGGGCTGGTTCTCGCCCACGTTGAAGCCGACGTTCCGCAGCAGGGGTGCGAGTGCCAGCGACAGGCGCGGGTCGCGGTTGAACAGCACGCCTGCCTCCCACGGCCGGGCGATGCCGGCCATCACCGGCGTGAAACTATGCATGGCGACCAGCACGGTTGCCTCGCCGGCCGCGTGACGGCGGTCCAGTTCGGCGGCGATCGCGTCGTGGTAGGGCGTGAATATTTCGTGCACCCGGGCTGCCGCCGCTTCGGGCTCCAGGCCGGTGTTGGCGGGGACGGGTGTGCCGTCGCTATGGGCGGGGATGGAGGTGAGGTGGCCAGGGCGCCGGTTGCAGTCGATCACCAGGCGCGAATAGACCTGCTCGATCCAGGTGGCGCCCAGCATCGGTGCAAGCGCCTCGCACAGGCCGGCGGCCCCGATGTCCCAGGCGATGTGACGGTCCCAATCCGGCGCCGGCACGCCGAGGTCGCCCAGCGCTGCCGGAACCTGGCGGCCGGCATGGTCGCAGACGATCAGGAATGGCGGGTGGCGCGGCCCCTGGTGCACACGCACCGGCGGTGGATCGTTCGGACGTAGAAGCGTCATGGTACCGGGCCGCAAGGCAGGGATCGCAGCATGACGGGTCTGGTGCGTGGTGGGCAGACGGGCATAAAGGTTGCATACCGCCAGCAGCCGGGTTGCGTATAGGCCGAGTGCGTTCAGGCCTGGTGCGAGCAGGCCCGGTCTGGCGCCGGAGACGAGAGAGGTTCCAGGGACGGACGATGCCGCTGCTGACCGTCCGACATGTATCGACCTACCGCTACAAGCAACCGGTGGCGTTCGGCGAGCATCGCGTGATGTTTCGGCCGCGCGACAGCTACGACCAGCGGCTGATCCACGCGGAGCTGATCGTCGATCCGGAGCCGGCATCCGTCCATTGGATGCACGACGTGTTCGGCAATTGCGTGGCGTGTGTCTGCTTCCGGCCCGGACGGTCCAAGGTGCTGCGGTTCGAGAGCACCATCCAGCTGGAGCATGCCAGCCGCGAGATGTTGCATTTCCCGGTCTCGCCGCATGCCGAGACTTACCCGTTCGCCTACGATCAGGAGGACATGCCCGACCTGCTGCGGTCGGTCGAGCGGCACTACCCGGATCCCGGGCGCGAGCTGTCCGATTGGGCGGTGGCGTTCACCACCGGGCGAAAACCGCTGCGGACGCTGGATCTGCTGGCGAGCATGACCCACGCGATCAGGCGCGACTTCACCTATGTGCGGCGCGAGGAGAGGGGAATCCAGGACCCGCTCCTTACACTCAAGCTGCGCAGCGGCAGTTGCCGGGATTTCGCGCTGCTGATGATGGAAGCGGCGCGGGTGCTGGGCTTCGCGGCGCGCTTCGTCTCCGGCTACCTGTATGCGCCGGCGCTGGATCACGGCCAAACGCCCGCGAGGACCGGTGGCGGGTCCACCCATGCCTGGGTGCAGATCTACCTTCCCGGTGCCGGCTGGATGGAGTTCGACCCGACCAACGGCATTGTCGGCAGCCATGACCTGATCCGGGTTGCCATCGCCCGTCATCCCGGGCAGGCGGTGCCGCTCTGGGGCAGTTGGACAGGTTTCCCCAGCGACAGCCTGGGGCTGACCGTGGAGGTGGACGTGTTCGCGGCTTCCGAGCCGCATGCCCCCGCCATCCCGGACGAAACCGATCAGGTGACACGACAGGTTTCGAGAGAAGCCAGGCTCTGAGAGAAGGTTGAATTGATGCGCATCCACGCCGGCTACGAAATCAGCTTCGATTGCTTCCAACCCACGCCGATGATGCTGGCCATCAGCGTGCATCCCAGCCGGGTCCACGACCTGCTGAGCGAGGCGCCGATCACCTTCACCCCGCACATGCCGCTTTCGACCTATCGCGACCAGTTCGACAACGTCTGCACGCGCATCCTGGCGCCCCCCGGCCGGACCACGATCCACACCGCGTTCGACATCTACGACACCGGGCTGCCCGACGAGGTGAACTTCGGCGCCATCCAGCATCCGGTCGAGGACCTGCCGCCGGAGTTCCTCACCTTCTTGTTGGGGAGCCGTTACTGCGAGACGGACCGGCTGTCGGATACCGCCTGGTCGCTGTTCGGGCACACGGCACCCGGCTGGGGCCGCGTCCAGGCGATCTGCGACTTCGTCAACAACCACATCAAGTTCAACTACCAGGACGCCCGGTCCACCCGCACCGCGTGGGAGGGCTACCAGGAGGGCCGCGGGGTGTGCCGCGACTTCGCCCACCTGGCAGTGGCGTTCTGCCGCTGCATGAACATCCCGGCGCGCTACTGCACCGGCTACCTCGGCGATATCGGCGTGCCGCCGCCGGACGCGCCCGGCGATTTCTCGGCCTGGTTCGAGGCCTATCTCGGCGGACGCTGGTACACCTTCGATGCGCGGCACAATTTCCCGCGCATCGGCCGTATCCTGATGGCCCGCGGCCGCGACGCAACGGATGTCGCGATCTCGACGGTGTTCGGCCCGTCCATCCTTTCGGGCTTCACCGTAGTGACCGACGAGGTGCCCGAGTGATGTGCTGCGATGCCTGATTTGACTGAGCGCGCGAAAGCCGAGGCCGACGCGCGGCGGGCGCGCGAGGCCGAGGCGCTGCGGGAAAACCTGCGCCGCCGGAAGGCGCAGTCCAGGGCACGTGAGGATGCGCCGCGCGACGGTCGACCAGCGGGCGACTCTTCCCTTCCGGGCGGCGAAGATCGACAAGAGGGGTGATCCCCCCGGAGTCGCCCGCCCGACTATGTCCGTGATGCCCGACCATTGGATACGCCGCATGGCGACCGAACACGCGATGATCGACCCGTTCGTGGAAACGCAGAAGCGCGAGGGCGTGATCAGCTACGGCCTGTCGAGCTATGGCTACGATGCGCGGGTGGCGGACGATTTCCGGGTGTTCACCAACGTGGACAGTGCGATCGTCGATCCGAAAGACTTCTCCGAGAGCAGCTTCGTCACCAGGCGCGCGCCGGTCTGCATCATCCCGCCGAACAGCTTCGCGCTGGCCCACACCATCGAGTATTTCCGCATCCCGCGCGATATCCTGGTGATCTGCCTCGGCAAATCGACCTATGCGCGCTGCGGCATCATCGTGAACGTGACGCCCCTGGAGCCGGAATGGGAGGGGCAGGTGACGATCGAAATCAGCAACACCACGCCTCTGCCGGCGAAGATCCACGCCAATGAGGGAATCTGTCAGTTTTTGTTTTTGAGGGGTGAGTCGGCGCCCGAGGTGAGTTATGCCGACAAGAAGGGGAAGTATATGCGTCAGCGGGGGGTGGCTTTGCCGAAACTTTAGGGAAGCCTTCTTTTTCGAGAAAAAGAAGCAAAAAGCTTTTATTCG
>CAZZWO010000224.1:0-4908 GCA_964657885.1 uncultured Acetobacteraceae bacterium | reverse complement strand
TGCGCAACCGGGCGCCCTTGGTGGCCCCGGACGGCTCGATGCGCTTTCAGGACAAGGCCACGATGACCCGGTTCGAGGCGGAAAGCTGGGGTGTCGCGCCCGGCGCACCGCCCTCGGTGTTCAGGACGCCATGGGGCCGCATCGGCATCGCGATCTGCTACGATGTGGAGTTCTCGCCGCTCGTGCGGGCGCAGGTGGCGGCCGGCGCCTGGCTGGTGCTGGCCCCGAGCTGCACGGACAGCCTGCACGGCTTCAACCGGGTGGGCCTGAGTGCCCGCGCGCGGGCATTGGAAAACCAGTGTTTCGTTGCAGTGGCGCCAACCGTCGGGCTCGCCCCAGGGCTTGCCACCCTGGACGAAAACCACGGCTATGCGGCGGTGTTCGGCCCGGTGGACCGCGGTTTCGCCGATGACGGCGTGGTCGTCCGGGGTGGGATGGACCAGCCCGGCTGGGTGTTTGCCGACCTCGATTCCGGGCGTATCGATGCGGTGCGCGCCGACGGCGCCGTTCGCAACCACCGTGATTTCCCGGCGGCCCCGATCCCCGAGCCAAGTGAGCAAGCATGAGCGCCGAACAGTTGATCAGGTCCTATTACGATGCGTTCAACCAAGGCGATTTCGACGGCATGGTGGCGCTGCTGACCGAGGACGTGGCGCACGACATCAACCAGGGCGACCGGCAAACCGGCCGCTCCACGTTCCGGGCGTTCATGGCCCATATGGACGAGTGCTACAGCGAAAAGCTGGCCGACATCGTCGTGATGGCAACGCCGGACGGTGCCCGAGCCGCCGCGGAGTTCGTCGTGCATGGCGAGTACAAGTCGACGGACACCGGCTTGCCCGAAGCCACCGGCCAGAAATACGTCCTCCCCGCCGGCGCCTTCTTCGAGATCCGAGGCGATCGGATTTCCCGGGTGACCAACTACTACAGCCTGACCAACTGGCTGTCCCAGGTAGGCGCCCAACAATGACGGGGGGTTTGGGGGGGACGGCTCGTCTCCCCCAACCTTTCTCATGATCGACAAGCTCACCTTCCTGGTAGCGCTATCGAAGGAAAAGCATTTCGGCAGAGCCGCCGAGACCTGCGGCGTCAGCCAGCCCACCCTCTCCGCCGGCCTGAAGCAGCTGGAAACCACGCTGGGCGTGCTGCTGGTGCATCGGAGCGGCCGGTTTGCCGGCTTCACCCCGGAAGGTGAGCGCGTGCTGGAATGGGCAAGGCGTATCGTGGCCGATGCCAGGGCGATGCGCGATGAAGTGCAGGCGCTGAAACACGGCCTGTCGGGTCATTTGCGACTTGCCGTGGTGCCGACCGCCCTGCCGGTGTTGGCAAGGCTGACCACCCCGTTGCGTGAGAAACACCCCGAGGTGACCTTCGCCATCCGCTCCTGCACGTCGCTGGAGGTGCTCTCGCTGATGGAGAATTTGGAGGCCGAAGCGGGTGTCACCTATGTCGGCAACGAGCCGCTGGGCAGGGTGAGAAGCTGGCCGCTATTCGAAGAGCATTATCGGCTGCTTATTGCTCGGGATAGCGGGCTGGGCCAGCGATCCTCGGTGGACTGGTCGGAACTCGGCGCCGTGCCACTCAGCCTGTTAACCAGCGATATGCAAAACAGGCGCATCATCGAGCGCCGGCTGCACCGTGCGGGTGCCGATGTCCGCCCGGTGCTGGAGAGTAATTCGATGATTGTGCTGATGTCGCATGTCCAGACCGGCAAATGGGCCGGCATTCTTCCTGCGGTCATCGCAGAAAGCCTGATGCAAGGCGGCACCGGGGTGCCGGTCAGCGCGGTGCCGATCCGCGAAACCGAAGCCTCGCCGGTGATCGGCCTGGTCTTCCCGCACCGGGAACCGCTGCTGCCGTTGACGGCAGCGCTGGTTACCGAAGCGCGCCGGCAGTTCACTACGCACGCATTCAGCCGATAGATATGTTCTATCGCAGCATGACGATCTCGGCCTTGCTTTTGGGTTGCGGCAGCCGCTTATCTCACCCTTGAGAACAGGCACGTGATGCAACCACCGATTGCCAGCGCCGACACCGTTTTTCGCACGTCCGAGATAATTGCACCTTTCCTCGACTGGGAAGGGCCTGCAATGCCGATGCTGCACGCCATCCAGGCGTCTTTCGGGTTCGTGCCCGAGGCGTCGATTCCGGTGGTCGCGAACGCCCTCAACCTCTCGCGCGCGGAAATCCATGGGTTGGTTTCCTTCTATCATGATTTCCGCCGTGAACCGGCGGGGCGCACCGTTGTGAAACTGTGCCGCGCGGAAGCCTGCCAGTCGCGCGGCGCCGATAGCGTTGCGGCGCACGCCAGCGCCCGGCTTGGCATTGCCTGGCACGAGACCACTCCGGATGGCGCGGTCACGCTGGAACCGGTGTTCTGTCTCGGTCTGTGCGCCGCCGCGCCGTGCGGCATGGTCAACGACCGGACGGTCGCCCGCCTTGATGCGGCGAGGCTCGACGCCATCCTGGAGGACGCGCTGTGACGCGGATCTACGTGCCGCGCGACGCACTCGCGGTGTCGGTTGGCGCCGACGAGGTCGCGGCCCTGCTGCGTCAGGCCTTTGCCGACGCGGTCATCGTCCGCAATGGCTCGCGCGGCATGGCCTGGCTCGAACCGCTGATCGAGGTCGAGACGGAGCAGGGCCGGATCGGCTACGGCCCGATCGAGCCCAGCGACGTGGCCGGTTTGCTCGCATCGGATTTCCTCCGGGGCGGCACGCATCCCAAGCGCATCGGCCGCCCTGAGGACGTGCCGTTCATGGCGCGGCAAACCCGCGTCACCTTCGCCCGCAGCGGCCTTACCGATCCGGTTTCTCTCGCTGACTATAGTGTCCATCGCGGTCTCGAGGGATTGGCCAGGGCCGTAGGCATGGCGCCGGCGGACATCGTCGAGGAAGTGGTCGCCTCCGGCCTGCGTGGCCGGGGCGGGGCAGGGTTCCCGACCGGCATCAAGTGGCGGACGGTGCTCGGCGCGCCGGGTCCACAGAAATACATCGTCTGCAACGCCGATGAGGGCGACAGCGGCACCTTTGCCGACCGCATGGTGATGGAGGGCGACCCCTTCCTGCTGATCGAAGGCATGGCAATCGCCGGCCTCGCGGTGGGTGCGACCCGCGGCTACGTCTATCTCCGCAGCGAATACCCGCACGCGATCGCGGCGATGAACCAGGCGATCGATGTGGCGCGGCGTGACGGCGTGCTGGGTTCAAGCGTGCTTGGCAGCGGCAAGTCGTTCGACATGGAGGTGCGGGTAGGCGCCGGCGCCTATGTCTGCGGCGAGGAGACGTCGCTGCTCGACAGCCTTGAGGGCAAGCGTGGCCAGGTGCGCGCCAAGCCGCCGCTGCCGGCGCTCGCGGGCCTGTTCGGCCGCCCGACGGTGGTGAACAACGTGCTGTCGCTCGCGGCCATCCCTGACATCCTGCGTGAGGGTGGATCGGCGGCATATCAGGCGCTGGGGCATGGGCGTTCGCGCGGCACCATGCCGGTGCAGCTCGCGGGCAACATCGCGCGCGGCGGCCTGTTCGAGGTGCCGTTCGGCATTACACTCGGCGAATTGGTGATGGACATCGGCGGCGGCACCGCCAGTGGCCGTCCGGTGCGCGCCGTGCAGGTGGGCGGTCCGCTCGGCGCGTATTTCCCGCCCGCTCTGTTCGACACCCCGCTCGACTACGAGGCGTTCACCGCGCGCGACGGGCTGATCGGTCATGGCGGCATCGTGGTGTTCGACGACACGGTGGACATGGCCCGGATGGCGCGGTTCGCGATGGAGTTCTGCGCTATCGAATCCTGCGGCAAGTGCACGCCCTGCCGCATCGGTTCGACCCGTGGGGTGGAGGTGCTGGACCGCATCATCGCCGGCGATACCGGGCAACTCGGACTGCTCGAAGACCTCTGCGACACCATGAAGTTCGGGTCGCTATGCGCTCTCGGCGGCTTCACGCCGTATCCGGTCATGAGCGCGGTGAAGCATTTTCCGGAAGATTTCAGGCGGCCGGTTCACGCCCTGGCAGCCGAATAGGAGCACGTGATGGCGCTGGTTCAGGAAACCGAGTTCGGCACCCCGGCGAGCAAGTCGGAAGCCCAGGTCACGCTCAAGATCGACGGCTTCGACGTGACAGTGCCCGAAGGCACGTCGGTGATGCGCGCCGCCGCTCAGATCGGGGTGAAAATCCCGAAGCTTTGCGCCACCGACACACTGAACGCGTTTGGCTCCTGCAGGCTCTGCCTGGTCGAAGTGGAAGGCCGCACCGGGACGCCGGCGAGCTGCACCACGCTGGTGTCGCCCGGCATGTCGGTCATCACCAGCAACGAACGGCTGCGCAAGCTCCGCAAAGGGGTGATGGAATTGTACATCTCCGACCACCCGCTCGATTGCCTTACCTGTGCCGCCAACGGCGATTGCGAGTTGCAGGATGCGGCCGGCGAAGTCGGCCTGCGCGACGTGCGTTACGGGTACCAGGGCGAGAACCACCTGAAGGACCGCAAGGACCAGTCCAACCCGTATTTCGACTACGACCCTTCCAAATGCATCGTCTGCAGCCGCTGCGTCCGCGCCTGCGAGGAAGTGCAGGGCACCTTTGCCCTGACTGTAGATGGCCGCGGTTTCGACAGCCGCATCGCTGCAAGCCAGAACGAACCGTTCATGACCAGCGAATGCGTCAGTTGCGGTGCCTGCGTGCAGGCCTGCCCGACCGCGACGCTGATCGAGAAGAAAGTCGTCGAGATCGGCACGCCCGAGCATTCGGTGGTGACCACCTGCGCCTATTGCGGCGTCGGCTGCCAGTTCAAGGCCGAGATGCGCGGCGCCGAAATGGTCCGCATGGTGCCTTACAAGGACGGCAAGGCGAACCGTGGCCATAGCTGCGTCAAGGGCCGCTTCGCCTGGGGCTACGCCACGCATCGCGAGCG
>CAZZWO010000223.1:3609-4998 GCA_964657885.1 uncultured Acetobacteraceae bacterium | reverse complement strand
AAGCTGCATGCAGTCTCGGCGCGGTGGCGGTTCTGCCGATGGAAAACGCGCACGGCTCTCCGGTGTTTCAGGCCGACATCGACGGCCACCCCGCGAACCTGTTGTTCGACACCGGAGCTTTTGCCGTCATGCTGAACAGGCCTGCGGCATCGCGCCTCGGTGTCCGGCTCAGCGAAATGGATCGCATCGGCTATGGAGTGGGCGGTGTGCAGCATATCTGGCGAGGAACCGTTCAGCGCATGCGCGTGGGCAACATAAGCGCCAGCGGCGTGACCGTCGGCGGCAGCGACCTGACATTCCTCGACAATACGCCACTCGACGGCCTGTTCGGGATGAACCTGATTGCCGCTTACGACATCGATCTCGATCTGGTCGGCCAACACGTGCTCATCTTCGAACCGGATGGCAATTGCCGGACCCCGACCGTGGCGTTGGCGCAGCCGCTGTACGATGTGCCGCTGGTCGACATCGACCATGACCGGCAGGCGGATGTCGACATCACCATCAACGGACAGCATGTTCGCGCGGTCATCGACAGCGGTGCTTCGCATACCGCGATGTTCCGCTCATCGGCCTTGCGCCTAGGTGTCGACCTGTCGGGCTTTTCCGGCCCGGACCATCACATAAGCCACGGTATCGGACCGTTGCCAGTAAGGGCGTTCAACCACCGGTTCGAAAGAGTGCGCATCGGCACTCTCGAAATCGACAACATGCCGATCGAGATCATCGACCAGGCACGCATGGGGATAAACAGGGTCCACATCGGCTCGTTGCTGGAAGATCTGAGCGACGGCGAGGCAGGCGGCGAAGACATGTTGCTCGGCGCCGACTTCATGCGGAAAGTCCATCTGTGGATCTCGCACTCATCGCATCGCCTCATCATGCAATACCCGCCGCAACCCTCGGTTCTGCCGCACTGAAACGTCGTCGCTTGACTTATGCATCGGACGCCTCCCGCGTCTCGGGCATCAACACTGCGAAGAACACGAACGCGCAGGTGGCGATCGCTGCCAGGTAAAGAAATCCGGCGGGGTAACCGAACCATTGCACCACGAAGCCCGCGCTGGCGTTGCTGAACGCTGCGCCGACGCCCACCGCCAATGCGGTCAGGCCCTGGGCCAGATTGAACCGGCCGGTTCCGCGCATCAAATCCGACGCGATCAGCACCGACACCACGCCGAAAATGCCGGCGGCGACACCGTCCAGCAACTGGATCGCGACAACGCCGGCCGGGCTGGATGTAAACGAGAACAGCACGCCCCGAACCGGCAACACTGCAAGCGCCACCAGGAAGATCGTCTTGCGCCCGACCCCGCGTGACGATGCGCGGCCGACCGACCATGCCACGCCGACCATTACCAGTTGGGCCGCGATGATGCAGGCGGACAG
>CAZZWO010000223.1:2275-3509 GCA_964657885.1 uncultured Acetobacteraceae bacterium | reverse complement strand
TCGACCAGCAGGCCCGCCGGAACCTGGCACACCGCCGCGGATATCGACGCGACAGCCATCGCGATGCCGATCGCGCCCGGCGACCAGTGCTGCCCGCCTTTCAGGTAGACCGACAGGTATGGACCGACCCCGTCGCGCACGTCCGCCATCAGCAGGTTGATGCCGTCCAGCCCGCGCAACGAGCGCGCGGAGGGAGCGGGCGGGTTATCGGCTGAACTTGCCTGTGCGGATGAAGCGCTTTCCGCGTTCAGGGTGTCCGCCATGCGGTCAGGCGATGACGGGCGAAACGGCGCTTGCAGCCGGCACGCGTGCTCCGGCGCGGCGGGCGGAGATCGCGCGGGCCAGGGCCACCAGTTCGCCGATCGACAGGACGATGGTCTCCTCGTTGCCCTCGGCCCGCAAGGCTGCCAGCAACGTGCTGGCGCCGGACGCGTGCCACAGGCAGACCACCACCGCCGCCTGCGGCATCTGCCGTTCGATACGCCGCAGCAGGTAACGTACGCCGGACGGGCTGCTGCCCTGCTCCAGCACCGACAGGCAGCATAGCCGGGCGGCCGCCTGCGCGCCGGTGTTCTGGCGCGACCCGAGTATCTGGTGCGACTGGAAGGTTGCGCCGAAACCGGCGGTGCGCAGGATCTGCATGGCCATGGTCGCGGCCAGGTCGTCGAGCTGGCCGCGCGCGGGGATGCACAGGACCGCGCCTTCTTCGCACCATTCCCGCGGCGGCGCTGCCTGGCCGTCGGCGATGTTCGGCCGCAACTGGCCGTCGAACAGCGACGCCAGCAGGGTTTCGATGCGCTGGTGGATCGCTTCGAGCCGTTCGAAAGCGAGCGAATCCCGCGCGAGGTCGGCCTGGGCGAGCGCCAGGCCGGGCAGCGCGACGCGGTCGTAATACTCGGCGGCGGACGACGTGCCGATCGTGGCGCGTGCTTGCCGGACCAGCTCCTTCACGTTTCCTTCAAGCGCGCGCTGGTAGAAGGTTTCGGCGGGTTCCAGCGGCGGCGTGTCCCCGAGCATCACATCGAGGAAGGATAGCGCCTCCACGTGCCGGCCGATCACCACCAGGCACACCGTCAACGGTGTGGCGATCAGCAGGCCGACCGGCCCCCACAGGAAGCCCCAGAAGGTGGCCGCCCCGATCACCGCGATCGGTGACAGGCCGGTGCTCTGCCCATACAGCAGCGGCTCCACCGCCTGGCCCATCAGCAACTCGCCCAGCACGAACAGCGCCAGC
>CAZZWO010000223.1:0-2265 GCA_964657885.1 uncultured Acetobacteraceae bacterium | reverse complement strand
GGCGAGACCGCGAGCGCCAGCAGCAAGGGCGGCAGCACTGCGATGAAGGTGCCGATGAACGGGACGAAGCGCATCAGCGCCGCCAGGATGCCCCACAGGATCGGGTTGGGCAGCCCGGCCATCCACAGCCCGGCCGCGATGCAGGCGCCGAACCCGGTGTTGATGGCGAGCTGGATCAGGAAGTAGCGCGAAAGCCGGCTGGCGGCGTCGTTCATCGCCAATATCGTGCGGTGAAGATCCTGCCGCCCGACCAGTCGCACCAGGCGGTCGCGCAGATCCTCGCGTGCCAGCAGCACGAACACCACGAACACGACCACCACGCCCAGCGTCGCCAGCGGCCCCAGCACCGGCTGCACCACGTTGCGCACGATCACCAGGGCGGACGATGCATCGACATCGGAGGCGCCGGCGCGGCTGACGGGGACCTCGGCGACGGTGCTCTGCGTGCCCGGAGGGGACACGATGGCCGGGCCGCCCGCGGTGTTGCCGAGCACCGACTGGATGGAGCCTTGCAGGTGCGCCACCAGGTCGCCGCCCATCGTCAGCGAGTGCACCTTATGCTGGATGGTCTCGCTGTACGACGGGAGCTTGCCGGCCAGCGCGGTGACCTGCCGCCCGACGACGGTGCCGATGCCGGCGATCACCACGAAGGCCAGGGCGACGGCGATCAGCACGGACAGCGCCTTGCCGAGCATCGCGCGCTGCAGCAGGGCCACCACCGGCGCCAGCACGAAGGCCAGCAGCACGGCCAGCACCACCGGCACGAACAGTTCGCGGCCGAGATACAGACCGGCGATGACGATGGCCCCGGCATTCAGTGCGGCGAGGCCGCTTCCCCTGGCCTCGCCGCCGGTATGGGATGTGGGGATGATGAGGCTGCCCGGGGACGCGAGGCTGTTCCCCGAAGCGGAGCTGTTCGTCTGGGACTGGTTGTCGCCGGGTTGCGGCATGGCTCGGTGTTCCTTGCGTCTCCGAACCTGACCGGTGTCGGCGGTGGCAGGGCAGGGGGGACATCGCCCCGTCCGGCTGCTACACCTGGGGTTCAAGCGTTCGAATGGGCTGGATGTCGCATGACCAAAGTGCTGCTGGTGGAAGATCATGAGGAGCTGTGGGATTTTTTGTCACGCCGGCTCCGTCGCCATGGTTTCGAAGTAGTACTGGCGCATGACGGCCAGCAGGCGCTCGACCAGGTCAGGGCCGAGGCGCCCGACGTGGTGCTGCTCGACATGGACCTGCCGATCATCGATGGCTGGACCGTCGCCCGCACGTTGCGCCAGGACCCGGCGACCGCATCGGTGTCGATCATCGCACTGACGGCGCACGCCATGGCCGGGGATCGCGCCCGTGCGCTGGAAGCCGGCTGCGACGAATACCATTCCAAGCCGGTGGATTTCCCCCGCCTGCTGGTCCAGATCGACGAAGCCCTGCTGAAGCGCGAGGAAGCGAGCCTTTAGGTCGCGCTGCCCGCCTGCCGTTCCGGCAAGACTTAGGAACGATCGCGCACCGGCGGCGTAGCATCCACTCCGCGAATTGAGACCGGTCATGCAGACGGATGCGATTTCCCCGACACCAGGCCCACGCGGCCGGGGACGCTCCCCCGGGGCGCTGAACGTGGTCGCCGGCGTGCTGCTCGCCATCGGGCTGGCGGCGGCGGCGCTGTCGGTGCTCGGCTCGGCACGCAGCCGGGCAGCTTTGGCGCGCGAGAACGGGATGCTCGGCGCGTCGGAACACATCCTGTCCACGCTCAAGGACCTGGAAACCGGCGAGCGCGGCTTTGCACTCACCGGCGTGGAAAGCTATCTCGAACCATATACGGACGCGAACGCGACGCTGGACGCGCAGGTCGCCGACATGCAGGCGCGCAGCGGGTCGGGGAAGCTGGCGGCCTTGGTTCGCAGCAAGCGCGAATTTGCCGCCCAGGTGGTCGCGGCCCGGCGCACCCAGGGGCTAGATGCCGCGAACCAGCTGATCCTGACCGGCCAGGACAAGATCTCGATGGATGCCGTCCGCGCACGCGTGGCCGAACTGCAGGACGTCGCCCGCCGGCGGATCGGCGTGATCGAACGCACCGAGGCCGCGCGCGCCCCGATTCTCGACACCATTGCGGGTGGCGCGATCCTGGCGGCCTTTGCCGCGGTTACAATGGTAGCGATCCGGCGCCGGCGGGAGGAACGTGCCAGCGCGGCGCTGCTCGGCAGCGTGCTCGACAACGCGCCGATCGGCCTTGGCCTGCTCGATCCGGATCTGTGCGTGCAGCACATGAAC
>CAZZWO010000222.1:0-5013 GCA_964657885.1 uncultured Acetobacteraceae bacterium | reverse complement strand
TCAACCTCCACCCCGGCCCCCCCCGGCTCGCGATCGACCCGGCGCTCGACGCGGACACCCCCGACAAGCTGGCCACCGAAGCGACCGCCCAGGGCATTTCGGAATGCGCGGCCGCGATACGTGCCGACCCGTCGATCGCCACCGCCCTGTCGTCGCTCGGCCCCGCGGACCTGGAGGTCGGATGGGACGCCTACAACACCGCCTGTTCCGACCGGAAAACGCAGCGCGGCGCATGCATTTCCGCGGAAGTCGGGTCGGCCAAGGCGCTGAAGCACATGATGGCAACCAACGTGCCGCCAGGTTCGAAAGCGCTGGTGCAGACCTGCGAACTGGTGATGCAGAGCGATCCCGCGATGGCCGAGTGGCGGCAATGCGTCGATCAGGCGCTGGCCACGCATCCGTCGGAGGACGCCGCGAAGCGTTGCAAGGTGTCGGTAAGCTGGCACGTGGCCAGGACCGGTGTGGAAGCCGGGCGTGTGGTTGCCCAGTGCTTGCAGCGATAGGGGTCAGGTTCGGGCGGGGCGAAGACCGTCCAGGTGATCGCGCTCTGTAACTTAGTCGTGAGGCATGTCGCGCGTGTTCCGGCCGCGGCCCGATAAGCGAGGCTGGATCAGCGTTGTTGCTGTATGCCGCCCGCCCGGCTGCAATCGCTTGCCTGTCGCAACTGCCTGACTTGCCGAACCGTTTCAGTTAAAAGCGCCTGAAACACGGTTTTGTCGTTGTCGCCGGCTGTGTTCCCGCGAGACCGGCCATGGCCGGTCCCATGTCGGGGCTGCGGCCAGCCCGACGAACACACACGGAGCATATGCCAGTGGATGGCTCGCCTGTCGCGACCATGAAAGGCCAAGGCAAAGCCGGTTCCGTCGACCGGATCGACACCCTGAATCAGCGCCTTCGGCAAAGCCCGGAGAAAGTCGGCGTCGCTTTGCGGCTGGTGCAGTTGCTGACCGAGGCTGGGCGGGTCACCGAAGCGCATGCATTGCTGCACGACCTGAGCGCCCGATGCCCGCGCAACCCGGTCGTGAAGAAACGCCTGCAGGAACTCGACACCGCCGGCGGTGAACAGCCGCCCGCCGACGATCCGGCCGCCGATGTTTCAGCCGTGGCGGAAGTCGCCCCCGTCCCGGTCCAGCCTGGACCGGAAGCTCCGGAGCCTCCGGCGCAGGTGGCGGAGCGCCAGGCCGAGGTGCCTGCCCCTCAAGTGGCGCGGCCGATCGAGACCATGCCGCTTGCGGCTCCGCAGGATTTCGCGCCGCTGCCGGCCGCAGCGCCCGAGCCGGTGTACGCCGAACCGCACTTTGCAGAGGCCGGCATCTTTGCACCCGGCAGCCTCGATCTCGGGTCGATCGCCCAAACCGTCAGCCTCACGCATGCGGACATCGTGGCCAGCGGCTTCGATCTGCCGGATGCGCCGGACCGCACCCTGGAGCTGTCGCCAAGGCCCTGGCGTTTGCGGGCGGAAGTGGCGGTGTCGTTGGGTATCGTGATCGCCGCAGGAGCTTTCGCCATACTGAGCGCGCGGTCGCCGTTCCACGACATGGTCTTTGCCCATCGCTCATGGGTGACCTTGCCCAGGGCGCTCCCGGATACGCCGGTTGTTTCGACCGTGGCTTCGACCGCCATTTCCCGCCCGGTGCCCGCCGGCGACACCCCGGATTCGAATGGCACGGCTGGCGCGCTGGCGGTTCTGCTGCCGGCCGTGCACATACCGGCCGCGGTACCGTCGCCGGCTCCGCCCGCAATCCCTTCGCCGGCTCAGCCGGACACGTCCGTCATTGCGGATCCCGCAGCCGTCACGCCGGCGGATGTCTCCGTCGTTTACAGGAACAACGACGAAAACTCCGCAAGGCTCGCCGAAAGCGTGGCCGAGCAGCTTCGCCAGGGCGGCGTGGCGGTCAATGCCCGCGCGGCCTGGGTGCGCAGGCCACGCGTCCCGGAAATCAGTTACTACTTTGCCGAGGATGAGCCGAGCGTCGCCGCGGTGACGGAACGCCTGGGCACCACGCTCGGTAACACACTCGGGCCTCTACAACCCCGGCGCCGCACGCCCGGCCCGGGTGTCGCCCCCGGAACAATCGTGATCACGCTGCGATGATCCTGCGGACCCGCTCCGTCTGGTCACGCTGCGCGCTCGCGGCTTCGGTCTGGCCGGCGATCACCCTCGGTTCGCTCGCCTTCGCCTCCGGCGTTGCTGCTGCAACGGTTTCCGGCGCAACGCCGGCCAGAACTGCATCCGCCGCGTTCGACCTGCACGACTACACCACGGCACGCCGCATCTGGGAGCAACTGGCGCAGCAGGGCGATGCCGATGCCGCCTATCACATCGGCCTGCTCTACGATCTCGGCCAGGGTGTGCAGGCGGACGCCGCGCAGGCTTTCGCATGGTATATGCGCGCTGCCCGCCGCGGCCTGGCTGTCGCAGAGTTCAACGTCGGCGTCATGATGGATTCCGGCAACGGCACGTCACGCAACGTGCAAGGCGCGGCGCTCTGGTACGCGCGTGCGGCCGCGCACGGCCATCCACGCGCGCAGGTCAACCTGGCAGAGCTCTACGCGGCCGGCGATGGCGTTCCGCAAAACCTGGACCTGGCCCAGGCGTGGCTCGAACCCGCGTCGCGCAGTGTCCCGATTGCCGGGGAACGTCTTTCCGCGTTGCACGCACAGCAACGTTCCGTAGTCCGGCAGGAGCCCGCAGCGGATACCGGCCTGGCTGCGCCTGCGCCGGCAACGCTCGATGCCGGTACGGGCACGTTCGTGCTGGTCCACCAGCAACCTCTGGAACTCGTCTGGACCGACAAGGCGCAGCCCGCGCCCGTGCGCTATTTCGTCACGGTCGTAGCTGCGCGCGACAAGTCCTGGGTTCCGGTGCATGCAGGTTTCACCAGGACTTCGGCCATGCTGGTGCCGCCGGTTCCTGGCGCCACCTGCCTCGCCTGGCGCGTGTACGCGGTGGGCATCGGTGTGCCGCATTACACGCCGAGCGCATGGTCGCGCATCGGATGCCAGGGTATCGGCACGCCGTCGCACTGAAGATCAGCGTGCCCGGCGCAGCAGCAGGCGCGTGCTTCCCGTGTTCTGCGCATGCGGGTGCGAGGCGGCCAGAACCAGCGGCCGCAGGCGAGGCAGGTTCAGCCACATCGGCAACTCGCGCCTGATCACGCCGCCCTGCTCGCCCGCACCCCGGCCGGTGATCACCTCCACGCAGCGCAGATGTTCCGCGTGCGCATTCACCAGGAAACGTTCCAGCGCATGGAAGGCGGCCTGTGCCGTCTTGCCGTGCAGGTCCAAGGTGCGCGCCACCGGCAATTTGCCGCCGCGAAACCGGCCCCAGCTCGCATTGTCCAGGCCGGGCGGCTGCAACCCCGTGACGAGCGAGGGCGCTGCGGGCGACGTCCGGGCCGCAGGTGCAGGAGCCTTGATGGCTGGACGCGGCGCTGCGGCCGATGGCGGCACCGCGGCCGGCGGCGGGGTGGGCAGCGCCGGCCGGCCCGGCATCGAGCGGACATGCCGGACATAATCGGCCCACGCGGCGCGATCGGTCTCGGTCAGCAGGCGGGGACGCGGCGGCATCCCCCACACCTAGTGCACCTGGCCCGCGGCCCCAACATCCGCCAGCCGACTACTCTCGGCGTCAGGCTTTCCGCCCATCCCCGGCAGCCTCTATCCGCCGAGCGCGTGCACCACCTTCGTGCGGCTGCGGGCGAACACCTCGTCGGGCACGAAGAAGTCGGCGACCAGCGGCGCGCCGGGTTCATATTCGTATTGGCCGAGATCGGTCGCTCCCTCGGCCAGCAGCACCTCCTCGTCGATGAAGAAGTTGCCGGTGCAGGCGGCATGGTCCCGGCACAGCACGGCATGCGCGGCGTCGGCCATGATCTCCGGCTTGCGGCTGCTTTTCGCCATTGCGTCGCCGCCGAGCACGTTGCGCACCGCCGCGGTGTCGATCGCGGTCAGCGGCCATAGCGAGTTCACCGCGATCCTGCCCGCGAACTCCGCCGCCATCCCCAGCGTGCACAGGCTCATGCCGTATTTGGCGATGGTGTAGGCGACGTGCGGCCCGAACCATTTCGGGTTCATGTCGAGCGGCGGCGACAGCGTCAGGATGTGCGGGTTGGCGGCCTTTTTCAGGTAGGGGATGGCCGCCCGGCTGACCATGAAGGTGCCGCGTGTGTTGATCGCCTGCATCAGGTCGAACCGCTTCATGTCGGTCGCCAGCGTGCCGGTCATCGAGATGGCGCTGGCGTTGTTCACCAGGATGTCGATGCCGCCGAATGCTTCGGCCGTTGCCGAAATCGCGGCATTCACCTGATCCTCGAACCGGATGTCGCACAGGATCGGCAACGCCTCGCCGCCGGCCGCGCGGATTTCCTCGGCCGCCGTGTGGATGGTGCCCGGCAGCTTGGGGTTCGGGTCGGAGGTCTTGGCCGCTATGGCGATGCGCGCGCCGTCCCGCGCGGCCCGCAGCGCGATGGCCAGCCCGATCCCGCGTGAGCCGCCGCTGATGAACAGGGTTTTCCCGGCAAGTGACATGGCGCGTGTTCCCCAATCTTTTGCGCGCACGCTCGTGGCACCGCCACCTCACGTCAAGCGGCGATGCCGCACGCCCTGTCATACAAGCGTCACACGCGCGCCTGGCCCGGCCCTCTTGCGTTGCAGCGCGGCGGCTGGTCATGCATGAGGGGGCTCGAGCGCCGGCGGCCGGGCGAGGGGGCTAATACGATGTCAGACGCTGCCCTGCCGGCTCATGCGACCAACACCGCCAGCGTGCGCCGGCTGCCGAACGGCTTCGACGTGGCCGCCCTGCTGTTCATTTCGGCGGTGCTGATCGCGGTGGCGCAGGCGGCCCGGCACACCTTCGCGCCGCTGACCGTGCCGCAGACCAGCGTCATCCAGCTCGACCCCGCCTACCTGCCGGGATACGCGCTACGCACCGTGATGCGGATGTTCGCCGCACTCGCCTGCTCGCTGCTGTTCACCTTCACCTACGCCACCTGGGCCGCCAAAAGCCGCCGC
>CAZZWO010000221.1:0-5020 GCA_964657885.1 uncultured Acetobacteraceae bacterium | reverse complement strand
TGGTGTCGTCCAGCCGGTCCAGCAGGCGGGCCGCTGCCTCGTGCAGGATCGGGCCGACATGGTGGACGCAGGCGGCGGCGCGGTCCCGATGCAGCCGCACGGCGCGCCGGTCGAAGATGTGCATGTCGGACATGGATGTGAATTTCTTCTGAAGCATCGGCTCGTAAGCTGGTAGCTGGTGCCATGCTCGGCCAGATCGCGCGCGCCACGTTGGATTTGCTGCTGCCGGCATCCTGCGCCTGCTGCGATGAACCGGTGGCTTTGCCCGGCCAGCTTTGCGCAATCTGTTTCCAGAAGATGAGTTTCATCTCCGAGCCACTCTGCCGGCAGTGCGGACTGCCCTTCACCAGCCGGGAGGTGGCCGGGATCGGGCGCGCGTGTCCCGTCTGCACGGCCTCGCCGCCGCCCTGGGGACGCGCCCGGGCCGCGCTGATGTACGATGCCGCGGCGAAATCGCTCATCCTGCCGTTCAAGCATGCCGACCGGCAGGAGAATGCCGAAACGCTGGCCCTGCACATGCACCGTGCCGGCGCGGCGCTGCTGAAGGGGGCCGATTTCCTGGTCCCGGTCCCGCTGCACCGCTGGCGGCTGCTGCATCGGCGCTACAACCAGGCGGCGCTGCTGGGTCAAGCATTGTCCCGCCGCTCGGGCGTCGCCTGCATCCCGGACGCGTTGCAACGCATTCGCGCGACGAAGCCGTTGGGTGAACGCACTGCCGCCGAGCGCGCGCGGCTGCTCGCCGGCGCCATCGTGGTCCGCCCGCATCGCCGTGCCGGGTTGGCGGGACGGCGGCTCGTGCTGGTCGACGACGTGCTCACCTCGGGTGCCACGGCGCGTATTTGCGTGCAGGCCCTCCTTGACGCGGGCGCCGCCAATGTTGACGTGCTGGTGGCAAGCCGTGTGGCCGACCCGCGCGTTGAACGGGCGCAAACCGGTCTAGAGGACGATGATGCCGACGATTGAGATCTACACGCAGCCTTTCTGTCCGTATTGTTCGCGCGCGATGAACCTGCTGACCAAGAAGGGTGCTGCTTTCCGAGAGATCGAAGCCCCGCACGGCACCAAGGCGCGCGACGAGGCCAGGACCCGCTCCGGCGGACGCGAGACGGTGCCGCAGATCTTCATCGGCGGCACCCATGTCGGTGGCAGCGACGACCTGGCAGCGCTGGAACGTGCCGGGAAGCTCGATGCGCTGCTGGCGGGCTGACCCGATCCCATCCCATAAGACGAAAACCTGAATGATCCATTACGCTTTGCGCTGCGGCGACGGCCACAGCTTCGACGGCTGGTTCCGCAGCAGCATGGATTTCGAGCGGCAGTCCGAAGGCGGTCTGCTGGATTGTCCGGTCTGTGCACGGGCCGACGTGACCCGCGCGATCATGGCGCCCCGGCTCAGCCGCAACCTCGCCGCTCCCGCGATCCCGGAAGCTGCTCCACCCTCGCCGCCGGTTCCGGGGTCCGAGGCGGCGGCACCGGCCATCCCGCCGGCCGCCGCCAGTGCGCCGCCGTTGCCGGACCAGCTTCGGGCGGTGCTGCAGCGCATCCGCGCCGAGGTGGAGCAGAAATGCGATTACGTGGGACCCCGCTTCGCCGAGTCGGCGCGGGCGATCCATGCGGGCGAGGCGCCGCCGCGGCCTATCTACGGTGAGACGACGCCGGACGAAGCCGAGTCGCTGGTCGAGGACGGGATCGAGATTGCCCGCATCCCCTGGGTGCCGCGCGCCGATGGCTAGGGCGCCTTTGTCCGTCATTTTGCTCGTTCTGACGTGTTGTGCGCTGCTCCTGCCGACACGGGCCCGTAGCGACGCGCCGCCGCCGCCGGTCGGGTTATGGCTGACCGAGGATCGGGGCGGCGTCATCCGCGTCCAGCCATGCGGTGCGGGGTTGTGCGGCATCATTGTCGGGCTGTCGGACTGGCCGGCGAACGGCGACGTCAAGCGGGACTGGCGTGGCCGGCCGCAATGCCATTCGACGCTGCTCGCCAGCCTGGCGTTGCAAACCGACGGGCGATGGCACGGCTCCGTCACGAACCCCGAGGACGGCCGGACCTACAGCGCGGAAGTCTGGGTGCCCGCGGATGGAATACTGAGGTTGCGCGGCTACATCGGCCTGCCGCTGCTCGGCAGCACGCAGCTTTGGCCGCCGTTCCGGGGCCAGGTCCAGCCGGACTGTCATTTCAGGGCCGGCTGACGTTCACCCGCCCGGCCTCGTTCACCCGCTGTTAATCCATAGCTGCGAAAAGGGTCGCTGACCCGTGACTATGCACGGTGGGCATGCCTCCTCATCCATAAGCATGCTTATCATCAGCCGCGTCGAGCATATGTTGCGGTGCACAGTCTCTTTGGAGCCTTCCGATGACCCGCACCAGAACCATCGTGGCTGCGTTTTCCGTCCCTTGGGACGCCTTCGTTGCCGCGTTCCTTTATTACACGCTGCTGACCCTGATCGCGATCGGCGTCGCCGAGCTTTCGGTAACGTTCATTGCGGTCGCCTACCTGCTGCCGGCTGCAGCCTATGCCGTGTTCCTGACGGCCCGCGGCGTGCGGGCATTGGCGGCCCTGCCGATTGAGATCGGGCACACGCCGCAGGCATTGCTGCGCTGATCAGTCCCGCGACAGCGCCGCGATGTAGTTGATCGCGGTGTCGCGGCCGGCCGTCCACCCGCGGGACGGGCTGAACACCATGCCGCTGACGTCGATAAGGTTGAGGCCCGCTTGCCGCCCCAGCGCCGCCAGTTCCTCCGGTTTGACGAACTTCCTCCAGTCATGCGTGCCGGCCGGCAGCATCCTGACCACATACTCCGCGCCGATTTTGGCCACCGTCAGCGAGCGCAGGGTGCGGTTCAGGGTCGAAACGAACAGCAACCCGCCCGGCTCCAGCAGCCCGGCCAGCGTGCGGATGAAAGCTGCCTGGTCGGGCACGTGCTCGATGATCTCCAGCGCGGTGACCGCCTGAAACCGCGCGCCTTCCGCCAGCAGGTCGCCGGCGAGCGCCACCCGGTAGTCGATGTCCAGGTGCTCGGCCGCCGCGTGGGCACGGGCGACCCCTATCGCATCTGCCGATGCATCGGCGCCGGTGACCTTGAAATCCTGTCGCGCCAGGGCTTCCGACGCGATGCCGCCACCGCATCCGAGGTCCAGCAGGCGGGCGTCGCCGTTAGCAAACCGCTGGCGGACCCGCCCGGCGATCCAGCCCACCCGTAACGGGTTCATCCGGTGCAGCGCGCGCATCGGGCCCGCTTCGTCCCACCAGCGCGGCGCCAACGCGCCGAAGCGTGCGACCTCGTCTGCCGATACCGCCGATTCGTCCGCCAAAGCTGGCACCTTGATCCCTTGAACCCCTCGCCGAACCCCGCCCCGGCAGGATAGCTGATCCCCCGGTCACCGCGATTGTCTTACCAGCCCCCGGGCATTAGACCACCCCGCTCACACGTGGCGGCGGGCGCGCGCTCCCACGTGGCCGCGCCGTATCGCAAGGACATTATGGCCCGCATCGTGATGAAGTTCGGCGGCACGTCGGTCGCCGACCTCGACCGCATCCGCAACGCCGCCGAGCGCGTCCGCCGCCAGGTCGAGATGGGGGATCAGGTGGCCGTCGTCGTCTCGGCAATGGCCGGGGCGACGAACCAGCTCGTCGGCTGGTGCCAGGCGCTGTCGCCGCTGCACGATGCCCGCGAGTACGACGCGGTGGTGGCCACCGGCGAACAGGTCACCACCGGGCTGCTCGCCATCGCGTTGCAGGCGATCGGGATAGAAGCGCGGTCTTGGGCCGGCTGGCAGATACCGTTGCGCACCGACGACGCGCACGGGGCGGCGCGCATCCTGGGCATCGACGCCGCCAACCTGATTGCCAGGATGGAGCGCGGGCAGGTGGCGGTGGTCGCCGGCTTCCAGGGCCTCGCACCCGACAACCGGATCGCGACGCTCGGCCGCGGCGGGTCCGACACCTCGGCTGTGGCGCTGGCGGCCGCGCTGAAGGCGGATCGGTGCGATATCTACACCGATGTCGATGGGGTCTATACGACCGACCCGCGCATCGTGCCGCGGGCGAAAAAACTGGACAGGATCGCCTACGAGGAGATGTTGGAGCTGGCCTCGGTCGGCGCGAAGGTCCTGCAGACCCGGAGCGTCGAGCTCGCCATGAAGGAGCGGGTGCGGGTCCAGGTCCTGTCCAGCTTCGTGGACCCGGAAAAGGAGAACCAGGGAACGCTCCTGGTCGATGAGGACGAGATCGTGGAAAAGGAAATCGTAACCGGCATCGCCTATTCGCGCGATGAAGCGAAGGTGACGCTGCGCCACGTGCCGGACCGGCCGGGCGTCGCGACCTCGGTTTTCGGCCCGCTGAGCGCTGCGAACGTGAATGTGGACATGATCGTGCAGAACGTATCGGCCGAGGGCGCCACCGACATGACGTTCACCATCGGCCGCAGCGACCTGCCACGGGTGGTCGCCTGCCTGGAGCGGGAGCGGGAGCATATCGGCTACACCACGCTGCTGACCGACAGCGACGTCGCGAAGATCTCGGTGGTGGGCGTCGGCATGCGCAGCCACGCGGGCATCGCCAACACCATGTTCCGCACGCTGGCCGAGCGGTCGATCAACATCCAGGTGATCTCCACGAGCGAGATCAAGGTCAGCGTGCTGATCGGCGAGGACTACACCGAGCTCGCCGTGAGGGCGCTGCATACCGCGTACGGCCTCGATGCCGCCTGATATCGCGCTTCAATCACCAACGCCGGTGACGCTGCCCGGCGTGAACTCGGAGCTGGACGCCCGCCGCCGGCTCGACCGGCTATGGTCGCGCGGCTGCGCCTTCCTCGGCACCCGTACCGCCATCATGGGCGGGGCGATGAGCTGGGTCAGCGAGCGGAACCTGGTGGCGGCGATCTCCAACGCCGGCGGCTTCGGCGTGATCGCCTGCGGCTCGATGGGGCCGGCGCTGCTCGAAGCCGAGATCGCGGCCACACAGGCGCTGACCACGATGCCGTTCGGCGTCAACCTGATCACCATGCACCCGCAGC
>CAZZWO010000220.1:0-5054 GCA_964657885.1 uncultured Acetobacteraceae bacterium | reverse complement strand
AGCCCCCGCGGTTTCACTGAACGACACGGCGTCGCCCAACACCGCGCAACCCGCGTTCACCATCAGCGTCGCTCCGGTCACCGCACCATCGGGGAAACTCGCATCGTTCGTCGTCACCGTGGCGCCGAACCAGCAACCCGCAGCCCTGGCGGCAAATGCAACAACGTCGGCGGCCAAGCCGATCACCCTTGCGCAGGCGAAATAAGCTTCACGACACTACATATCTGTTTCCCGCCGTCCATCAAACGGGATTTCTGCTTGCCGGCACAACACACCGGCGATCGCCGGCAAGCAGACCCGAACCTCGTTGAGAAAACACGACGATGAACCGGTTCGGTAAAACAATGATGAAGACGTGGGCAAGCATGGGCTCGCGCTTCCTGCCATTCGCCGACGCCGCAACTCCTGACCTCCCGCTCCCGCGCCTGCTGCGGCTTTCGCTGTTCCAGGTTTCGGTCGGCATGGCGCTCGTGCTGCTCATCGGCACGCTCAACCGCGTCATGATCGTCGAACTTGGCGTGCCCGCCTCGCTCGTTGGCATCATGATATCGCTGCCGCTGATCTTCGCACCGTTCCGCGCACTCATCGGATTCCGCTCCGACACCCATCACTCCGCCCTCGGTTGGAAACGCGTGCCGTTCATGTACCGCGGCGCCATGATCCAGTTCGGCGGCCTCGCCATCATGCCGTTCGCACTCCTGGTCCTGGCCGGCGCCGGCCACGCAGCCAGCGCCCCCGCCTGGATCGGCGACGCCGGCGCGGCACTCGCATTCCTGCTCGTGGGCGCCGGCCTGCACACCGTCCAGACCGTCGGCCTCGCACTCGCAACCGACCTCGCCCCCGCCGAGTCGCAGCCGAAGGTCGTCGGCCTGATGTACGTGATGCTGCTGTTCGGCATGATCGCCAGCGCCCTCGGCTTCGGCGCCTTCCTTACCGACTTCACCCCAGGCCGCCTCGTCCAGGTCATCCAGGGTGCAGCCGTCGCCACCATCGTCCTGAACGGCGCCGCCCTCTGGAAGCAGGAGGCCAGGCGGCCATCCACCGCCGCCAGAACCACCGCCCAGCCCCCCAGCTTCGCCCAGGCCTGGGAGCGCTTCGCCCAGGGTGGCCAGGTCACCCGCCGCCTGCTCGCCGTCGGCCTCGGCACCATGGCCTTCAGCATGGAAGACGTGCTGCTCGAGCCCTATGGCGGCCAGATCCTCCACCTTTCGGTCGGCGGCACCACCCGTCTCACCGCAACCCTCGCCCTTGGCGGCCTGGCAGGTTTCGGCCTCGCCTCCCGCGTGCTGAGCCGCGGCGCCGACCCGTTCCGCATGGCCTGCTACGGCGCAGTGACCGGCCTGCCCGCCTTCGCCAGCGTCATCCTCGCCGCCCCCCTCTCCTCACCGCTCCTGTTTGCAACCGGCACCGCCCTGATCGGCTTCGGCGCCGGGCTTTTCGGCCATGGCACCCTGACCGCCACCATGAACCTCGCCCCGCGCAACCAGGCCGGACTCGCCCTCGGCGCCTGGGGAGCCGTGCAAGCCTCCGCCGCCGGTATCGCCATCGCCCTCGGCGGCATCATCCGTGACGTCGTCGCCAGCGCCATCGCCCAGACCGGCAGCGGACCCGCCACCGCCTACGACACCGTCTACGGGATCGAACTCGCGCTGCTGGCCGTTACCCTGTTCATCATGGCCCCGCTCATCCGCCCCGCGACGATCTACCGCCGCGCCGCCCAACTTTCCTGAACGCCACAGCTTTAAGACAAACGCACCCACCAGGTCCGGCGTCACTCGAACGGGAGAAGCCCATGTCGCAGATCACGCGCATATACGGCAGCCAACAGGACGCGGACAAAGCGGTCGAGGAACTCAAACTCCACGATTTCGACCCTGGCACCATCCAGGTGACCGAGGTCGCCGCCGCTGACGAAGCCCACGCCCAAACCGCGCACCCAGGAGCCGTCCACCCCGAGCCGCACGACCGGACCTTCGAGACGGCCGCGCCCGTTCCGCACGCGCACGTCCAGGTCAGCGTTGAGGCCGGCTACGGCTACGGCTCACTCGCCGAGCACATTCTCGACGGCCACAACCCGGTCGGCGCAAGCCATGCCGAGCACCCTATGCACTCCCGCGAGACCTGGGACGATCCGGCGCCATTCTCCCGGCTGCTTGGCCTGAAAGTCCTGCTGAACAACCCGGCCCCACTCTCGTCGGCACTCGGCCAGCCGACCCTCACGCGCCAGCAAGTCACCAGGTCAGCGTCCACCGGCGTAGAACGCCTGTCGGACACGCCCGCCCCGCTCTCCCAGGCGGCGCACATCCCGACGCTCAGCCACAACCCCGCACCGCTGTCCAACGCCGTCAAGCTGCCGGTGCTGTCCGGCAACCCGGCGCCGTTCTCCGCCGCATTGAAGCTGCCCGTCCTGTCGAACGACCCGGCGCCGTTCTCCAAACGCCTCGGCCTGCGCACGCTGTCCGAAGAGGCGGCACCCTTCTCCAAACTGCTCGGACTGCCCGTCCTCATACGCTCGGACGACTGACCGAACCCCACCTCACACCGAACAGGCCGGACGTCCCGCCACCGTCAGCTATCGAAACTCTCCGCCGCGCGTTATGCCCCAAACCTCCACCCACAACGGGGCAACCCACGATGCGCGCCCTGATCCACGCCATCCTGAGAAAATTCGTCCGGGCCGGCCGGCTGACGGTCCGCTTCCCCGACGGTCACCTCGCCTCCTACGGGCCAGGCGGCACCCCGGTCGCCGGCGCCACCCTGAAAACCTGGAAAACCGTCCGCGGGCTGCTCTCCAATCCCGCTTTGGTGTTCGGCGAAGCTTATGTCAGCGGCGACCTCGTCCCGCTCGATTGCCGGCTCGAGGACATCCTCGACCTGCTGTTCGGCAACCTCGCCGCGGGGGGCACCCATCCCGGCCTGGTCCTCCGCCGGACCCTCGCCCGCGCCATGCGCCAGGCAGCGCAATACAACCCGATCCCCAAAGCCCGCCGGAACGTCGCCCATCATTACGACCTGAACGGACGGCTCTACTCGCTCTTCCTGGATCGCGACCGCCAGTACTCCTGCGCCTATTTCGCCCGGGGCGACGAGACGCTCGAGGAAGCGCAGGCCGCCAAGAAGCGCCACATCGCCCAGAAACTCTGCCTCGACCGGCCCGACCTGCACGTGCTCGACATCGGCTCCGGCTGGGGCGGCATGGCCATCACCCTCGCCCAGGAATACGGCGCCCGCGTCACCGGCATCACCCTGTCCACCGAGCAGCTCGACGAAGCCCGCGCCCGCACCGCCGCCGCCGGTCTCTCCCACCGCGTTCGTTTCGAGCTGCACGACTACCGCACGATCGGCGGCACCTACGACCGCATCGTGTCGATCGGCATGTTCGAACATGTCGGCATCACCCATTACGGCGATTACTTCCGCACCATCCGCAACCTGCTCACCGAGGACGGCATCGCCCTGATCCACGCCATCGGCCGCAGCGACGGCCCCTCGGTCACCAACCCCTGGATCACCCGCCATATCTTCCCGGGCGGCTACTCCCCCGCCCTATCCGAAGTGTTCCGCGCCGTCGAACACGAGAAACTCGTCGCCACCGACCTCGAAATCCTGCGCCTGCACTACGCCGAAACGATCCGCCACTGGCGCCGCCGCTTCGACGCAAACCGCGACGCCATAGCCGCCCTCTACGACGAACGCTTCTGCCGCCTTTTCGAACTCTACCTCGCCGGCAGTGAATATTCGTTCCGCCACCTCAACCACATGGTCTGGCAACTCCAACTAGCCCGCCACCAATCCGCCACCCCCCTGACCCGAGACTACATGCTGGAAAACCACGCCCCCGCCGAACGCCAAAGCGTACCGCCAACCCTAAGCCGGTCTCTGGGCGATTGAACAACAACCTGTAACCCGTAGGTCGGATAAGCGAAGCGCCCTCCGACGCCCCAAATGCAACGCCAAAAATCCGCAAGCGGCAGAAAGATGTTGCGACCATCTCATCGACTGCATGTCCGGTCCCACGAACCCACAACGTTCTCCTAAGCAAGAGCCCGCAATCCGCGCGTTCACCGCACGCCAGCGGCAGGGAGAAATTTCATGCGTGTCCGATCAATGGGCCTCGCGGCAATGCTCGGCTTTGCCGTGCCTCAAGCAGCACTGGCCAGCGGCTACACCGTCGCACCGCTTACCGGCGCCAGCCAACTGGGTAATTTCTACTCATCCACCTTGCTCGACGACGGCATCGCGCTCGGATGGCTGTACCCGACAGGCGGTTTCGATACGATTGGCCTGGCCGCAGTCGGCCCGAGGGCAACCGAATTGGATTACTGTGGCACGTCAGGACAAAGCGACGGCACAGCAATCACGGCCGCGAGCCCGGGCGCAACCGCGCGCTACTTCGTCGGCAGCTGCAATCAGAGCGCGGGTTTTCTGCACGACAATTCAACCGGCTCGTCGATTCGCCTGGGGATTGGCTTTGCCGACACTATCGCCACAGCTGTAAACGCCGGCGGCATTGTAGCGGGCGAATACTTTGTTGGGCAGGCGCCACATGGCTACTACTATCTGAACGGCCAATATTCACAATTCGACCCACCAACCTCAGAGTGGACGTTCGTATCAGGCATCACCGACCTCGGCACCATATTCGGCTACTTCTTCCCTGAGTTCGGGAGCAACGGCTTTTTGTTGGATCAGTTCGGGCACTACACAATCATCCAATACCCTTTGGCAACCGGCACATTCATCATGGGTCTGAACAGCCATAATCAGGCCGCTGGCTCCTTCACCAAGGCCAATATCGGATCAACAGCCTTCGAGTGGAAGGCAGGGCGCTTCAAAACGTTTCCGCTGGCGACGGCGGTCGTTTCCGATGCGGCGGCCATCAACGAAAAAGGTGTGGTGGCAGGCACCTACAAGGATGCCTCCGGCAATCAGCACGGTTTCGCTTGGCTGCCGGCGACCGGCGGAGTTTTCACAATCGATATACCGTCGAACGGCCCGGCCTCAGGATCACCGGTATCAACAATCATCACGCGCAAGTCACGGGCTACTACAAC
>CAZZWO010000219.1:0-5061 GCA_964657885.1 uncultured Acetobacteraceae bacterium | reverse complement strand
TCCGCATCGACCATTTCCTCGGCAAGGAGACGGTGCAGAACATCATGGCGCTGCGGTTCGCCAACGGCATCTTCGAGCCGCTCTGGCATCGCGACCACATCGAATATGTCGAGATCACCGCCGCCGAAACGATCGGCGTGGAGCAGCGCGGCGCGTTCTACGAGCCGACCGGTGCGTTGCGCGACATGGTGCCGAACCATCTGTTCCAGTTGCTGAGCATGGTTGCGATGGAGCCGCCGAACTCGTTCGAGGCGGAAGCGGTGCGCAACGAAAAGGCCAAGCTGCTGCAGGCGATCCATCCGGTCGATCCCGAAGACGTGGTGCGCGGCCAGTACAGCGCGGGCTCGGTGCAGGGGCGGCAGGTGGCCGGCTATCGGGACGAGCCGGGTGTTGCCAAAGACAGCCACACCGAAACCTATGTCGCGCTGAAGCTGCATATCGAGAACTGGCGCTGGGCGGGCGTGCCGTTCTACCTGCGCACCGGCAAGCGGCTTGGCGGACGGCAGACCGAAGTGGTGGTGCATTTCCGGCGCGCGCCCCACGCGCTGTTTCGCAGCACCGATGTGGAGAAACTGTCGGCGAACGTGCTGACACTGGACATCCAACCCTATGAGGGGCTGACGCTGTCGATCAGCGCCAAGCTGCCGGGACCCCAGATGGAGCTGGCGCCGGTGCAGTTGCGCTTCCTGTACAAGGACGCCTTCGAGATGGCGCCCAACGTCGGTTACGAAACCCTGATCTACGACTGCCTGATCGGCGACTCCACGCTGTTCCAGCGCGCCGACATGATCGAGGCGAGCTGGGCCGCGGTCGATCCGGCAATCCAGCGCGGCGGCGACGAACCCGAACTGTACGAAGCAGGCAGCGCCGGCCCGGCCTGCGCCGATGCCATGCTGGCGCGGAGCGGTCACTCCTGGAAGGCGATGCTGGAGAAGTGAGGCTTCGAAGCCTTACGGGAATGTAGTGTCTTCGGGAGGATGTACGGACGCTTATCCTTGTCCGCAAAAAGTCTGGTTCGCGAAACTCGAGAAATGGGGAGAAGGTTTCCCTTCTCCCCAAAGGCATCACGGGTTGCTTTTGGTCTGCGGCGTGCCGGCAACTTGCACGTTGGGCTGACCGATGAAGTTTCTCACAATCGGCGTGCCGACGCCGACGCTTAGGCTGTAGGCGCTGTTCAGGTCGGTATTCACCAGACCGTTATAGCCGGGGATGTTGGTGTGGTACGCCTTGCTACTTCCCGCCGCCTGCTTGGCTGCGAGCTGGTAGATATACTCGTTCAGGTTGCCCATCCGGCCCTGCTGTTCGATCAGCAATGCCACCGCACTGGCGAGTTCCGGTGAGGAAACGCTGGTGCCGATGAAGCCGTAGAAGCCGCCGCCCTGCTGGGTGGCGATAGCGACCACAACTGCGCTGCGCTGGTAATTACCCGACCCGTCTGCCGGGTTGTTGAGCCCGTTGCAGAACTTCTCGTGAAGAGCTGGCACGAACCGCAACTTCGAAATGCCGCCCGGGCAGCCGCCGACCTGCATGCCGATATCGGGCTGCGAGCGTTGCGTGGTCGACTGCGTGTCCACAAGCTTCTGGTAGCTTGGTTGTGCGAAGATCACGCTGTAGCCGCCGCCCGCGCCCCAGACGCCACCGGAGGCGTCTGCGCCAACCCCGTAGGGATCGTGAGGCACCTCGGGATCGGACCAGGCGTTCTCGCCGGCATAGGCGGAGTCCAACGTTCCCTGGACGAAGGTGGTGACCAGGTTCGTGCCGCCGACGGAAGTGACGGCGGGATCAGCGGCGGGCGTGGAGACGCCTGCCTGGAACACGCCGTTCATCAAGCCGGGATAGTAAGACTTGCTTGGGCATTCCTTTCCGGCCGAATCGCCGGAACTGGCCAGGAAGGTGATCCCCTGCGCGTTGCCCTGCAGGAAGATCTCATGCTCGGCCTTCAATATGTGCAGCTGACTGGTGCCGTGGTTGTAGGCGGCCAGGTATTCCTTTTCGCATTCGCCGAACGAGGAACTGACGAGGTCGACGGCATTCTGCTCGACGATCGTCACGTAGCCCGCAAAGACGCTGCCGTCCGACAGGTCGGGGATGTTGTAAAGCACAACGTTGGCACCGGGCGCGCCGCCGAGTTCCTGCTGCGTGTCCAACGAAGCTTCGTCGAAATCGCCAGAGTTCGGATTGATCGAGCCCGAGCCGCCATTGACGTAAACGCGTGCGGCGAGTGCAGGGTCGGGCTTGCCGGTGATGGCCGTCCAGTTTTCGTGGTCGAACACGGCCGCGATGTCTGCATCATAGACATCGCTGGAGATCAGGGTCGCGATTGTCGCCCCGGATCCATCGAGCGGCTTGGTGGTGCCGTCACTCGCTTTCGCGGTGGCGTTTATCGAGGGGTAGCTGTAGGCCTGCTTCAGGTCGTCGAACCACAACGTCCCCGTGTCGCCATAACGATTATGCGGATCGACCCTGCCGGTGCTGTGCGAGAAGGTGTGCAGGGTATGGCCGGTGAAGCTGAAGATGGTGGCGCCCTCGGCCGCGATCTCGGCCGGCAATTGCAGCTCGGACGATTGCTGAATGTGCGACTTGCCGGCCGCGTCCGTTGCAAGCATCAGCTTCGTTGCAAAATTGCGCTCCACGAGGTCGGCGGTGCCGGTGACGTGCAGGCTGCGTGTCTGAGCGGTGACGTTGAAGCCGCGCGTGCGCAATGCTTCAGCAACACGCTGGATGCTTGCCGTCTCGGGACCGAAGCGCAAGCCGAACTGCGTAGGGGTGAGCCATTTGTGGAAGCTGGGCGACGCGGGATCGTGCAGGGCCGCGACGAACGCCTCGAGCTTGTCGGCATTCCGCAGGGGGAGCACCACGTCGAACGCCACGGGGCGTGTGGCTTCGGCATGGACCAGCGACACGGGCGCGCTGGCGCGGGCCAAGCCGGGCGACATGGCGGCCGCGCCCGCTAGAACGCTGGCGCAGAGTAAAGCAGACTTGATCCTGTGTTTCACTCAGATCTTCTCCGATAGGGAAGTTGCAAGATTAAGGGCGGCCCGTCGTGCCGCCCGCCGGGTGTCGTCGTCAGTGCACAATTTCAGGGCCGGGACAGTCAAACCGCATCGTTGATCGAGCTATCCCGCCATCTATACAGCGGAGCGCGAGCGTTCAGGCCCGGCATCCGTGAAGGGACGGTAACACGCAGGCAATCTTCCACAAGTGCACAAACGCACACGAAACAAAACTGCCGAACAGTAACTACTGCCGGTTGTATTCTGTTGAGTTTTGGTCTGCGAAATCGGTCGTCTATTACGCGATGCGCGACTCAGGCCGGCGCGGCCGGGTAGCGCGCGGCGGCCATCAGCGCGCGCATCTGCCGTACGCTGCCGGCGAGGCCCTGGGTAATGGCGGCGCCGACCAGGAAGTGCCCGATGTTCAGCTCCGCCAGTTCGGGCAGTGCCGCGATCGCACCGACATTGTCGTAGGTGAGCCCGTGGCCTGCATGGCACTCGAGGCCGAGACGAACCGCGAGTGTGGCTGCCTCGGCCAGCCGTTCGAACTCGCCGGGCCGGCCAAGCGCGTAGGCGCCGGTGTGCAGCTCCACCACCGGCGCACCCAGCCTGACCGCGGCGTCGAGCTGCACCGGGTCCGGATCGACGAACAGCGACACGCGTATGCCGCCCTGCACCAGGGACGCGACCATCGGGCCCAGCGCCGCCATCTGCCCGGCCGCGTCGAGGCCGCCCTCGGTCGTCACTTCGCGCCGGTGTTCTGGCACGATGCAGCAGGCATGCGGCCGGGTGCGCAGCGCAATGCCGACCATTTCGGAGGTCGCCGCCATCTCGAGGTTGATAGGCGCCTCGAGCGCCGCGCGCATCCGCGACAGGTCGTGGTCGTGGATGTGCCGGCGGTCTTCACGGAGATGGAGCGTGATGCCGTCGGCCCCCGCCTCCAGCGCCACGCGTGCCGCTTGCAGCGGGTCGGGGAAGCTGCCGCCGCGGGCATTCCGCAGGGTGGCGACGTGGTCGATGTTCACGCCGAGACGGGCAGGCTGCATGGCGTCGGCTCCGGGTTCAGTGCGCCGGCGCTCGCCCTGGCGCGGCTTGCGGCGTTGCTTCATGCGCTTGCCGTCTAGTGGCGATTTCGGCGGCCAGCCGCAAGGCGGCGATCAGGCTGGACGGGTCGGCGATGCCGCGGCCCGCGATGTCGAAGGCGGTGCCGTGGTCGGGCGAGGTGCGCACGATCGGCAAGCCGAGCGTCACGTTCACCCCGCCGGACATGTCCAGGGTCTTCAGCGGGATCAGCGCCTGGTCGTGATACATGCAAATGGCGGCATCGTATCGCCATCGGGCCGGCTCGGTGAACATGGTGTCCGGTGGATGCGGACCGGTGACGTCCATCCCCTCGCCGCGCAGGCGGTCGATGGCCGGCTGCACCAGCGTGATCTCCTCAGTGCCCATGTGGCCGGCTTCACCGGCATGCGGGTTCAGGCCGGCGATGGCGAGCCGCGGCCGGGCGATGCCGAAATCCGCCATCAACGCTGCATGGGTGATGCGTGCGGCCGCGACGATGGCCTCGGTTGTCAGCGTGTCCAATGCGCGGCGGAGCGAGACGTGGATGGTGACCGGCACCACGCGCAGCATCGGCGAGGCGAGCATCATGATCTCGCGCCCGGTGCAGCCGGTCAGCGCCGCCAGGAACTCGGTGTGGCCGGGATGCGGGAAACCGGCTTCCTGCAACACGGCCTTGCTGATCGGGTTGGTGACCACCGCATCGGCCTCGCCCGCCTGCGTCAGCCGCACGGCCCGCTCGATGCTGGCGATGATGGCGGGTGCAAGGGCGGGGTCGGGCCGGCCGGCGATCGCGGCTTTGGCGAGATGCACGGGGATTACCGGCAAAGCGTCGGCGAATTGCGCCTGGCTAGGCGTGTCCACCACCTGGATCGGTCCGTAGGCGGCCATCCAGTCCGGATCGGCCAGCAGCACGAACGCCGGCCCGCTGTTCCGTAGGGTGCGCCAGGCCGCGGCGGCGATCTCACCGCCGATCCCCGCCGGGTCGCCCATCGTTACCGCCAGCATG
>CAZZWO010000218.1:0-5065 GCA_964657885.1 uncultured Acetobacteraceae bacterium | reverse complement strand
ATTCCGCTGCAGGGCGGCCCGGCCACCATCGTCTGAGCCCGCCAGTCAAAACAGGATGACCTGGCGGACCGCATGTCCGTCGGCAAGCCGGTCGAAACCTTCGTTGATGTCTTCCAGGGCCAGCCGGTGCGTCAGTAGCCGCTCGACCGGCAACCGCCCCGCGCGATGCATGGCGATGAAGCGCGGCAGGTCCCGAAGCGGAACGGCCGAACCCATGTAGCTGCCCTTCACGGTGCGCTCCTCCGCCACCAGGCTGACGGCCGACACGGCGAACTGGCGGCTCGGATGCGGCAGGCCGGTGGCGATTGTGGTGCCGCCGCGGCGTGTCGCGGCATAGGCCTGCGCCAGCACGGCCTCGTGCCCGACCGACTCGAACACGAACGACGCGCCGCCGCCGGTGATCCGCCGGATCGCCTCGACGGCGTCATCGCCCGCCTCGACCGCGTCGGTTGCGCCGAGGTCCAGTGCCAGGCTGCGCTTCTCGGCCAGCGGATCGACGACGACCACCGGGTTCGCGCCCGACGCGACGGCGCCCAACACACAAGCCAGGCCGACGCCGCCCAGGCCGAACACCGCGACACTGGCGCCGGGAGGCACGCGCGCGGTGTTCACCACGGCGCCCACACCGGTCATCACCGCGCAGCCGAACAGCGCGGCCAGTTCCATCGGCAGCTCCGGGTCTATCCGCACGGCGGAGCGGGCGCTGACCACGATGTGCTCGGAGAAGCCCGACACGCCGAGATGATGGTTGACCTTCGCCCCCACACCATCGGCGCCGGCCTCGTCGCACCAACGCCTGCCGCCCCCCAGCAACAGGCCGGCTGTGTTGGCCGCGGCACCGGGTTCGCAGAGCGCGGGCCGGCCTTCGGCGCACGGCAGGCAATGGCCGCAACTCGGGACGAACGCGAAGACGACGTGGTCGCCGGGCGAGAATCCGGTGGCCGGGTCGCATTCCTCGACCACGCCGGCCGCTTCGTGGCCCAGCACCATCGGCATCGGCCGTGGGCGGGAGCCGTCGATCACCGACAGGTCGGAGTGGCACAAACCGGCGGCGCCGACCCGCACGAGCAGTTCCCCGGGACCCGGCGGCGCCAGCTCCATCTCCATCACCGCCAGCGGACGCGACAGCGCGTATGGGCGCGGCAGCCCCATCTGCCGGAGGATTGCGGCGCGGGTCATCATCGATCCTGGGTGTCCTTGACCATCAGCGACTCCAGTGCGGCGCGCATCGGCGCCTCCATCGGTTCGGGTTTGCGGGTGATCCGGTCGACGAAGACGTGCACGAACCAGCCTTCGGCGGCGGGTGCGCGCTCGCCGCCGGCGAACAGGCCGATGCCGTAGCGCACGCTGGACCGCCCGAGCGTCTCCACGCGCAAGGCCGCGTCCACCGTGCCTGGAAAGCTCAGCGGCGCCGCATACTTGCAGTGCGACTCGACGCAAAGGCCGATCTGCCCGGCCTCGGCGTGGATATCGAGGCCGCCGTGCCGGATGAGATAGGTGTTAATCACCGTGTCGAAGTAGCTGTAATAGACCACGTTGTTGACGTGGCCATACACGTCGTTGTCCATCCACCGCGTCGGGATGGGCAGCACGAACCCATAGCCTGCCTTCATGAACCAGCTCAGCCGAGGCCGGTGAACAGCGCGGTCGACAGGTAGCGTTCGGCGAAAGACGGCACGATGCCGACGATCAGCTTGCCCGCGTTTTCCGGCGCCCGCGCGAGGGCCAGCGCCACGTGCAGCATGCCTCCCGACGAGATGCCGACCGGCAAGCCCTCCAGCCTGGCGCAACGCCGGGCGGCGGCGATCGCCTCGCGTTCCGAGACCGTGATGATCTGGTCCAGCTCGCCCATGTCGAGCACCGTCGGCTGGAAGCCCGGACCGATGCCCTGGATGCCGTGCGGGCCCGGCTCGTCGCCCGACAGCACCGCACTCTCCGACGGCTCGACCCCGATCATCTGCAGCCCGGGCCGGCGCGGCCGCAGCGTGCGCGCAATCCCGGTCAACGTGCCGCCGGTGCCGACGCCGGCCACCACCATGTCCACCTGCCCGTCCGTGTCGGTCCAGATCTCCTCGGCGGTCGTTGCTGCATGGACGTCCGGGTTCGCCTCGTTGTCGAACTGGCGCGGCATCCAGGCATCCGGCGTGCTCGCCAATATCTGGTTCGCCCGTGCGATGGCGCCGGCCATGCCCAGCTTCTGCGGCGTCAGCTCCACCTGCGCATCCATCAGCCGCAGCATTCGCCGCCGCTCGATCGACGCACTTTCCGGCATCGTCACGATCAGCCGGTAGCCTTTCGCGGCGGCCACGAAGGCCAGTGCGATGCCGGTGTTGCCGCTGGTCGGCTCGACGAGGATCGACTTGCCGGGCGTGATCTCCCCGGCGCGCTCGGCGGCATCCACCATGCCGAGGCCGATGCGGTCCTTGACCGAGCCGAGCGGGTTGAAGAACTCGAGCTTGAGAACGAGGCTCGCCACCAGGCCGTCATCGGCGGTCAGCCGGGGCAGCCGCACCATCGGTGTGCCACCGACCGTCTGCAGCACATTGTCGTAGATGCGTCCGCGGGCGGCCGCCGTCTCGTAGCGCGGCGGCGCGCTGCTTTGCCCCGATTGCTGGTGCCCGGAATGCGACGGCTTTCGGTTGGACATGGCGGCACCCTGAGGCAAGTATGAGTTATACAGCGAATCTCGTCGGATTTCGTCTTTGGAGCAAATACCCATGCATCGGCAGAGGGGTCACCTGAAGGCGGGTCGTGTGCAGCCGGATCGCGGCCGGCTCTGCCGCCTCGTCCGGCGCGGGGGAGCGCCGTGATCGTCAGGCGCGACCGCGGGATGCTTGCGGTGCTCATCATCCTGGACGTGGCCTTCCACGCCGGGCGCACCAACACCGTGAGTGCCGCCGACATCGCCGACCGAGCCGGGCTTGCGCGGCGGGGCATCGAGCCGCTGTTGCAGACATTGTCCCGGTCGGGGCTGCTCGAGAGCATACGCGGCCCACGGGGCGGCTACCGGCTGGGCCGCCCGCGCCGTGACATCCGGCTCGACGAGGTGATGCGGGTCGCGCTGTCGGACGACACCGCCGGCGAGGATGGGCCGAAGGGCGAACTGCTGGAAAAAGTCATCGATCCGCTCTGGTCCGACCTCGACCGCGAGTTCGCGGCGCGGCTTCACGGTTTGACGATCGAGGACCTGATCCGCCGCGCTGAGGCATCCGGCCTCGCGCGCCCCCTGGCAGAACCCATTACCTTTTCCATCTGAACAGAGGCGCGTCCTGGGTGTGGCACCGCGTTTGAGGAACGCCCGCGGCTGCATCGCTGTTACACCTTCTGTGCAGTTGTTTATGGGGATAGCACACCCGATAACGTGGATTGAGAATGGTCGAGGTTGCGCCGATGCCTGCAAAGCTGTCCGCTGTCGAGACGCTGAAGACCGAGAGCCATCGCCTGCGTGGCACCCTCGCGGACGAATTGGCGGCCGGCGGTATCCAGGTGAGCGAGGACGCCTACCAGCTCCTGAAATTCCACGGCAGCTACGAGCAGTTCGACCGCGACACCGCGACCGAGCGCAAGCAGCACGGCGAGGAGAAGGAGTACCAGTTCATGCTGCGCTGCCGGATGCCCGGCGGCCACATGACCGCTGCGCAATACCTGTATTTCGACGAGCTGGCCGATAGCCGGGCCAACGGCTCGCTGCGGATCACCGTGCGCCAGGGCATCCAGTTTCACGGCATCCTGAAGGGCGATCTGAAGCCCGCGGTTGCCGAGATCAACCACACGCTGCTGACCACCATGTCGGCGTGCGGCGACGTGGTGCGCAACATCATGGCGAGCCCGATGCCGGTGCGGAACCCGCAGCAGGCGAGGATCGAAGCCGACGCCCGCCTGCTTTCGGAACACCTGAAGCCGAAGACACGCGCCTATTACGAGATTTTCCTCGACGAGGCGCCGAAGGGCGAGGAGGAGGACGAGCCGCTGTACGGGCCGACCTACCTGCCGCGCAAGTTCAAGGTCGGCATCACCCACCAGGCCGACAACACGATCGACGTGCTGACCAACGACCTCGGCATCGTGGCGCTGTTCGAAGGCGACACGCTGCTCGGCTACAACATCGCGGTCGGCGGCGGCCTGGGGATGACCCACAACAACGCCCGCACCTACCCGCGCCTGGCGACGCCCATCGCCTTTGTCGGTCCGGACGACCTCGTGCGCATGGTGGAGGCGGTCATCCGCCTGCAGCGGGACCATGGCGACCGCACCAACCGGCGCCGGGCAAGGCTGAAATACGTGGTGGACGACATGGGCCTGCCATGGGTGCGCGAGACGCTCGCCGGGTATTATGGCGGCGCCTTCGAGGCCGCGCGGCCGATGAAGCTGGAGGTGCCCGACCTGCTCGGCTGGCACGAGCAGGGCGATGGGCGGTGGTGGCTCGGGGTGCCGGTGGCCGCCGGCCGCATCGTCGATGGCCAGGTTTCGCGCCTGCGCACCGGGTTGCGCGAAGTGGTGCAGCGGTTCTCGCCGGGCATCGTGATGACGCCGCAGCAGGACATCCTCCTGACCGATATCCAGCCGGCCGACCGCGAGGCGGTCGATGCCCTGCTGGCGCAGCATGGCGTGGCTGCCGCCGCCTCGATGTCGCCGATGGCGCAGTACGCGCTGTCCTGCCCGGCGCTGCCGACCTGCGGCCTGGCCCTGACCGAAGCCGAGCGCATGCACGGCGAGATGGTCGGTGGGTTCGATGCCTTGCTGGCGCGGCACGGCCTGAGCGACCGCCGGGTGAGCGTGCGCATCACCGGCTGCCCGAACGGTTGCGCCCGCACCTACGCCGGCGACATCGGCATCGTCGGCCGGATGCCCGGCTTCTACGCGATCTATGTCGGCGGCGATTTCGAGGGCACGCGCCTCAGCTTCAAGCTGCTGGAAAAGGTGCCGCATGCCGAAGTCATCAGCGGCTTCGACCCGCTCTTCGCCGCCTGGGCCGCCAGCGAGATGCCCCGCGAAGGCTTCGGCGATTTCTGTCACCGCACCGGCCGGGACGCCCTGGTGGGGCTGCTGCCCCAAGCGCGAAGCG
>CAZZWO010000217.1:0-5146 GCA_964657885.1 uncultured Acetobacteraceae bacterium | reverse complement strand
CGACGGACCGGCTTCGGCACGGCTTGCGGCCGAGCGGTTCTCCATCCTGGGACTGGCCTGCGTGGGCACCATACTGGCCACCGCCGCCCTGCAGTCCTCGGTTCTGGTGCAGGATCTGCCGGGGCTGCTCGGCACCGCCTACGGCTGGGTGGTCTGCGCCAAGGCGGCGATCCTCGCGGCACTGATCGTGCTCGCCGCCCGCAACCGGCGGCGACTGACGCCACGCCTGCCCGAAGCCGCCGCCAGCCGGTCCCTGCTGCGAGCCATCGTGGTGGAGCTGGCGCTCGGCCTGGCGGTGCTCGGCGCAGCCGGCGTGCTGACCAGCCTGCAACCCGCCATGCACGTGCAGAAGCTGTGGCCGTTGCCGTTCGTGGCTAGCCTGGAAGCGGCGCGCGAAGACCCCGACATCGCCCGCGAGGTTACGCTCGCCGGCGCGGCGCTGATCGTCGGTCTGAGCCTGCTCGTCGGCGCCGCCATCCTCCGGCGCAGGCGGATGCTTGCGCTCGCCATGGCATTCACCGCATGCGTGGGCGGGGCCGTGTCGCTGCCGCATCTCTCGCCGCTGCTGGTCCCGGCGGTGCCGACGCAGTTCTACAGGTCGCCTACCGGGTTCAGCGCCGTCTCGATCGTCCGCGGCGCCGCGTTGTATCCCGAGCATTGTGCCGCCTGCCACGGCGCGAACGGCCGCGGCGACGGCCCGCTCGCCCGCACGCTGCCGGTCCCTCCGGCCGACCTCGGCGCGCCGCATTTGTGGATGCATGCGGATGGCGAGCTGTTCTGGTGGCTGACCCACGGTATCGGCGGGCCGGAAGGCGGCCTGGTGATGCCCGGCTTTCCGTCGCTTTCGGACGATGACCGCTGGGCGCTGATCGACTTCCTCCACGCGCGCAATGCCGGCGCAACCTTGACGCAGGCTGGCTGGGCCTTGCCGCTGCAGGCGCCCGGCTTCATGGCGGATTGCGGCGGCGCCGATACGCCGCTCACCGCCTTCAGGGGCCGCATTGTCCTGCTGTTCCTGGCGAAACCGGATCGCCTTTTCCCGCCGCCACCGCCCGGTGTCACGGACATCCTCCCAAGCGCCGCACCAGCCGGTTCGTGCGACGCCGGCGATGCGGCGCTTCGGGCGGCGTACGCCATCGCCGCACCCGGCGCCTCGGCGGTGCTGATCGACGCCGCCGGCTGGTTGCGGGCAGCGTCGACGACTTCCACCCTTCCGGACCCCGCGCTTGCCAGGCAGCCGTTGAGCACGGCCACCCCTGCCATGACCATGCCGCCGGGCATGAAGATGTAAGTGCCGGACCATAACAAAGCTGCGGCTCAGACTGCGCCCACGCAAGAAGATTACCGGTGTTTGCAGGCCAGCCGCGAAGTAAATCTTATTTCCCCGGCCTCGTTGTGCGACGCTCCAACCGCCTCTAGCTCTCGTTGTCGAGAGACGCGCACCGGCTCGCGCGCGAACGAGAACAGCGGGGCTGCGTGCTCCGAGACGAGCGCGGATCACCGCGCCCCTGGAAGGATTGCGCCGATGGACGCCGAGCGAGACGCCCGCGAGATGCTGCAGGAGATCACCTCCAGCCCGGCCAAACATGACGTGGCGCTCGACGACAAATACGCCCGCTTCGAAGGCCGCGTGTTCCTGACCGGCATCCAGGCACTGGTCCGCCTGCCGCTGCTGCAACGCCGGCGCGACCGTGCGGCGGGGCACAACACTGCCGGCTTCATTTCGGGCTATCGCGGCTCACCGCTCGGCGGCTACGACATCGCGCTGTGGAGCGCGAAGAAACACCTCGACGCCCACGACATCGTTTTCCAGCCGGGCATCAACGAAGACCTCGCGGCAACCGCCGTCTGGGGCAGCCAGCAGGTCGGGTTGCTGCCCAACCCGCTCAAGGATGGCGTGTTCGGGCTGTGGTACGGCAAAGGTCCCGGCGTCGATCGGTCGAGCGACGTGCTGAAACACGCGAGCTACGGCGGCGCCCCGGCGCTCGGCGGCGCGATCGCATTGTGCGGCGATGACCACGGCGCGCGGTCGTCCACGCTGGCGCATCAGAGCGACCTGGCGCTGATCCATTTCGGCATGCCGGTGTTCAATCCCAGCACCGTCGAGGAACTGGTCGAATACGGCCTCGCCGCATGGGCGGTGTCGCGATACAGCGGCTGCTGGATCGGCATGAAGGCGCTGACCGACACGGTGGAGGGCGGCGCGTCCATCCCCGCCGACATGGACCGCGTCGCCTATGTCACGCCTGACGATTACGAGATGCCGCCGGGCGGGTTAAACCTGTCGGCGCGCAAACTCTCGGCACTCGAGGTCGAGGCGCGGCATTTCGAGCAGCGTCACGCGGCGGCGCAGGCCTGGGTGCGCGCGAACAAGCTGGACCGGCGCGCCTGGGGCAGCGCACGCCGCAACCGCCTCGGCATCGTCAGCACCGGCAAGGCCTACCTCGACGTGGTCGAGGCGCTGCGTGGCCTGGGGCTCGACGAACATCGCTGCACGGCGCTCGGCATCGCGGTGTACAAGGTCGGCATGGTGTGGCCGCTGGAGCCCGAGCGGCTGCGCGCATTCGCCGAAACCTGTGACGAGATCTTCGTGATCGAGGAAAAGCACCCGATCATCGAGGACCAGATCTCGACGATCCTGTACAACCAGCCATCGCATCTGCGCCCCATGCTGACCGGCAAGCTCGACGAGAACGCGCGTCCGCTGCTGCGCGAGGTGGGCGAACTCGACCCCGACCTGCTGCTGCATGTCATCGCCAACCGGCTGCGCGGCCGTATCGAGGATGCGCCGTTGCGCGAGCGCCTCGCCAACATCAAGCCACTCGAGACCGGCATTCCGACGATCTCGTTCGGCGTGAAAGACCTGTTGCGGCCACCGAGCTTCTGCGCCGGCTGCCCGCACAACACCTCGACCGTGATCCCCGAAGGCTCGGTCGCCGGCGCCGGCATCGGCTGCCACATCATGGCGGCGGCGATGCCCGACCGGAACACCATGGCCGCGACGCATATGGGCGGCGAGGGCGCGCAATGGATCGGCCAGGCGCCGTTCACCGGCACCGGCCACATCTTCCAGAACCTCGGCGACGGCACCTACTTCCATTCGGGATTGCTGGCGGTGCGTGCGGCGATCGCGGCCAAGGTGAACATCACCTACAAGATACTCCTGAACGGCGCGATCGCGATGACCGGCGGGCAGACGGTCGAGGGCGAGACCTTCGCCGGCGACATCACCGGACCGCATGTGGCGCACCAGCTCACTGCCGAAGGTTGCCGGCGCGTCGCCCTGGTGACCGATGACGTGTCGCGGCACGACCGCAACGATTACCCGTCAATCGTCACCTTCCATCCGCGCGAAGACCTCGACGCGGTGCAGCGCGAGTTGCGCGAGTTCGAAGGTGTCAGCGCGATCATCTACGAACAGGCCTGCGCTACCGAACGCCGTCGCATGCGCAAGCGCGGCAAGCTGCCCGACCCTGCCGAACGGCTGTTCATCCATCCGGAGGTCTGCGAGGGCTGCGGCGATTGCGGGGTGCAGTCCAATTGCATCGCAGTGGAGCCGCTCGAGACGCCGCTCGGCCGCAAGCGCCGCATCAACCAGACGGTCTGCAACAAGGATTTCTCCTGCGCGAAGGGCCTGTGCCCCAGTTTCATCACCGTGCTCGGCGGCAAGGTGCGCGCGCGCGCCGAAGCCGATCCTGACGTCGCCCCGAGCGACCCGCTCGCCGGCGAACAGCAGCTGATCGCGTCGCTGCCGATGCCGGCGCTGCCGCGCATCGGCGAGGTGTACAACATCCTGCTCGCCGGCATCGGCGGGCAGGGCGTGGTGACGGTCGCCGCCCTGCTCGGCATGGCCGCGCACCTGCAGGGACTCCTGTTGACGGTGCTGGACAATTCCGGACTGGCGCAGCGCAATGGTTCGGTCACCAGCCATCTGCGCCTGGGCGACGGGGCGGAGCGCCATTCGCCGCGCATCCCGAACGGCGACGTCGATCTGGTGATCGGCGCCGATCCCATGGTGGTCGCCATCCCCGAAACGCTGGCCAAGCTCGGTCATGGACGCAGCGCGGTGCTGCTCAACCGCTTCGTGTCGCCGAACGCGATGTTCGCCCGCAACGCCGACCTCGATCTCAGCTTCGACCCGCTATTGGCAAAGGTGATGCCGCGCGCGGACCAGGAGCGCGTGATGGACATCGACGCCACGCGCATCGCCCAGGTCATGCTCGGCAATGCGGTCGGCGCGAACCTGTTTCTCGTAGGCTACGCCTGGCAGAAAGGCCTGATGCCGCTGCGCGTCGAACATATCGAACGGGCGATCGAGCTGAACGGCACCGAGATCGCGATGAACAAGCGCGCGTTCGGGCTCGGACGCATTGCCGCCGCGCGACCCGATTTGGTCGCGTTATGGCTGCGCGGTCACGAGGAAGTCCGCATTCCGGACACGCTCGGCGATCTGCTGGCCGACCGCATGCCGCGCCTGCGGGCCTGGGGCGGCGACCGCCATGCGTCGCGCTACCGTGCGCTGGTTGCGCGCGTCGAAAAGGCCGAGGCGGCGATCCCGGGAAATGACGGCCGGCTGTCGCGCGCGGTCGCGCATGTCGCGGCGAAGCTGATGACGTACAAGGACGAGTACGAGGTCGCGCGGCTGATGACCGATCCGGCTTTCGCCCAGCGCCTGCGTGAGAACTTCGAAGGCGACTTCGAGATACGCTACAACCTCGCACCCCCGCTCTGGTCGAAGCGCGATCCCCGCACCAATCGTCCGGCCAAGCGGCGGTTCGGCGCGTCGATGACGAGCGGCTTCAACCTGCTGCGCCGCTTGCGCCCGCTCCGCGGCACGCCGCTGGACCCGTTCGGCTACGGCGCCCACCGCCGGATGGAACGCCGTCTGGCAGCCGAGTACATCGCGCTCGTGGATACCGTGCTCGGCAGCGTCGGAGCGGACAATCTGGCCGAGGCGGAGGCGGTGCTGCGCGCGCATGATGCCGTGCGCGGTTACGACGTGGTCAAGGAAGCCTCGGTCGCCCGCCTGGAACAAACGCTGCCGCCGCTGCTCGCCGCATTCCACTCGGCGGGCAAGGACAAGCCGGCATCGTAGTCACCGGAGATACCCCGTCATCGCGAGCGCGCGCCGCTCGCGATGTCGGGT
>CAZZWO010000216.1:0-5169 GCA_964657885.1 uncultured Acetobacteraceae bacterium | reverse complement strand
GAATGTTTTCGAAAACACCCGTTTTGGGTGTGGAACGATGCTTAATGCCCGGAGGCGTTCACTGTCGTGCCACGCCATGCAAAACGTGTCCCATTCCGTGCAATCCGAAGCGGCAAATGGCCGCAGGCAAGCGGCGTCTATGACTTTCGTGCGACCCAGATCGGACCGATGGTGTTCCCTGTCGTGTCGGCCATCCGTATCGCCTCGATCGAGACCGCTGCAGCTTCAATCACCGACATCCCGCGCCGGCATACGAAAGCCCGGCCAAAGTTCCTTATGACCCGTGACCTCGACCTGCAACGATGCAGTGGCTGGCGTTCAGGCGGCAATCAGCGATGCGGTGATCAGCGCGGCCACTTCCTGTGAGAACTCCTGCGTCACACCGGCAGTGTCGAACAGGACGTGCAGGTGTTCGTCCGTCGTGCTGCGGACGATGAATGGCGCGCTCACCTTTCGCCGCTCCAGCCGCAACACCCCATGCGTCCCGACTGCCGTCTGAATGCCCGTCCCGGCCATCTTCAGGGACGCACCCCGGGACGATATGTCGATCAGCCGGCCCTCCTGCAGTGCGGAGCCGTTCAAGCCGATCTTGCAAACCTCGTCCGCTGCAAACCGGGTTTCGCTACGCCTGTTGGCGTCGGCGGTGGATGTTCTGACAACTTTCACGATGTTCTCGCGTAACACCGAAAGGCTGCTCTCGATATGCGTCGCACGGCTGCGCACCTGGCCGGCTTGTGCGCCGGTCCGTGCCGCCTCGATGGCCACCAGGGCAATGCTCGTCGAGACGTCGCGCGCGGTTTCGCTGGTGTCCGTGACGTTGCGGGCGATCTCCGCGGTGGCTGCGGCCTGCTGCTCGACCGCTGCGGCCACGACCACGGATATCTCGGCCATCTCCGCAATCGCCTGGCCGATTTCGGCTACGACGACGATTGCTTCTCCGGTCGCCTGCTGCATCTCCGTCACTTGCCGCACGATGTCGCTGGCGGACCGCGCCGTCTGTCCGGCCAGACTCTTCACCTCGGATGCGACAACCGCGAAGCCGCGGCCGGCATCGCCCGCCCGGGCCGCTTCGATTGTCGCGTTCAGGGCCAGCAGGTTTGTCTGGCTCGCGATGTTGCTGATCAGCTCGACCACGGCATTGATGCGATTGGCTGCGGCACTCAGCACCTGGATCTTGTCTTCGGCGCGCCCGCTGCTCTCGACACCGCGTTGCGAAACCGATGTGGCCCGTGTCACCTGGCTCGCGATCTCACGAATCGAGGCGGAAAGCTCCTCGCTCGCAGCGCTGACCGCGGCCGCCTTTGTCAGGGCACGATCGGCGGAAGCGGCGACATCGACCGAGTTCACCGCAACCCGCTCCGCCGATTGCGTCAGCCCGTCCGCATCCGCTGTCATGGCTGTCGTCTGTGTGGCGACGGCTTCCATTGCGGTGTGCGCGTCCCGTTCGACGATTTCGGCCATTGCACGTATCGCGGCCCGCCGTTCTTCGTTCGCGCGTTCGGCTGCGACGATCCGTTCGGCTTCCAGCTTTTCCTTTTCGATGGCGTCGGCTTTGAACACCAGCACTGCGGCGGCCAATGCGCCTATCTCGTCCTTGCGGCCGGCGCCGGTAATCTCGACAGACAAGTCGCCCCCGGCCAGTCGCTTCACGCAGGTGGTCAACCTGCCTAGCGGGATGACGACGCGGTGCCTGATGATGGCAGCGGCACCGGCCGCGAGCAGCAACGCCAACACCGTGACACCGACCGACACGGCTGTTCCCACCAGGCTAGCGGTTTGATGCGCACTGGCGAGCGTGCTTGAAAGCCGGCTCAGTTCGTTGCTGAAGGCGAGGATATCGTCGATACCCGACGTTGCGGCCACCCGCCAGGCTTCCGCATCAACGGGGTAATTGCCGTCCGCCCCCGCCACGTGCACGGCTTCGCGGACGCGTTGGAAGGTGCCCAGGAAATTGTTCCGGACGCGGGCTGCCGCTTGTTTGACCGAGGATTGCGTGCCGGGCCGGTCTGCGTAGGCTGCGAGCACGGGCCACGCGGCCTCGACATGGCCGCGGAAGCCTGCAAGGTCTTCCTGGGCTGCCGCCGTAAGCGGCTTTCGACTGACGATGAACCAGCCGAACATCGCCCGTTCACGACCGGCAAACTCGCTCATCACCCAGGCGAAGTGCCTGAGTTCCTGCAGTTCGAGCAATTGCGCGTCGAAGCCTTCCGGCGCGCTCGTCTGCTGCAGGCGCAGGGATTGGCTGGCCTCGATCAAGGCGGTCAGACCCGTCGTAGGAGTCGATACGAGCGTGACCTCGCGCTGACTTTTCGGCAGGGCGAACTGGCGGTCGGTGTGCAGGCGGGATGCCAGGACCAGCTTGTGGGCCTGTTCCAGATCGGAAGCCGCTGCATGGCCGATGCGGCGGATTGCAGTGTCGATGGCGGCATCTGCGGTGGTCCGGGCCAGCGTGATCGCCGCCAGTATCGCGGGCCCGGCCGGCGCTTCTTCGCTCAGTGCCGTTTTGGTCCGCCCTCGCTCCCTCGCGAGGTTGGCGGCGGCCTCGTAGAGCAGGTCGGCCGTCGCGTTGTCGGACTGCGCAGTCACCGCCAGTCGATGGACCGCAAGCTCGGATCGAGCTTCCCGCAACGCCGACATCAGGAGCATGGCCGAAAACAAGGCGACCACGCTGTAGAGCAGCATTCGGATGGACATTTTCATCGCTCGGCTCTCGCAGACCAGTCCCAGCACTTACCGCGAAGGTGCTGACATCCGGTTAAGCCGGGCATCGCCGAGAGGTGAGGGCGCGGCGGCTCGCTAGCGGGCGGCGCGCACCAGCTCATGAATGAAGCCGAGTTTTTCGATCACCTTCGGCGACAGAACGAACGGGTAAAGATCGGCCTGCCCCATGGAACGGTTCAGGCTGTTCACCGCAAACGCCAGTGGCAGCCAGGTATCCACGATCACCGCCATGTCGCCTTCGCGGTAGGGGTCGAAGTCGATTTCCGCCTGCAAGCCCGGTTCGCGCGCCAGTTTCGGATGGATGGAGATGCCGAAGCTCGACGCCATCTCGAGCGTGTCCACGATGTGCAGGTAATGCGCCCAGGTTTCCGCGAAATCCTCCCACGGATGGCTGGTGGCGTAGACGCTGACGAACATCTCCTGCCAGCCGATCTTCGGCGTGCGGCTGTAATGGTTTTTCAACGCTTGTGCGTAATCCTCGCGCTCGTCGCCGAACAGGGCGCGAAACGGCTCGAGGAATTGCGTGTCGCGCACCAGGAGGTCCCAGTAGTGATGTCCGATCTCGTGGCGGAAATGGCCGAGCGGGGTGCGGTAGAGCTCGCCCATCTGCTCGCGCATCCGCTCGCGTTCGGCATCGTCGCCCTCTTTCAGGGCGATGGTGATCAGCCCGTCATCGTGGCCGGTCATCACCTTGGGCTGCGCCGGCGTCTCGGCCGGGAAATCGAACGCCAAGCCGTGCGCCGGGTCCTCGTTGCGGGTGGCCAGCGGCAGGCCGAGCCGCATCAACGTGTAGAAAAGCCGGTGCTTGGCCGATTCCAGCGCCCGCCAGCGCAGGATGTTCTCGGGCTTCGAAAGGTCGGGAATCAGGTGGTTGTGGCGGCAGGCGGCACAGAACGTGGCGTCGTCGCCGGCCGGGATCAGCCAGTTGCAGGCTTCCTGGCCCGCATTGGCGCAGAAGCGCCACGAGCCCGCCGAGCCGTCACCCGCCGCATCGTGCCACACCACACCCGGTGCGCCGCCATTCGCCGTGTCGCTATCCGGTTGTTGGTCCAGCGCACGCATGCAGAACGTTGCGGCATCATACCCCAGCGTGTGGCCGCACCGCTCGCAACGCGTGTTCTCGAAATACAGCATCTGGCTGCAGAATGGGCAGGTGAACAGGCGCATGTCGGGCGGCTTTCGGTCGGGTCATCCCGGGAACGCCCGGGCGCGATTTGGTTGCGCTGCGGTGGGCAGCTATGACCAAGGCTCGGTTCTTGCTAACCACCCGGGCATGACCCTTCACGTCGCCCTGACACACCGGACCAGCTACCGTTACGATCGTCCGGTGGCGCTCGGCCCGCAGACCATCCGGTTGCGCCCCGCCCCGCATGCCCGCACGCCGATCATCTCGTACTCCCTACGCATCGAGCCGGCCGAACATTTTCTCAATTGGCAGCAGGACCCCCAGGGCAACTTCCTCGCCCGGGTGGTCGTGCCCGAACGGACCACGCATTTCCAGGTGACGGTCGATCTCGTCGCGGACATGGCGACCATCAACCCGTTCGACTTCTTCCTCGAACCCGACGCCGAGACATGGCCGTTCGCGTACGACCCCATCCTCGAGCAGGAACTCGCCCCGTTCCGCCGCCTCGAGCAGCCGGGGCCGAAGCTGGCGGCGCTGCTGGCCGGCATTCCGCGCGCCGAGACCCGCACCATCGACATGCTGGTCGATCTGAACCAGCGCGTGCAGCACCTTGTTGCCTACATCGTACGCATGGAGCCAGGCACCTGGGCGCCCGAGCAGACGCTGACCGAGGCAAAAGGCTCCTGCCGCGACAGCGCCTGGCTGCTGGTGCACGTTCTGCGCCATCTGGGGTTCGCCGCCCGGTTCGTGTCCGGCTACCTGATCCAGCTGGTGGCCGACGAAACGCCGCTGGTGGGTCCGACGGGACCGAGCGCCGATTTCACCGACCTGCATGCCTGGGCCGAGGTGTATTTGCCCGGCGCCGGCTGGATCGGGTTGGATGCCACCTCCGGCCTGCTGACCGGCGAGGGCCACATCCCGCTCGCTGCCAGCCCGGACCCGATCTCGGCGGCGCCGATCAGCGGCGGGGTGGAAGCAGCCGAAGTCACCTTCGACGTTGAGATGCGCGTCACCCGCATCCTCGAATCCCCACGCGTAACGAAGCCGTATTCCGACGCGCAATGGCAGGCGATCCTGGCTGCCGGCCACCGGGTCGACCGCGCGCTGGATGAAGGCCACATGCGTCTGACCATGGGTGGTGAGCCCACTTTCGTCAGCGCGACCGACATGGAGGGCGCCGAATGGACGGTCGATGCGCTCGGGCCGACCAAGCGGACCATGGCCGGCCGGCTGCTGCGCCGCCTGTTGCCGCTGTGGGCGCCGGGTGCGGCCATCACGCACGCTCTCGGCAAGCATTATCCCGGCGAGCAATTACCGCGCTG
>CAZZWO010000215.1:0-5230 GCA_964657885.1 uncultured Acetobacteraceae bacterium | reverse complement strand
GGATCGACCCGTCCTGGATGTTGGTGCGGGCGCCGATGCGGATGATGTTGGTGTCTCCGCGCACCACGCAGTTGAACCAGATGCTCGCGCGCGCGCCCAGTTCGACATCGCCGATCACCACGGCGGTTGGCGCCACCCAGGCATCGGGAGCGATGGTTGGGGCCACGCCGTCGAGCGACCAGAGCGGGCCGGCGATGTGGGCGGGCGGCGAGATGTCGGCCAAAATTCAGGTCTCCGTGTCCAGTCCGAGCATGAGACGCAGGTTCTGCACCGCGGCCCCGGACGCACCCTTGCCGAGATTGTCGAGCCTGGCCACCAGCACCGCGTGACGCGCCGCTTCCTCGGCGAACACGTGCAGTTCCATCGCGTCGGTGCCGGCGCCGGTATCGGGATGCAGCCGCGTGGCGCCACCGTTCCGGACCTGGATGCCGGAGCCCTCGTAATGGGCGGCCAACGCCGCCAGCAGGTCCGCGGCCGTGGTCCGGCCGGGCAGGATGTCGAGGTGGATGGGGATGCTGACCAGCATGCCCTGCCGGAAATGACCTACCGAGGGTACGAAGATCGGCCTTCGGGTAAGGCCTGCGTGGGACTGGATTTCGGGGACGTGTTTGTGGTCGAGCGCAAGGCCGTAAAGTTCGAACGCCGGCCCACGTGCGGCCTCGTGCGCCTCGATCATCTGCCGGCCGCCGCCGGAATAGCCGCTGACGGCGTTGATGCTGACCGGGAAATCCACCGGCAGCAGTCCGGCGTCGATCAGCGGCCGCAGCAGCGCGATCGCACCTGTCGCGTAACAACCCGGGTTGCTGACCCGTTGCGCCGCCGCGATGCGTGCACTTTGCGCCGGCCCGAGCTCCGCGAACCCATAGACCCAGCCCGGATCGACCCGATGCGCGGAACTCGCATCCAGCAGCCGCGGCGCACGGCCGCCCAGGCTGCCGGCCAATGCCACCGCCTGCACCGCAGCCGCGTCGGGCAGGCAAAGGATGACCACATCCACTTCGGCCATGACAGCCCGCCGCGCGTCCGGATCCTTCCGCAGATCCGCCGCGATGCTGCGCACCTCGACCGCCACCGAAACCAGCCGCTCCCGGATCCCCAACCCGGTAGTCCCAGCCTCCCCATCAATAAAAACCGACCTCAACTCAAAACCCCACCTCCTAGGGTGGAAAAGCGAAGCGCCTTCCACCACCCGAGCCAACCGGCACCAAATCGCGTGGCCCGTAGGGTGGAAAAGCGAAGCGCCTTCCACCGCGCACCGCGGCGGAGGGCCGGAGCCCGCGTATCAAAGGTGAACCAAAAAACCGCCCATACCCAACGCTATGCGCCACCGGCCACCACGTCCAAACGCGCCCTTACGACGCCCTCAAACGCCGGCTCCCGCCCGGTCGGCCCGCCCAATCAGATCGACCAGTTAAGACACGTGTCCTGGCTCAGATCCGGCTGAACATGCGGGCGCACACGCCGGGCAGGATGAGCGTCAAGGATGGCGTGGAGCGCGCGGACGCGGCGGCTGCCGCTGGTCGTCAGGCAGAACGGCAGCAGGCCGTGAACCATGCAGGCCAGCCCCCCGAGCACCATCGATGCGCCGAAACCGAGCGCGAACCGCAGGTGGCCGAGATAGGTCTCGCCGACCGACGCCGGATGTTCCGTCAGCAATCTTACGACCATGCCCGGCCACTCCCCGTTGCCGGGACAGCGTATATCAGAGCACACCAGTATGGAACATTTTTGTGCGGCCGCTCGCGAGCTTGGCGGGCCGCCGGCGCCCACCCATCTGTTTCAGATGCGCCTCTCAGTTCTCGACCAGTCGATGATCGTCTCGGGCCGTTCGCCCGACAGCTCCATTCGCGAGACGGTGGAGCTGGCAAAACTATGCGATCGTCTGGGCTACCACCGTTTCTGGCTGTCTGAGCACCACAGCAGCGACAGCATCGCCGGCTCGGCGCCCGAAATCCTGCTGGCGGCGCTCGCCGTCAGCACCAGCCGGATCCGGCTCGGCAGCGCCGGGGTGATGCTGCCGCATTACAGCGCCTTGAAGGTAGCCGAGCAGTTCCGCGTGCTCGAGGCGCTGGCGCCCGGGCGGATCGACCTCGGCGTCGGCCGCGCACCGGGGTCGGACGGCCGCACCGCCTTCGCGCTCAACCCCAACGCGGCGGAGGCGGCCAACAACTTTCCGTCGCAGCTGCGCGACCTGATGGCATGGGTTGCCGGCGAGGCGTTGCCCGAAACCCACCCCTTCCGCAGCGTGCGCGCGCAACCGACCGGACCGGGCGCCCCCGAAATCTGGATGCTCGGCAGCTCCACCTACGGCGCGCAGGTGGCGGCCTATTTCGGCCTGCCTTACTGCTACGCGTATTTCTTCACCGAGGGCCAAGGCGCCGCCGAGGCGATGGCCGCCTACCGCGACAACTACCGTCCAAGTCCGGCGCATCCGCGGCCCTATGGCGCGCTGGCGGTGTTCGCACTGGCGGCCGAGTCGCAGGCCGAGGCCGACCGGCTGTTCGGCCCGCGCGAAGTGTGGCGCGCGGAACGCGAACGCGGACGCTTCGTCCCCCTGCCCTCACCCGAGGAAGCCGCGGACTACCCATTCAGCGATGCGGACCGGGCGCGCAACGCCGCCATCCGCCAGCGCGCCGCCTACGGCACGCCGGACGTCGTTCGCCAGCGCCTGATCGCGATCGCCGAGGAACATGGCGCGGACGAACTGGCCGTGGTGACCGCGCTGCACGACCCCGTGGCGCGCCGCCGCTCGTTCGAGCTGATCGCCGGAGAGTTCAGGCTCGGCGAGCAGTCCATCGCCCGCGCCGCCTGATCCCTGCCGCCGCTCAGTCGCGTTTCACCGCGGGCAGCAGGCGCTGCATGCGGGCGCGGACGTCACGCATCCAGTCGTCGATCTGCGCCAGGCTGCGGAAATTGGCCATGTCGAACCGGTCCCAGCTGACGATCTCGGCTAACTGCTTTTTCCAGCGCCGGCCCGGCGGGTGCAGGGGCATGCCGAACAGCATGATGTCGGTGATGGTGAGGTCTTCCGGCACGCCCAGCAACAGGTGGATCGCCGCCTGGACATCGTCCTGCCCCAGCACCGACACCCACCAGCTTTGATAGCCGAGGGCGGCCGCCGCCAAGTGGGCGGCGATGGTTGCCCCGGCAACGCTCTGCAGGATCACCCGCTCGGCATTCGCATGGTAGCGCTGGTCCATCTCGGTGCCCTCCATCAGGCCGGGATAGGCCCAGGTGAGGCGGTAGTCGGTCACCACCACGATGCAGCCGGGCGCGGTGGCGATCGCGCGATAATCCGGCGCGGGCGAGTTCGCCGGTGGTTCGCCGGTCGTGGTTGTCTTGAAGGATGGCGAACGCCGGTCCTGCGCACCCGCCAGGTAGTCGGCGATAACGCCGCGGGTCCATTCGGACGTGACGGCGACGAAGTGCCACGGCTGGGTGTTGGCGCCCGATGGCGACAGGCGCGCCGCATCCAGGATCAGCCGGTAGGCCTCGTCCGGCACCTTCAGCCGTGGATCGAACGCGCGCGCCGTGGACCGCCGCTCCAGCACATCCAGCAGCGCCGCGTAACGCTGCCGGGCGGCCGCCGAAATCCCAGTCGAGACAGGCGGGCCGGGGGTGCCGGATGCCGGCGTGCCGTTCGGTGGGCTGCCAGTCGTGGGCGAGCCGGGCGGCGCGAGCGCGATGGTCATGGCCTGATGATCCGGCGAATGCTGTTCGGCGAATCCCTACCATTGCAGCTTCGAACCGAGTCGGGAAGCCGGCTGCGCCCGGATCAGATGATCACGGTGGTGCCGGCGGCCGAGCAGCTACCTGGGGCGGACCTGCCACATGCGGAAGCGGAATGCTGCGTAGGCGACCAGGCCGGCTATCAACGCCACCGGCACCAGGACGGACGCGACCCACAGGAACACCGCCGCCAGTGCGAGGCCGCCCGCTATGGCAGCCACCAGGGCTGCCCCTATGCCGAGCCGCAACGGCCATGTCACGGTCGGGCGCGCCGTCACGAATTCGCCCTCGGGCGTCATGTCCAGAACACGGGGAAGCGGTTCGCGCATGACCTGGAACGTGGAGCCTGAGCGGCCCGCAGACAAGTCCCACCCGTCTGCGCTAGATGTGCCGCAGCTTGGGCGCTTGCCGGCCAAATACCGTTGTGCCGCCGTGGCGAGCTTGGAGTTCTGGATGCCTGGTTTACCCTCGTTGCGGCTTGTCGTGTCGACCATCCTCGCCCTGGCGTGCGGCGGCATCCTGGCCGGCGGGGCGACCCAGGCCGCAACCGACGAGCCGACCCTGCCCCAGCGCGACGCGGTCGAGGAATGGCTGTCCGGCAATATGGTCCTGCCGGAAACGGCGCTGTGGAAGTTCGAGCCGGTGAAACCGTATCTCGGCAGCGGCAAGCTGCTGTGCGGTGCCGTGAACTACCAGTCCCTGATGCGCCGATACGTCGGCTATCACCGCTTCTACGCCATCATGTACGACGACCGCGTCACCCTCGCCCAAATCGAGAACCCCGGCGAAGACCCCTCCGGCCGCCTCCACGCCAAACTGGAACTCCTCTGCGGCAAAGGCTGACCGCCCCGCCCCCCTGTTGCCCGCAATACCGCCGTCTAGTATAGCACCCCGCCCCCGCCGGCGTAGCTCAGGGGTAGAGCAACTGATTCGTAATCAGTAGGTCCGCGGTTCGATTCCGCGCGCCGGCACCAGAAACCCTGATCAATTACAGTGGGTTACATCTGCCTTGGTGTCCCGGAAGGCGGGTGTCCGGACGTCCGGGACACCATGGGGACACCAAACAGCTCGGGTCGGCCCGCGCAGCGGCAGCCCGATCTCTCGAAAATGGCGGAAAACCGGCTTCCGGAGCAGCAAGCGCCGCCGCACAGAATTTCAAGCGGTCGCTGCCGAAGTGACCTTTGAGGTATCGGCGGGGCGGTATAGCGCCGGGCATGCTCAAGATTGGCGTCCGGCTGCTGATGTCCCTTCCTGCATTTGCGTCCGTCGTCCCGAAAGCCCGGCCGGCGCCTCTATCTTCATTCGCGGCAACAAACTCAACGAGTTGTGCAAAACCTACGAAAGCAAGTGCCTCTTGTATTTGGAAGGAGTCGCCGATCGGGTAATGGCGCACTATTCGACCGGGGGGATTTGCCTCCCGACGAGCGTGACCGGCGGATCATCGCCACCAGCAACACCGCGGACTTGGCCGGCGCCTTCTCTCGCCGGGTGCGTGGACGCA
>CAZZWO010000214.1:0-5252 GCA_964657885.1 uncultured Acetobacteraceae bacterium | reverse complement strand
CAGAACTACGTGTCGCTGTCCGGGACTGCGGAAGTCGTCCGCGATCCGGCCGAGATCAAGGCGCATTGGGGCGAGGCGATGCGCACGTGGTTCCCCAAGGGCACCGACGACCCGGACATCGCGATCCTGAAGGTCGAGGTCGAGCAGGCCGAGTATTGGGACGCTCCGAACTCGACGATGGTTCACCTTTACGGCTACCTCAAGGCGGTCGCCACCGGCAGCTCGCCGCATCCGGGCGAGAACGAAAAGGTGCAGATCGCCTGACCAGCGCTCGCTGACATCGGAGGTGCGGGCTTGAGCGCTTCATGCTCAGGCCCGCGTCTTTTTGCGTCGGGGTTGCGGCTGGGCCGGCCAGGCCGTTGTATGGCGTCACGTCTCCGATGGAGGACATGATGACCCGTTCGAGCATCTTCGCCGTTGCCGCCGCCTTGCTGAGTGCCGCACCGTTCGCCGCACGGTGTGCCGACACCCCGCCGGCCGCGTCGCCGAGCGTCGCCACGCAGACCGTGGACATCATGAACAAGGCGTGGGGCCGGCATGCCGGGTATCGCGCCAACCATGCAAAAGGCGTGGTGGTGCAAGGCACTTTCACGCCGAGCAGCGCCGGGCCGGGCCTCAGCGTCGCGCCGTTGTTCAGCAGCGGAACGATACCGGTGACGGTGCGGTTTTCCGACGCGACGGGCCTGCCGGATGTGGCGGATTCCAGCCCGCCCGCAAACCCGCACGGCATGGCCATCCGTTTCAAGCTGCCCGGCCGCACGGTCGACCTGGTCACCAACTCGCTTGCGTTCTTCCCAGTCAAGAACGGCGAAGAGTTCCTGCAGCTTCTGCAGGCGACGGTGGCCAGCAAGGATGCGCCGCACCCGACCCCGGTGGAGCAGTTCATCGGCAGCCATCCACGCGTCGTGAAGGCGCTCGCGACAGTGGCGACGCCGTCGAGCTTTGCGCGCGAACAGTATAACGGGATCGACGCATTCATCTTCGTGGATGCCAAGGGGAAGCGCCAGCCGTTCCGCTTTGCCATCGTTCCGGCGGCCGGTGTCGAGCACGTGGCGGAAGCCGATGCAGCCAAACAGCCGAAGGATTACCTGGTCACCGAATTGCCCGCACGGCTGAGCCGCGGTCCTGTGGCGTTTCACCTGACCGCGGTGCTGGCCGGGCCCGGCGACCCGACGAACGATCCGACGCAGCCCTGGCCTGCAAGCCGCAAATCCGTCGATCTCGGCACCATCACGCTGACCACGCCCGCCCAGGACAATGCGGCCGCGCAGAAGGCGCTGCGTTTCCTGCCGAACAATATCTGCCGCGGTATCGAGCTGTCCGACGACCCGCTCATCGACGCCCGTGTGCGCGCCTACGTCATATCCTTCGGCCGCCGCGCTTCGTGAAAGCTCTAATGCCGGCCGAATAAGGCGAGCACGATCTCGACCAGGATGAGTACCACCACCGCACCTTCCATCAGGCCGGCGCGGCTGCTGGCGGCTTCGTCGTAGAGCGCGGCGTAGGTGTCGCGGATGATCGCGAGCTTGCGGTCCACCGCGGCGCTCACCGCCTTCACGCGGAACAGGTCGAGTGCGGCCGCGTACACGCGGGCGAGGTACACGTCCTCGGTCACCTGCAGCGCGTTGTCGACCTTCTCGGTCAGCTCGGTGACTTCGGCGACCAGCGTGTAGAGCCGGCGCGCCAGGCCGGCGAACCTGCGCGGACCCCGGCGTAGCCGGCGGGTGGTTTCCTCCACCAGGTCGTACATGCGCGGCAGCTCGGCATCGAGCAGCTCGTCGTAGTAGCGCATCTGCAGGAACTGCGCGTTCGCGACTTCGATCACGTCGGCAACATCGGTGTCGCCGGTCGGCTCGTAGATGAAGGCGCGGTCCCAGGTCAGGATCACCAGATCGTCGGTGTAATACGAGAACCGACGGCTCAGCAGGTCGGCGCGGGCGCCCTCGGCCATCCGCCTGACCTCCCCGCTCAGCAACGGCACCAGGTCGATCTCGCGCCCGAGCTTGCTCGCCGGCACCGCGGCGTCGAAGGTGTGCACGGTCGCGACGAGGTAATCCTCCTCCAGGTCGGACCGGTTCGGCCGCGTCAGCGCCGGCCCGATCGGGTGGCGCAGCAGATCCAGAAGCCCGTGCCAGAACGCGATGTCGGTCTGCGTCCCGATCGCCGCTTCGACAGCGTTGACGCGCGTGGTGTAGCCGCTCCAGCTCAGCCCGGCCGCCGGAACCCGCACTGCCAGGGTCACCACGCCGAATGCGTACAGTCGCGCCGTCACCGACGCTTCGATGTCGATGGCGTGGTCTTCGTGCAGTTGCAGCCTGACCGGGGGCAACACCAGTCCCAGCGGCGGGTCGCCGAACGACACCGCCTTGGGCGGCGTGCCGGTCAGCCGGGACCGCGCGCCCTGTCCTGCCTGCCGCGCCCAGAGGGTTTCCGCCTGCACGAGATCGATTGCGTAGGCGAGGTCGAACAGCCGCATCGCGGTGACATGGCCGGCGACCACAGACGGACCTGGACCGCCGAGCCCGGCGATCACGCTGGCTTCCGGGGTAGGCCCGTCAGCCATGTCCCGCGACGAAATGGCCGGGATTCCACACGCAGGCGCCGCCGTCCGGTGTCCAGAAACCGTCCTGCCAGATCGGCACGCCGGCGTCGTGGCGCGGCACCCATTCGGGTTGCGTCCAGACGTAGTTGCCGTCCGCCCAATCCCAGTGGCCCGGCTGCAGCGTCAACGGTTGCGCGCTGACCGGCGGCAACGGTTCCGGCCGGGCGGAGAGCCGCTTTGACGGCAGGGTCGGGCAGGCGGCGACCTTCGGTGCGGGCGACGCCGCGCATCCGGCGGCGAGAACGGCCGCGCCGAGTGCCGCGAGGCGGACCAGCGGCTTGAATATCCGGTGAGGCATGACGGCGAGCTTACACCGAAGCAGTCGCGCGGTCCTCACGCGCCCTCTCCAGGCTGGTCCCAGGGCACCATCAGGCTGACCGCCGCCTGCGCCGCGATGCCCTCGCCACGCCCGGGGAACCCCAGCCGTTCGGTGGTGGTCGCCTTCACGGAAATCCGGCTCACCGGGACGCCCAGCAGCTCGGCCAGGCGGGCGCGCATCGCCGGGGCGTGCGGGGTGATCTTCGGCCGCTCGCAGATCAGCGTGACGTCGGCGTTGGCGAGCACGCCGCCCCGCGCCGCGATCCGCGACGCCGCGTGACGCAGGAAGCGGGCGCTGTCGGCGTCTTTCCATTCGCCTTCGGTCGGCGGGAAATGGCGCCCGATATCGCCTTCGGCGAGCGCGCCGTAGATCGCGTCGCAAAGCGCATGGATGCCCACATCGGCGTCGGAATGGCCGTCCAGCCCGAGCTCGGCGGGCACCGTCACGCCGCACAGGATCATCGGTCGGCCCGCCTTGAGCACATGCACGTCGAACCCGGTGCCGACCCGCGGCACCAGCGTCGACGACAGCGTGCGCTCGAGGCGGGCGGCGTCGCTCGGGTAGGTCAATTTCACGTTCTCCTCATGGCCCGGGACCAGCGCCACCGCGTGGCCCGCCTGTTCCAGCAGCCAGGCATCGTCGGTCGCGACACCGGGCGGTGGAGTGCGGTGCAAAGCCAGCAGGGTGGCGAACGAAAACGCCTGCGGGGTTTGTGCGCGGTACAGGTTCTCGCGCGGCACCGTCCCCGTGATCACCCCGGCATCGCCCCTTTTGAGGGTGTCGGCAACCGGTGCCGCGGGGATGGCGCCCCGGTGGGTCAGCAACGCTTCGAGCAAAGCCGGAACGGTGTCCGCCGGGATGAACGGCCGGGCGGCGTCATGGACCAGGACGATGTCGGGCGCGTGCGGTGCAAGCGCTTCCAGCCCGGCGCGCACGCTGTCCTGGCGGGTGACACCGCCGGGCACCACGGGAAGGTGCTCCATCCCGTCCAGCGCCTCGTCGATTGCCGCCGCGTCGCCGACCGGCTGCAGAAGCTGCACATGGCGGGACAGCGCCTCGGCGGCCCAGCGCAGCACCGGGCGGCCGGCCAGCGAGACGAACTGCTTGGGGCGGCCGGCGCCGAACCGGACACCCGATCCGGCGGCGACCAGGATGGCGGCTACTCGCATGGGCGGCATTTGCGCGACCGGCTACGCATAGGCAAGGGAGCGTGGGCGCGCCGAGCCGATCGCAACCCGCGCATTCCTGTGTGGTTGCCGGCCGGCAACGGTCGTCTCCTGCAATGAGACATAGGTCCGAAGCGGTTCATACCGCGTTGCAGCATGCCTGAAATGCAGGTAGTCTGCCTAAATCATGGGCAGCGCACTCGCACCGGTTCAGCTAGGCAACGGCGTCACCATCGAGACGCCGGTGATCCTGGCACCGATGTCGGGCGTCACCGACCTGCCGTTCCGCCGCCTCGCCAAGCGGCTGGGCACCGGGATGGTGGTGAGCGAGATGATCGCCTCGTGGGCGATGCTGAGGGAGAACCGCAACACGCTGCGCATGGCGGCACTCGACGAGGGCACCGGACCACGGGCCATCCAGCTTGCCGGCTGCGAGCCTGCGGCGATGGCCGAAGCCGCCCGCATGTCGGCCGATCTCGGGGCCGAGGTGATCGACATCAATTTCGGCTGCCCGGTGCGCAAGGTCGCGGTGGGCCAGCAGGCCGGGTCGGCGCTGATGCGCGACGAGGCGGCGGCGGCGCGCATCCTGGAGGCGACCGTGCAGGCGGTGCGGGTGCCGGTCACCCTCAAGATGCGCATGGGCTGGGACCACCAGAGCCTGAACGCGCCCCGCCTGGCCCGCATCGCCGAGGAAGCGGGCATCCGCATGGTGACGGTGCACGGCCGCACCCGGCAGCAATTCTACACCGGCGCCGCGGACTGGGACTTCGTGGCGCAGGTGAAGCAGGCAGTCGGCCTGCCGGTAATCGTCAACGGCGACATCAACACCGTCGAGGATGCCGCCGACGCGCGCGCCCGCTCCGGCGCCAATGGCGTGATGGTCGGGCGCGCCTGTTACGGCCGACCGTGGTTTCCCGCCCAGGTTGCACATTTCCTGAGCACCGGCCGGCATCTGCCGGAGCCCGCGCTCGCCGAGCAGCAGGCCATCCTGGTCGAGCACTACCACGCCATGCTGAGCCATTTCGGCACCGATGCCGGCTTGCGGCTGGCCCGCAAGCACGTCGCCTGGTACTCGCGCGGCCTGCCCGGCTCGGCCGAGTTCCGCGCGGCCGTGATGCGGCTGTCCGATGTGCCGGCGGTGCTGTCGCTCATCGACGCGTTCTAC
>CAZZWO010000213.1:2266-5253 GCA_964657885.1 uncultured Acetobacteraceae bacterium | reverse complement strand
ATCCGGCGCGGAACTCGGCAACGCACTGCTTCGCTTCACCAACCTGACCGGTGCGAACTTGACCGGCGCCGACCTGCATCAGGCGGATTGCATCGGCGCGAACCTGGCCGGGGCAAATGTGACAGGCGCCAATGCAGTCGGCACCAACTTCGAGGCCGCAGAGATCAAAAACGCGATCGGACTTGAAAGCGTCAAAGGCCTGGACCGCAAAGGCGCCCGGTGAGGGGATCCGCACATCAAGCGATCTTGCGGTCCGTGAGCGTGTATCCGCTCGCGGGCCGCGGCAGGCCGTAATGCTCGCGCAATGTCGATCCGGTATACTCATCGCGGAACAGGCCCCGTTTGCGCAGGATCGGGACGACCTCATCGACGAAGGCGTCGAACCCGCCGGTCAGCCAGGGCGGCATCACGTTGAAGCCGTCCGCGGCGCCCGTCTCGAACCAGGTCTGGATCGCGCCGGCGATCTTTTCGGGCGTGCCGGCCAGCACCCAGTGCCCGCGCGCCCCGGCCAGCCGCTTGATGAGCTGACGAATGGTCGGCTGCTCCCGGTCGACGATATCCACCACCAGCTTGAAGCGGCTCGCCTCGCCGCGGGCGCCGTTGATGTCGATCAAGTGGCGTGGAACCGGTCCGTCGAGGTCATGGCCGGTCAGATCGACCCCGATCATGCGCTTGAGCTGCTCGAGCGAGGCCGCGGGTTGGATGAGGTCGTCGATCTCCGCCTCCAACCGGTCCGCTTCGGCCTGGGTGGAGCCGATGAACGGGCTGATGCCGGGCAGCACGCGGATATGGTCGGGATTACGGCCAAGCTGCCGGGCCCGCGTCTTGATATCGGCGTAGAAGGCGCGCGCACTCTCGATGGTTTGATGCGCGGTGAAGATCGCCTCGGCGAATTGGGCGGCAAACCCCCTGCCATCTTCGGAGGACCCGGCCTGCACGTAGACCGGCCGCCCCTGCGGGGAACGCGACGTGTTCAGCGGCCCGCGCACGCGGTAGTGCTTGCCCGCGTGATCGATGCGATGGACCTTATCGGAATCCGCAAACACGCCGCTGTCCGGATCGACGACCAGCGCGTCGTCCTCCCAGCTATCCCAAAGCTTGGTCACGACATCGACGAATTCCCGCGCCGTCTCGTAGCGCTCGGCATGGGGCGGGTGTTCCGGCAGCCCGAAGTTCTGCGCGGCGCCGGCGTCCGATGTGGTGACGATGTTCCAACCGGCCCGGCCATGCGACAGATGGTCCAGCGACGCAAACAGCCGAGCGAGGTTGTAGGGCTGGTTATACGTGGTCGACGCTGTCGCGATCAGCCCGATCTTCTGCGTCACCGCGGCGATTGCGGATAGCCACGTCAGCGGTTCGAAGCGGATGCGTGAGGAGTAGCGGATGTTCTCCGGCAGCGACGGCCCGTCGGCGAAGAAAATAGCATCGAACTTCGCCGCCTCCGCGCGCTGAGCGAGCTCCTGGTAGAATGAAATGTCGAGCACCCGTGTTGCGTCCGATTCGCGAAAGCGCCAGGCCGCCTCATGGTGGCCCGCCGGGTAGATGAATAGGTTGAGCGCCAATTGGCGCGCCGCAACAGGCATGGAGGCCTCCCAGGAAGTGCAGGCCAAAACCATGATCGGATGCAGAAGGACCGTCAATGAAATGGCTTTTTGAAATAGGGCGTTTCCAAGCAAGAATTGACCCTATAGCGGCTGTTTTTCAGTAATTGCCTGATAGAGTGTAATAAACTTTCGCACATTAACCGTCTATGCGTTGCCCGGCATGCTCCAACCGTGCCACTCCTGCGGCCGGTTCAATGATCAGGAGTGTTCCGATGCCCGATTCCTTGCAGCCGGCCACCACGGCGGACGCCGGGTCCGCTGAGGCCCTGCTGCATGCACGATATCGAGGCCATGCGGTCAGCGCGCCGGCGCAGTGGAACGTGGTTCTATCCACGTTGCTGGCACATCGATCGATCCGGAATTATGCGTCGACGGCACTGCCGGACGGCACGATCGAAACGCTCGTCGCCGCTGCGCAATCCGCCCCCAGTTCGTCCAACCTGCAGACCTGGAGTGTCGTCGCGGTTTCGGACCCCGTGCGCAAATCCACGCTGGCGGAGGTCGCGGGCGGACAAAAACATCCTGCAGGCGCCTATTGTGTTGGTGTGGCTCGCCGAACTGAACCGCCTCGCGACTTTGGGCGCGGACCGCGGGCAGCCGGTCGAAGGCCTCGATTACCTCGAGACATTTTTCCGACCCGGCCGCCGCTCGCCAAATCGAGCGAGGCGAAACGGCGCGCCAGGTTATACGGGTCGTTATAGGTGGTGGAAGCGGTAGCGATGAGCCCGATCCGCTCCGTCCCGGCCGCGACGGTCGCCAGCACGATCGTCGGTTCCAGGGCCTGGTACGGGCGATATTCCGGCCGGTCGGCGAAGCTCGGCGTGTCGGCGAGGAACACCGCGTCCAACGTCCCGCGTTCCGCGAGCTGTCCCAGGCGCACGTAATGCTGGACGTCGACAAACGCGGTGGGATCGCTGGACCCGCTGCGCCAGGCCGCGGGATGGAAGCCCGAGTTGAGGATGTTGACGTTCAGGTGCAGTTGCCGCTGGCTCATGGCCGAGGGTCCTTCATGGCTTGATCGGAACGGGCCTGATCAGAAGAAACCGAGCGGCGGCAGGCGGGTGCCGTGCAGATCGTAGGCCCCCACCAGCTGCGCCTTGTAAACCGCCGGGTTGTGCGAGGCGAGGGTGCGGGCGTTGCGCCAGTGCCGATCGAGGTTCTTGCCTCTGGTCGCGGCGGAAGCGCCGCCGACATCGAACAGCGCCGTGGCCGACCGCAGCACCAGCTCGTCCACAATCATCTTCGCCTTGGCCGCCGCGACGGAAGCGTCATGGGCCAGTTCGCGCGGTTCCTGCCCGGCGTCCCGTGCTGCGGCGACCTGGTCGAACACGTCGGCGGCGGCAAGCACGACGGCCTCCGTGGCGAAGGCGTTGGCGGAGAGCT
>CAZZWO010000213.1:0-2166 GCA_964657885.1 uncultured Acetobacteraceae bacterium | reverse complement strand
CTGTAGTACTTGGTGCCGTTGAGACGAAGGTCGTCGCCGCTATCGATGAGGCTGGTCTGGACTGGCGCCTCGCCGCCGATCTGCTTGCGGCCCAGCTCGGTCGAGGCAAGGCCGACGATGCCGCCCTGCCGCACCGCCTCGCGCCATGGCCGGCGGCGCTCGTCGCTCGAGCCCAGCAGGAAGCGTTCGACGAAGGTGAAATGGTTACGGAAGATGTGCGCCACGTTGGGGTCCGCTGCACCCAGGTGAATGGCTTCCTGGAACACTTCCCGCAACGACGCGGCACCGCCTTCCGGGTGTGGCAGCCGCAGCGCGCCGAAGCGGGCCCGCCGGAGCTGGTCCAGCACGTCGTACGGATGCGCCCGATCGCTGTCCCGCGCCGACGCGCCAGCTGCGATAAGGTCGTATAGGCTTCGCAGGGCCGGCGAACGTGGCGCTATCTCATGCGCGAGATCGGGAAAGTCCGTCGCGGCGACGTCATTCATGAAAGCGGTCCCGGGCTTGATGCGGCAATGCGGACAGGCGTCCGGTCGAGTGTAACCGGCCGCGCCATGCGTTACGACCATGACGGACGTCTGGGTGTCAGTCTACGGCCTGTTTAAAGTTGGAACAGTGCAGAACGCTATGTCACGGCAGCAAGTCGGCAGTCCTTGGTAAGATATTATCTTCGGCACCGTTGGTGAGAGGGTCCCTTTCTCTTCATCGGCGCTTGGAGAGAAGGTCAGTTCAATTTAAATTATTTGCGCCAATCTGCTTGTGGTCATCGTGGCCACCCCATAGCCTGATGCCGTGGAACCATTACTTCAAATCAAGCGCCGGCATCTGCTTCCGACGTTTGCGACGGCGATGACGGTGCCGGCGACTGCGGCGGAGAGCCTGCCCGCAATCCCGGACAGCATGCGGGTTCAGGGCGGCGACGTCGAAAGCGCGACCTATGGCCAGCCATCGCTGCATGAGCGCAATGTCATCCGCCGGGTGCGCGAGCGTCCATTGACCCCGACCGCCGCCTCGGCCGGCACGCCGTTGCAGGATTTGCACGGCATCATCACGCCCAATGGGCTGCATTATATCCGCGACCATGCGGGTACGCCGGATATCGACCCGGCCACGCATCGGCTGCTGCTGCATGGCCTGGTGGATCGGCCGCTCGAATTCACCATGGACGACCTGCTGCGCTTTCCGTCCGTGTCCACGATTCATTTCCTGGAGTGCTCCGGCAATACGTCGTTCTGGAAGACGGACCGCATCAAGAAGACCTGGACGGCGCAGGACACGCACGGATTGCTGAGCTGCAGCGAATGGACCGGGGTGCGGCTGTCCGATGTCCTGGCCGAAGCCGGGGTTCGATCCGATGCAAGATGGATGCTCGCCGAAGGGGCGGACGGCGCGGGCATGACCCGCTCGATCCCGATCGAGAAAGCGTTTGACGACGCCATCCTCGCCTATGCGCAGAACGGCGAGCGTCTCCGCCCGGAGCAGGGTTACCCGTTGCGTCTGCTGTTGCCCGGCTTCGAGGGCAACATGAGCATCAAATGGCTGCGCCGGCTGAAGCTCGGCCGCGAGCCGTTCGAGACGCTGGAGGAGACCTCCAAATACACCGGGCTGCAGCCGGCCGGCACGGCGCGTCAGTTCGTGTTCGTCATGGCGGTCAAGTCGGTCATCACCAGCCCGTCCGGCGGGCAGCGTTTGGGGCCGCCGGGCTTCACCGAAATCCGCGGGCTGGCCTGGTCCGGTGAGGGCCGGGTGCGCCGCGTGGACGTTTCGGCCGACGGCGGCGCCACTTGGCAGGAAGCACGCTTGCAGGACCCGGTGCTGTCGAAAGCGCTCACCCGTTTCCGCCTGCCCTGGCGTTGGGACGGCACGCCCGCGGTCCTGATGAGCCGGGCCGAGGACGAGACGGGCGCGGTGCAGCCGACCCGTGCGGCGCTGCTCGCGGCGCGGGGGCCGGACACGGACTACCACTACAACGCCGTCCATGCCTGGCAGCTCGATGGAACGGGTGGCATCCATGTTGCGGTATAGCTTGGCCGTCGCGGGCGTCATGCTGGCGGTGGGCGCCGTGGCGCAGCCGCTCGGCATCGGCCGGACGCCCAGTGCGGAAACGCTGTACCAACGGGATATCGAAATCGGTGCCGACGGTGCCGGCCTGCCCCCCGGTCAGGGCAG
>CAZZWO010000212.1:0-5259 GCA_964657885.1 uncultured Acetobacteraceae bacterium | reverse complement strand
GCCGAGGATGCGGGTGCGGACCTGCATGGTGCAGGCGCGTTCCAGGAAATACATCCGCAGGAAGGCTTCGGCGACCGTGCGGCCCACCGTCAGCGTGCCGTGATTCCGCAGCAGCATCAGGTTCTTGGCGCCGAGATCGTGCTGCAGGCGGGGACGTTCGTCATGATCCAGCGCGACACCTTCGTAGTCGTGATAGGCGAGGTCGCCGATCACCAGCTGGGCGGTCTGGTTCAGCGGCTGCAGGCCTTCGCGCGAGGTGGCGACCGCTGTGCCGTCCGGGGTGTGGACGTGGATCACGCAACCCGCGTCCTCGCGCACCTCGTGCACCGCGGAATGGATGGTGAAACCGGCGGGGTTGACGGTCGCGTTGCCGCCATCGACCGGCAGCCCGTCCATCCCGACCTTCACCAGGCTGCTCGCTGTGATCTCGTCGAAGGTGAAGCCGTACGGGTTGATCAGGAAATGGTGCTCCGGCCCGGGGATGCGGGCGGAGATGTGGGTGAAGATCAGGTCGTCCCAGCCATGCAGCGCCACCAGGCGATAGGCGGCGGCGAGATCGCGGCGGATCGTCTGCTCGCTCGACAACTCGGTCATCTGGTCCATTCCAAGCTCCCAGTTCTTAATCTTGGCTCAACTCTACAGACATCGACTTGATGAGCGCCAGGACCTGCGTGCCGGGGCGGAGGCGGAGGCGCTGTGCGGCGTCCAGGGTGATCCGCGCCAGCAACTGGCCGCCGCCGAGGTCGAGCGAGACCAGGGCTGCGTGGCCGGACGCGTCTTCGGCCAGTCCGGAGACGGTGGCCTGGAGCATGTTGTTGACGCTGATAGCGTGCGGGGCTTCCAGCGCGAGGATCACTTCGCGCGCCGGCACCAGCAGGCGGATGGCGGTGCCTACCGGCCGGTCGAGCTGCCGCACCCAGACGAGGTCGGCGCCACAGGCGACCGCGGTGAGGCGGCGTTCGGGCGAGTGGGCGGCGATGCGGCCGTGCAGGACGCCGGCTGCATCGTCGCGGGCCGCGAGCGCCAGATCGACGCGCGCCACGATCTCATCCAACGGCCCCGCCGCGCGCACCCGCCCCGCTTCGATCAGCACCAGCGTGTCGGCCAGGCGCACCACCTCGTCCAGCGCGTGGCTGGCATAGACGATCGGCAGGGAGAACGACGACCGCAGGCGGGCGAGGTAGGGCAGGATCTCGTCGCGCCTCGCCTGGTCGAGTGCGGAGAGTGGCTCGTCCATCAGCAGCAGCCGCGGCTGGCACAGCAGCGCCCGGCCGATCGCCACGCGCTGGCGCTCGCCGCCCGACAGGGTGCCCGGGCGGCGGTGCAGCAGGGTGCCGAGGCCCAGCAGGCCGACGACGTCGTCGAATTGAACCGGCCCCGAACCGGCGCGGGACAGGCCGTAGCGCAGGTTGGCGCGCACGTTCATGTGCGGAAACAGCCGGCCATCCTGGAACACGTAGCCGATGCGGCGCCGCTCGGGGGGCAGCGTGTGGAGAGGCACGCCATCGAGTTCGACGCGGACCAGGTCGGGCCGCAACAGCCCGGCAATGGCCTGCAGCACCGAGGACTTGCCCGCGCCGGACGGCCCGAACAGCGCGATCACACCGGGCGTGGGTGCGGTGAACGCGATGGCCAGAGTGGCGCCGGGAAAGCTGTGCTCGACCTCGACGCGCAGCATCAGCGCCGGCCTGTTGGGTGCCGCTTTCCAGGTGCGACAAGTTCGGCGAGCACCAGCCCCCCGATCGCCAGCCCCACCGACAGAAGCGCCAGGCGGGCCGCCACCGCCTCGCCGCCCGGGGTTTCCAGCGCGCCGTAGATCGCCAGCGGCAGAGTGCGCGTCTGGCCGGGGATGCTGGCGGCGAAGGTGATGACCGCGCCGAACTCGCCCAGCGACGCGGTGTAGCCAAGGACCGCCGCAGTCAGCACGCCCGGGCCGGCGAGCGGCAGGGTGATGCTGAAAAACCGGTCCAGCGGGCGTGCGCCGAGGGTGCGGGCGGCCTGTTCCAGCAGCGGGTCGATCGCTTCGAGCGACAGGCGGATGGCGCGGACCATCAGCGGAAACACCATCACGCCGCAGGCCAGCGCCGCACCGGCTTCGGTGAAAGCCAGGTGGATGTGCAGGCGACGCAGCCAGGCACCTACCGGTCCGTTGGTCCCGAAAATCAGCAGCAGCAGCCAGCCGGTGACCACGGGCGGCAGCATCAGCGGCAGGTGCACCAGCGCGTCGAGCAGGAAGCGGCCGGCAAAACGTGTGCGGGCCAGCAGCACGGCGGCGAGGATGGCCAGCGGCAGGCCAAACGCCACCGCACGCAGCGCCACGCCGAGGGTGAGCAGGACGGTTTCCTGCTCGTCCGGGGTCAGGTACGCATGGAAGATCGGCTCACCCCGCCAAGGTCACGGAAGCCGTCATGGCGCGGTGAACCCGTAATGCTGGAACACGTCCTGCGCCGGCTGGGTGTGCAGGAAATCCAGGAAACCGCGCGCGTCAGGCGTGTCGCCGGCGGCAATGATGGCCGCGGGATAGCGGATCGGGTCGTGGCTGGATGCGGGGAAGCTGCCCGCGATGGCGAGCGCCGGGCTGACCTTCACGTCGGTGGCATAGACGATGCCGGCCGGCGCCTCGCCGGTCTCCACCAGCCGGAGCGCCGACCGCACCGAATCGGCCGGCGCGAGGCGGGATTGCACGGCGGCCCACATGCCGAGCTTTCGCAGGCTCTGTTCGGCGTAGATGCCGGCGGGCACGTGCGCCGGATCGCCCACCGCAAGCCGCCCCTCGGTGCCAAGGACCGTGTCGAGCCGGGTGCCGGGGTTCAGCGTGACAGGTTTAAGGTGCGCTTTCGGCTCGACCAGGACCAGGCTGTTGCCGAGCAGGTCGGCCCGCGTGTTGGCCGCCAGCGCATGGTGCTTGTCGAGGTCGTCCATCCACTTCTCGTCGGCCGAGAGAAACACGCTGGCCGGCGCGCCATGCTCGATCTGCTGCGCCAGCGTCGAGCTCGCAGCGAACGAGAAAACCACCTTGGGGTGCCCGGCCGCCATCCAGAGCACGCCGATATCCTGCAGCGCGTTGGTCAGGCTGGCGGCCGCGAACACGGTGAGCGGGGCCGCGGCACCTGCCGGTGCGGCCCAGTAAGAAAGGGCGACCAGCACCAAGGCCGGCAGCCGCAGCCTGGCGGGCAGAAAGCGCACGGTCACCTCCGTTCCTGGCCGGACATCTCGCGTCCTGCATTGCGTGAAAGCAGCAGCGACGCCGGCCCCGCCAGCGCCGAGATGCCCGCTACCACAAGGAAAGCCAGTGCGAAATCCGGCGTGACGGGGCCGGCCTGTCCCATCCTGGTCATCTGCAGCACGCCGGCGCTGATCGGGATGCCGACCGTCAGCGAGACCTGCTGCATGGCCGCATACAGTGTCGTGGCCGCGCTCATCCGCGCGGGCGGCACGTCGGCATAGGCGATCGCGTTGTACGCGGTGAACTGCAGCGAGCGCATCAGGCCGCCGGCGACCAGCACGGCATACATGGCGGCCAGCGGCCAGCCCGGGCGGAACGCGGCGTAGCTGGCCAGGACCGCGGCACTCGCCACCCCGTTGAGCGCCAGCACCGAGCGGAAGCCGAACCGGCGGAGCACCCATTGGGTGGCCGGCTTCATGCCGAACGCACCGGCGGCGCTGGCGAAGGTGATCATGCCGCTTTGCGCCGCGCTGCGGCCGAACCCGACCTGCAGCATCATCGGCAACAGGAACGGCACCGCCCCGATGCCGATGCGGAACAGCGATCCCGCCAGCACCGAGATCGCAAATGTCGGCAGCCGCATCAGCGAGAAATCCAGCAGCGGCCGGGTCTGGCGGCGCGCATGGAGCGCGTATGCCGTGGCCGATGCCGCGCACAGCACGCCTATGGCCGTCACGTAGGCCGGCGGCAGCAGGTTGCGGCCGGCGAGTTCCAGCACCGCCATGAACCCGGCCAGGGCGAGGCCGCTCAGCAGCAGGCCCGTGAGGTCGAACGGCCCCGGGTCCGGCTCGCGCATGTCGCGGATGAACAGCGACACCATGGCGAAGCCGGCGATGCCGATCGGCACGTTAATGTCGAAGATCCAGTTCCACGATAGATACGTCACGATGAACCCGCCGATCGGCGGCCCGATCACCGGCCCGACCAGGGCCGGCATCGTCACCCACGCCATCGCGCCGATCAGCTTGTCCTTCGGCACCGAGCGCAGCAGGACCAGGCGGCCCACCGGCAGCATCATCGCCCCGCCGGCGCCTTGCAGGATGCGGGCGGCGACCAGGAACCCCAGGCTGTCCGCCCGGCCACAGAGCACCGAGCCGAGGGTGAACACCGCGATGGCGATGCGGAACACGTTGCGGGTGCCGAACCGGTCCGCCATCCAGCCGCTGGCCGGGATGAACACCGAAATCGAAAACAGGTAGGCCGTCAGCGCCACGTTCATGTGCACGGGATCGGCGTGGAAGGCGCGCGCCATCGCCGGCAATGCGGTGGAGATGACCGTGCCGTCGAGGTTCTGCATGAACAGCGCGCAGGCGACGATCACCGCGACGAGGCGCTGGCGCCCAGGGGTGAGGATTTCGGGGGCGAGCGGAATGCCGGCCAGCGCCTCGGCGGCGGGAAGGCCACTCACGGCGTTAAGCTCAATAACGTTTGTAGGGGAGGAACTTGCCGCTCATGGCGATGGCGACGCGGTCACCCGCCGGGTCCGGCTCACGCGAGATGTTCATGCGGAAATCGATGGCGCTCATGATGCCGTCGCCGAATTCCTCGTGGATCAGCGCCTTGAATGTGGTGCCATAGACCGACACCAGCTCGTAGAAGCGGTAGATCAACGGGTCGGTCGGCACCTCGGTCGGCAGCGACCCTCGATAGGGCGGCTGCTGCAGCAGCTTCACCTCGTATTCGTCGAGCCCGAGCTGATGGCCGATCTGGCGCGCCGCATCCGCCGGCAGCGGCATCTGCCCCAGCAGCGCCGCGGTCACGTATTCCTTCGAAAGGTCCGGCGCCAGCTCGGCCAGCGCCGCCCAACTCAGATCCCGGTCGATCTTGATGCTGACGATCTTCTCCGTCAACTCAGCCCGTGCAGTAGCAGTCCGCGGTGTGGTGTGCATGGCGCCAGTTTAAGCCAATGGACACGCCGAGGGTATCCCGTAGGGCGGAAAAGCGAAGCGCCTTCCGCCAGCCCCGGTGTATCGTATCCCGTAGGGCGGAAAAGCGAAGCGCCTTCCGCCAGTCCAGAGAAGGCAGCACCATAC
>CAZZWO010000211.1:3404-5291 GCA_964657885.1 uncultured Acetobacteraceae bacterium | reverse complement strand
AGCGGGCAGTTTCGCGCATCACCCTCAACGGAGTCTCGTCATGCGCTGCCGTTCTTTGCGCCTGGGCTTGCTCGTCCCGATCGCCGGGGCACTCTCCTCCTGCATGATGCAGGCGCCGCCCACACAGACCTTCCCGGTCTTCTTCAACGAGTTTTCATCCACTATCGATGCGACCGGCACGCAGATCGTCGCCAATGCCGCTGCTTTGGCCAAGCAATACCCGGGCTACACCGTCACCGTGACGGGCTACGCTGACCGTGCAGGCTCGGCGCAGGCCGAACTCGATCTATCCAAGGGGCGAGCCGACGCTGTCGCAAACCTGCTTCAACAGGACGGCGTCGCGGCCGCGCGCATCAAGCGGGACGCGGTGGGAACGCCGGCAAATAGCCAGCCGGGTGTGGAACGCCGCCGGGTCGAGATCGACATCGGCGCATGAACGATGCCTGATGGCGTCATGACCGTCGAAACCGGCAACAGCCCGGCCGAAGTCTTGCGCCGCGTGTTCGGCTTCCCAGCCTTTCGCGGCTTGCAGGCGGAGGCCGTGGCGCAGGTGGTCGGCGGTGGTGATGCCCTGGTTCTCATGCCGACGGGCGGGGGCAAGAGCGTCTGCTACCAAGTCCCCGCCCTCGTCCGGCACGGTGTGGCGATTGTCGTCTCTCCCCTGATCGCGCTGATGGACGACCAGGTGGCGTCCCTACGCCAGCTCGGGGTGAACGCTGGGGCGCTGCACTCGGAGATTGAGCCGGACGAAGCATCCCGCGTGTCGCACGCCCTGTCGGACGGCACGCTCGACCTGCTCTACGTCTCGCCGGAACGCCTGATGATGTCGGGCACGCGGGAACGGCTGTGGCGTCAGGAAGTGGCGCTGATCGCAGTGGACGAGGCGCATTGCGTGTCCGCCTGGGGACACGAGTTCCGGCCGGAATACCGCATGCTCAAGCGGTTGCGGCAGGACTTTCCCGGCGTGCCGCGCATCGCGCTGACCGCGACGGCCGACCCGCGCACCCGCGCCGACATCCTCGATGCGCTGGACATGTCCGGCGCGGCGGTGTTCGCGGCGTCGTTCCACCGGCGCAACCTGCATATCGCGGCGCAACCCAAGGCTGGGGAAACGGCGCAGCTCGCCGCCTTCCTGAAGCGGCATGCCGGGCAAGCGGGTATCGTTTATTGCAACAGCCGGGCAAAGACCGAGCGGGTGGCGCACAGCCTGAAATCGGGCGGCATCACTGCGATCCCGTTTCACGCCGGGCTGTCGCCGATGGAGAAGCGCGTGGCGCTGACCCGCTTCCGGTCGGGCGAAGCGGTCGTCATGGTGGCCACGATCGCCTTCGGCATGGGGATCGACCGGCCGGACGTGCGGTTCGTGGTGCATCTGGACATGCCGGACAGTCCGGAGGGCTATTACCAGCAGATCGGCCGCGCCGGCCGCGATGGCGAGCGCGCCGACCTGCTGCTGCTGTATGGCGGCGAGGACATGGCGCGGGCCCGCCACTGGCTATCGCAATCCACCGCACCCGAGGCGCAGCAGGCGGTGATGCACCAGCGGCTGGAGGCGATGATCGGGCTGGCGGAGGCGACATCGTGCCGCACCCGCACGCTGCTCGCCTGTTTCGGCGAAACCCTCGACCATAATTGCGGCCATTGCGACGCCTGCCGTTCGCCGTTCGCCATGTTCGACGGCACCAAGGCCGCGCAGCAGGCGCTGTCGGCGGTGTACCGCACCGGCCAGATGTTCGGCGCGCAATACGTGGTCGATGTGCTGCGCGGCCAGAAGAACGAGCGCGTGGAACGCAACGCGCATACACGGTTGGCGCTGTTCGGCATCGGGCGGGAGCGTGGCGACAGTTTCTGGCGCGGCGTGCTGCGGCAGCTGATCGCGCGCGGCGC
>CAZZWO010000211.1:0-3304 GCA_964657885.1 uncultured Acetobacteraceae bacterium | reverse complement strand
CAGGCGGTCCCGCCCTATGTGATCTTCCACGACACCGTGTTGCGCGACATCGCCGCCGTGCAGCCCTCGACGCTCGACGATCTGGGCGACATCAAGGGCGTCGGCGCCTCCAAGCTGGAGCGCTACGGCGTCCAGCTGCTGAAGCTGCTCGGCACGAACCGGAGCGGTTGATCGGCACCGGCCGGGCACACATCTGTGGTGCACCAGGAAGGGTTCACCGATGGTTGCGACGCAGTTCGACCGTGCGATGCCGATGCCGGATGCCGCCGCCCGGCTGGCCCGCATCAAGCGCCTCGCCTGGCTGGTGGACGCGGCGTTCGTGCTGCCCGGCACCCGGTTCCGCTTCGGCCTGAACAGCCTGATCGGGCTGGCACCCGGCGGCGGCGACGCGATCCTCGGGTTGATCTCGCTGTATATCGTGCAGCAGGCGGCCCAGCTCGGATTGCCCCGTCACCTCATCATGCGGATGATCGGCAACATCGCGGTCGAGGTGGTCGGCGGCTCGGTGCCGATCCTGGGCGATCTGTTCGACATGGCCCTGAAGGCGAACTTGCGGAACATCCGCATCCTCGAGGACCACCTGCGCGCGACGGGCTTTTCCCCCGTACGCTAATCGCGCCGGCGCATCAGGCGGATCGGCCATGCCAGGTGGGGCACATGGAAGTGCATGCGGTTGCGCAGGGCGCGGCTGCTGAGCAGCATTTCCAGCCCGAATGCCGTCACCGAGCCGAGCGTGCAGACGATCGCGATGCCGAAGAACGTCACCAGGATGCCGGCGATCGCCTTGTTGCTCAGCGCGAACAGGAAAAGCGTGAGGATCGCAAGGCAGGTGGCCGCCGCACCCGCGGTTCCGAGCACCACCGCCACGTCCATGATCAGCGACCGCTTGCGCAGGCGTTTCATCTCGTCGCGTTGCTCGGCCGAGCACTGGCCCCCGCCGATCCGCCCGGCGAGTTGGTCGGCCTGGTCGGCAACCCGCGCCAGGCGGCCCGCGAACACGTTCAGCAGGGCGGCGATGCCCGACAGCAGGAACACCGGCGTCAACGCCACCTGGATGAGGTGGCCGGCGGCATCGAGGGTGAGAGTCTGGAACATCGGCAACCTATCGCCCGAAAACGAAGCCGGACAGCAGCAGGTAGGCGAGCCCTCCGGCGGTGGCGTGGAGCGCGACGACCAGGCCAGGGCGCGGCCGGCGGCGATATCGCAAGCCATACAGGAACAGCCCGCCGGCAAACGCCGCGGCCAGGAGCACCAGAGCGTCCCAGGCAAACGGTCCGCGCAAGCCGCCCTGTCGCATGGAAGCGGCGATCGCCACCAGCCCGGTCAGCCCGGCGGCCGCGTGGACCAGCGCCACGCGATAGAAGCGCCCGGTGAGCAGGCAGGCGCCGAGCGCCACGCCGAGCGAGAGGGCGCAAAAGCCGAGAACCAGCACGTTTCTTTCCCTTCCGCCCGGCAAACCCTATATGAGCGGCCTAAGCTCCCCCGTCACAGCCCGCCCTGTCCAGTCCGCCGGTCCCATGCGCGACCGCCGGAAGGCGGCTTTTCGAACTGACCCGACCCATGAACTTCGCGACCAACCCAGCCCTGAACCGCGCGCTGACCGAGCGGGGGTACACCGAACTCACCCCCGTGCAGGAGGCGGTTCTGGCCGACGGCGCCGAAGCGCGCGACCTGCTGGTCTCCGCGCAGACCGGCTCGGGCAAGACGGTCGCCTACGGCCTCGCTTTCGCGCCGACCCTGCTCGGTGCCGAGGAACAGTTCGAGCGCCCGGGCAACCCGCGTGCGCTGGTGATCGCGCCGACCCGCGAGCTGGCCATGCAGGTGCATCGCGAGCTGACCTGGCTGTATGCGCAGACCGGCGCGCGCATCCTGTCGTGCATCGGCGGCATGGACGGGCAGCGCGAGGCGCGCGCTCTGGAAGCCGGCGCACACATCGTGGTCGGCACGCCCGGGCGCCTGTGCGACCATCTGGCGCGCGGCCGCCTCAAGCTCGGCGAACTCGCCGTCGTGGTGCTCGACGAAGCCGACGAGATGCTCGATCTCGGCTTTCGCGACGAACTTGAGACCTTGCTAGGCGCCACGCCCGAGACGCGCCGCACGTTGCTGTTCTCGGCGACGATAGCCAAGGAAATAACAACACTCGCGCGCAAGTATCAGAAAGACGCGCTGCGTATCGACACGCTGGTGCGCAACCAGCCGCACGCTGACATCGAATATCGCGCGGTGCGCACGCCGCCGCGCGAAATCGAGCACGCGGTGGTGAACGTGCTGCGGTATTTTGAGGCGCCGACCGCATTGGTGTTCTGCGCCACCCGCGACGGCGTGCGCCATTTGCACGCGAGCCTGCAGGAACGCGGTTTCACCAGCGTCGCATTGTCTGGCGAGCTGACGCAGAACGAACGCACGCGCGCGCTGCAGGCGATGCGCGACGGCCAGGCGCGGGTATGCGTCGCGACCGATGTTGCCGCGCGTGGCCTCGATCTTCCCGATCTCGGCCTGGTCATCCATGCCGACATGCCGACCAACAAGCAGACGCTTCTGCATCGCAGTGGCCGCACCGGGCGCGCCGGGCGGAAAGGCGTGTGCGTGGTGATCGTGCCGGCCAACCGTGCCCGCGCGGCCGAGACGCTGATCGCATCCGCCGGGGTCAGCGCACAGTGGAGCGGGCCGCCGCTCGCCGAGGAAATCCGCGCGCGCGACGGCGCCCGGCTGCTCGCCGACCCGGTGCTGACCGAGGAGATGTCCGCCGAAGACCTGACGCTGGCGCGCACTTTGCTGGAAGGCCGCTCGGCCGAGGACATCGCAGCCGCCCTGGTGCGCATGTATCGCGCCCGCCTGCCTGCCCCCGAGGAGATCGGCGAGCTGGCGCCGATGCCGCGCGCGCGTCGCGAGACGCCGGCGGAGGGCGCACGGGAAGGCTCGCCGCGTCCGGAGAAGGCGAACATCGCGTCGGGTCCTATGGTGTGGTTCAGCCTGAACATCGGCCGCGCGCAGAAAGCCGACCCGAAATGGCTCCTGCCGCTGATCTGCCGGATGGGCGGCGTGGAAAAGCGCGATGTCGGCGCCATCCGCATCCAGGACCGCGAAACCCGCTTCGAGATCACCCAGGCGATGTCGGAGGATTTCGCATCCAACCTGCCGGACGATGCCGAAGACAACGTCCGCGTCACCCGCTCCGACGCGCCGTCCCCAGCCCCCAGGCGCGAAGCCGGCGCCCCGAAACGCTTCGTGAAAACCGCGCCCTACAAGAAACAAGGCTCAACCTCGAACGCCCGCCAACGCACCGGCGGCCCGAAATATTGAG
>CAZZWO010000210.1:0-5393 GCA_964657885.1 uncultured Acetobacteraceae bacterium | reverse complement strand
ACCACGCATTCCTGTTTCTACGGCATCGACACACCCGAGCGCAGCAAGCTTCTCGCCGCGCGCCACAACGTCGAGGAGATGGCTCGCCTGATCGGCGCCGACAGCCTGGCGTTCATCTCGATCGACGGTCTGTATCGCGCGCTGGGCCGCAAAGGGCGTGACGCCGCCAACCCGCATTACTGCGACGCGTGTTTCACCGGCGAATACCCGGTGCCGCTGCCCGACCTCGACGCCCGCACCAACCGCCAGCTCAGCCTCGAGATGACCTGAGAAGTGGGCGTTCTCGACGGAACCTACGCGCTGGTCACCGGCGCCAGTCGCGGCATCGGGCGTGCGGCCGCGGTGCAGCTGGCGGCGCTCGGCGCGCATGTCGTGCTGGCGGCGCGGACCCAGGGCGGGCTCGAGGAAGCCGACGACGAGATCCGCGCGGCCGGTGGGGTCGCCACGCTGCTGCCGATCGACCTGCGCAACGGCGAGAACATCGACCCGATCGGCCCGTCGCTGTACGGACGTTTCGGCCGCCTGGATATCCTGGTGCACAACGCCGGCGCGCTGGGGAAGCTGACGCCCGCCGCGCATATCGAGCCGAAGGATTTCGCCGAGTGCGTGGCGGTGAACCTGACCGCGACGCATCGGCTGATCCGCACCTGCGCGCCCCTGCTTCTGGCGTCCGAAGCAGGCCGCGCGGTGTTCGTCACCAGCAGCGTCGCCCGCACGCCGCGCGCTTTCTGGGGAGCTTACGGCGCCACCAAGGCCGGCATGGAAAACCTGGTGCTGAGCTGGGCGGACGAGGTGGAGAAGACGCCGCTCAGGGTCAATCTGTTCGACCCCGGCCGCACCGCCACCCGCATGCGCGCCCAGGCATTCCCCGGCGAAGATCCCAACACGCTGCCCACGCCGCAAAGCGTCGCCGAGGCGCTGGTTGCTTTGTGTTTGCCCGGAACGACCAGCCACAGCGGACTGGTGCGGGCCGCTGAGGCCCGCACCATCAGCGCTTCTTTTTGAAAAAAGAAGCAAAAACTTTTACGAGCGCTGTCGCCGATTCATCAACAGTCGCGCACCAATAAACAAAAGTCTTTTGCTTCTTTTCTTCAGAAAAGAAGATCTTTCTATACTTAGTCTGTCAGAACCGCCCGCCGAACAAACACCCGGTCCGTCTGACGAACAACCGTCACCGCCTCAGGGGGCACGCCGGCTCCCCGCGGGCTGGAGAACGTCACTGCCTGGCCCGGCGCCAGCACGCTTTCGAAGCGCACCGGCTGCCCGGTATCGCCCCGCTGCGCGAAAGTGGCGACCACGTGGTAACCGTCCGGCTTGACGGTGTAATAGACATCCCCGGCGACGCTGCCGAGATCGAGACTGCGGCTTTCGACCGGCCTTACTTCCTGCGCCGCCGACGGTGCGGCGAAGCCCGCGCTCAGCGCCAGGGCGAAGATTGGGGCGGCAACCGTGCGAATGATGGTCATGGTGACAGCTCCTGTGAAATCGACGTGCAGGAATTGCCTGCATGCGTCGTTGTCACCAAGCTGGTTACGGCAGCATCATCAGTCCAACAGATAGGATCGATGATGGCTATCGACCACACCACTTTGGCCAGGCTCGACCTCAACCTGCTCGTCGCATTCGACGCGTTGCTGACCGAGCGCAGCGTCACCCGTGCGGCGCAACGTGTCGGCCTCGGCCAGTCCGCGATGAGCCACAACCTGGCGCGCCTGCGTGACCTGTTCGGCGACGAGCTGCTGACCCGCACGCCGGACGGCATGCAGCCGACCCCGCGCGCCGCCGCGCTGACCGAGAAGCTGCGCCAGGCCCTGTCGCAGATCGAGGCGCTGGTGTCCCGCCGCGCCGATTTCGACCCGCAAACCGCGGAACAGACGTTCAGGATCGGCTTGCCGGACAGTATGGAGGTTTTGCTGATGCCGGCGTTGCTGGCCCATCTCCGTGCCTCGGCGCCGGGCATAAAGCTGCGGTTCCAGGCGATCGGCGACCCCTCGCACATCCTCGACGACCTCGATGCCGACCGCCTGGACATCGCCATCGGCGTCGGGCCGTTGCCCGAGGGCCGCACCCACCACAAGCGGCGGCGTCTGCTCACCGCCAAGTTCCTGTGCATGTACAACGCCGACCTGGTGCAGGTCGCGACGCCGATCTCGCTCGACGACTACGTCCGGCTGCCGCACGTGCTCACCAGCATCCGCCAGGGCGAGCGCGGCGTGGTGGACGATGCGCTGGCGAAGTTGGGGCTCAGCCGCAGCATCGCGGTGATCACGCCGCGGTTTCTGGCGGTGCCGTTCCTGGTGCGCGGCGCGCCGGTGATCACCACCATGCACGCGCAACTCGCCCGCCTGTTCGCCACCTCGCTAGGCCTCAGCCTCAGCCCGCCACCGGTGGACTTGCCCGACCTGCCGCTCTCACTGCTGTGGCACGCTTCCTACGATCACGACCCCGCCCACCTGTGGCTGCGCCAGACCATCGCCCGCCTCGCCACCGAAACCGCCCGCTCCGAACTCGCCACGTAACTCATAGCACCCGAAAGCTTACGCGATCCTCACCGGCGGCCGCGGCTTGTGCCAGCGGCCGAGCGGGCCGGAAGCCCGTCCGGCCGCCGAAACTCAGTAGCGGTAGTACGTGTGGTGGTGGCCGAAGATCAGCCACAGCACGACCAGCAGCACGATGAGGCCCAGGCCGCCGCCGCCGAAACCGGCGCTGGGGGGCGGGGCGTAGTACGGGTCGCGGCCGTACCAGCCGCGCTGGTATCCGCTATGGCCAAAGCCGCCCAGGGCCAGCACGACCAGGACAATGATGATAATCGTCAGCACGCGCGGGCTCCTTGAACACCAGGTGATGTAGTTACGCTTCGGGGACGATCCGGTTCGCCGCCAACCAGTCCAGCACGGCTGCATTGACCCGGTCGGGGGCTTCCTGCTGCACCCAGTGCGACACGCCGGGCAGGCGCCGCAGGGTGAAATTGGTCACATAGGGCCCGTAACCCTCGGTCACCTCCAGCCCCAGCGCGGTGTCCTGCTCGCCCCACACCATCAGCACCGGCGTGTCGATGACCGGCGCGGGCGCACGGGTCGCGAGCGAACCGAGATTGGCGCGGTAGTAGTTGATCATCGCGGTCAGGGCCCCCGGCCGGGCGGCAAGGTCGCGGTAATGCGCCAGCACCTCGGGCGGGAAGGCGGTCTTGTCCACCGCCATGTTGCGGAACGCGTCGCCTACCGCGCGCGCATGGCGGGCGCCCAGCAGCGCCTCGGGCAGCAGCGGCAACTGGAAGAAGAACACGTACCAGGATCGCGCGATCTGCCGTGGCGAGCGGCGGAGCACGGCGCGGAAAACCGCCGGATGCGGCACGTTCATCACCACCAGCCCATCCAGCGCGCGGGTCCGCTCGATGGCGAATTGCCAGGCGATCAGCGCCCCCCAATCATGGGCGATCAGCAACCGCCGCCGGGCACCCAGCGCATCGAACAGCGCCGCCACATCCGCCACCAGATGCGGCATGCGGTAGTTCTCCCGCGCCAGGGGCCGGGTCGTGTCGCCGTAGCCGCGCAGATCGGGCGCCACCGCGTGCCACCCCTGCGCCGCCAGCACCGGAAGCTGGTGCCGCCACGAATATTTCGACTCCGGGAAACCATGCAGGAACAGCGCGACGTCCGGCCCGTCGCCGGCTTCGTCGATGGCGAAGTCGAGCGTTGCCGTGCTCAGTCGCCGGGTGCGTATCTCGGTCAAGCCTCAACTCCCGCAGGCGCCCGTCAGGGGAGCGCGCGAGCGAGGTTAACGCCGCCCCGGCTCGGCGAGCAAAACCGCGTTCCCTAAATCCGCAACCACCGATGCGGCCCGGGCGATACGCGGGCTGCCCGGGGCGTCCCAGGCGCGGGCATCGTGCAGCGCCGCCTGGGCGAGCAGCAGCCCGCCCTCCGCGTCGTTGCCGGCGGCGAGCGCCGTGGCCCGCGCCAGCCGGATCTCGATGCCGGCGCGCACGTCGAACTCGCCCTCGATCGCGTCGGCGATCTTCATCGCGGCCAGGCTGTGCGCGGCCGCATCCGCCGCGGAACCACGCGCCAGCGCCACGCGGGCCAGTCCGGCTTCGGCCAAAGCCGCCGGCGCCATCGCACGCCCATGCGCCGCCGCGAGGATTGCCGAGAACTCGGCCGCCGCCGGTTCCAGCTCGCCCTGGGCCAGCAGGAAGCGCGCCCAGCGTTCGCGGCCGCCGAGCTGGCCGAAGCCGCCTTCCGGCCCGTATCTCAGCCATTCGTCACGCGATGCGAGCAGCAGCGGCCGTGCCTCCGCAGCCCGTCCGGCCTGGTCATAGGCGTCGCCCAGCATGCCTTCGGTCCGGCGCAGGTTCTGCTCGTCGTGCCCGTGCAGCCTCGTCTCCCGCAGCACCTGCTCGAGGATCGGGACCGCTTCGGCTGCCCGGCCCTCCCGCGCGAGCGCCGCGCCATAGGTCCGCCGCAGGCTCGCCGATTGGCCGCTGACCGCCGCACGGCCCTGGCCGATGCCGAGCGCCTGCCGGAACAGCGCCATCGCCTGCTCCCGGTCGCCCTGCAGATGCAGCATCTGCGCACGTCCGTTCAGCGCGAAGATGTACCACAGGCTCTGGCGGCCGAACTGCCGGTCGGCCGCCGCCTGGGCCCATTCATAGGCCTCGGACGCCTCGGCGAAGCGCCCCAGACGTTCCAGCCGGCTCGCCTTCTCCGAGTGATAGACCAGGTCGTCGCCCGGATCGAAGCGGTGCGCGGCGATCTCGTTGGCCCGCAGCAGATCGAGCGTGCGGATCGAGGCGGCGTATTGTTCGCTGTCGTATTGGTAGCCCTCGAGGTCCTCCAGCGCGTCGTGGTAGCGCAGGTCGCCGGGGAAATGCGCGCGGAAGATCGCGATGGCCGCCAGATCGTCGGCCAGCGCTTCGTCGCGCCCGCCATGCGTCGCCCGCAGCGAGCGGGCGCGGACCTGCAACCACGATGCGCGCGGCAGGCTGTCGGCTGCGAATTTGGTGAACACCGGCTGGCGGATGCGTTCCAGCAGCAGCTTGGCGTCGGCGTCGTTCATGAACATCAGGTCGCTGTTTGCCAGCGTCAGCGTGTGGTCGATCACCCGCGCATCGTCGGGGCCGTACAGGGCGGCCGACAGCTCCATCCGGCGGCGCCACACCCGGCCGGCCCGCTCCGGTTCGTCCGCCCAGTCGTAGATGTTGCCGAGCGTGGTCAGCAGCTCGATCTCGGTCGCCGGGTCGTGCGGGAACGCCGCGTCGGCACGGTCGGCGCCGCTGTCCAGCATGTCGCGCGCGGTCATGGTGTCGAGACGCTTGCCGCCGCCCGCGGCATCGCCGGTGCGGAACAGGTTGATCAGGAAATCCTTGATGGCCGCCGCCCGCCCTGCTTCCCGCTCCG